>NZ_JAHONA010000009.1 GCF_019131995.1 Collinsella aerofaciens | reverse complement strand
AAACGGAATAGACGGACCGGCCGTCCGGCTGAGTCTGGGAAGAGGTGCCGGGCGGCGGGCGGAGCATGGCCACCGGACCCATCGAAACACATCTCCACCGTTCCATCAACTGGGAAAACGGCGCCCCCGGACCCCAGGAGGGGCCGCGGGGGCGTTCAGCTAGCTGCGGGAATGGCCTATTTGCTCAATGTGTTCGGCTGAGATCGGAAATCAACCGGTACAAGGCGGGTAGCTGTGCAAACTGGCCGCGCGCCCACCCGAGGCGCTCGGCCTGCGAGATTAAGGATACGGTATGGGAAAGAAACTCGATAAGAAGGCCAAGGCCGCCGTGGCAAAAGCTGCCAAGGGCGTCAAGGTTGCTAAAGTCGACAAGGCCGTCAAAAAGTTCCGCAAACTCGAGGGCAAGCTGTGGACTCGCGAGTACCTGCTCAAGATTGCCGAGTTCGATGGAGCGACGATTGCTCCTGCCAACGGTGCTGCCGCCCGTGCTGACGCCATGGGCACGCTTGCCGGCGAGCATCACAAGCTACTGACCAGCGAGAAGTCTGTCGAACTCGTGCACTCGCTGGCACGCGAGACCGTCGCCGGCGGCAAGATCGACGACCCGCAGCTGCTTGACGAGATCCGCGTGCTCGGCCGCGACCAGCGCGAGGCAAGCGTTATTCCTACCGAGGAGGCCGAGGCCTGGACCAGGCTCACCTGCGAGGCCGATGCCGTGTGGCATAAGGCCAAAGCGGCCAACGACTGGGCGAGCTTTGAGCCCTACGTGGACAAGATCGTCGGCCAGCTTAAGCATCAGGCCGAGCTCATGGACCCCAAGCGCGACCCGTACGACGTGTGGCTCGACCAGTACGAGCGCGGCCTTTCCACCAAGAGCTTCGACGCGTTTTGCGGCGAGGTCAAGGCCACCGTCGTGCCACTCGTGCACGCCATCGGCGAGCGCGGTCAGCAACCCGCTGCCGACTTTTTGCACGCCCATGTGCCCGAGGCTGCCCAGCGCGCCATGAGCTTTGACCTGATGAAGCTTGTGGGCCTGGACCTGGACGACACCACGCTCGCCTTTACCGAGCATCCGTTTAGCGAGGGCTTCTCGGTGGGCGACGCGCGCATCGCCACGCATATCCACGAGGACGATTGCATCTCCAACGTCTACAGCATCATCCACGAGGCCGGCCACGCCATGTACGAGCTGGGCGTGAACCCCGCTTACGCGCGCACCTGTCTTGAGGGCGGAACCTCCATGGGCATCCACGAGAGCCAGAGCCGCTTCTTCGAAAACACCGTTGCTCGCAGCCGCGCCTTTATGGGGCCGCTGCTCGAGGTACTGCGCCGTCACGCGCCCGAGGTCTACGGCAACGTGGACGAGGACGCGCTCTACCGCGCCGTGAACATTGCGCAGCCGTCGCTGATCCGCACCGAAGCCGACGAGCTCACCTATCCGCTGCACGTTATGGTGCGCTACGAGATCGAGCGCATGCTGTTTGCCGGCGAGGCCACGGCCAAGGATATCCCCGCGCTTTGGAACCGCTTTATGGACGAGTACCTGGGCATTCCGGTTCCCGACGACACGCGCGGCTGCCTGCAGGATACGCACTGGAGCGGCGGCTCGTTTGGTTACTTCCCCACGTATGCGCTGGGCAGCGCCTACGACGCCATGTTTGTGCCAGCCATGTGCCGCGACGGCGTCGACCTTACCGGCGCCTGCGCGAGCGGCGACCTGGCACCCGTCCGCGCGTGGCTGGGCGAGCACATTTGGCAGTGGGGCCGCGCCAAGGACGCTCCGGAGCTCATCAAGGGCGCCTGCGGCATGACGTTCGACGCCCGCTACTACTGCAGCTACCTGCAGGACAAGTTCACCACGCTCTACGAGCTGTAGGACATAACCGACACGCCAACGCAAGGGGGGGGGCGCCGCAGAACCAATCCGCGGCGCCCCCTTTCTCCACCTAGTCCGTTAACGTCAATGTTTTGGCACCGTCGAGCCGTTACGCGGTTTGGTAAAACCGCGTAACTACAAGGCCTCCAAGGCACCCGCAATGCGCTTCATAGCGGCGTCGGCGGCTGCTTGGTCGGGTGCCTCGGCCAGCACGCGGATGACTGACTCGGTTCCGCTCTTGCGAACTAGCACGCGACCCTCGCCCGCCAGTGACGCCTCGGCCTCGGCAATCGCGGCCTGCACGCCCATGCTATCCAGCGCGGCGTCCTTGTCCGCCACGCGCACGGCCACCTGCGCCTGCGGCAGCAGCTTGCACGGCGCCGTGAGCTGCGAGAGCGTCTCGCGCTCGGCACGAATCACTTCCATCACGCGCAGCGAAGTCATGATGCCGTCGCCCGTGCGCTCGATATCGCCAAAGATCGTGTGGCCCGTCTGCTCGCCGCCCAGGCTGTAGCCGCCCTCGCGCATCTTGGCGTACACGTGGCGGTCGCCCACACCGCTGGTCACGGCGCTCAGGCCGGCAAGCTCCAGCGACTTGATCAGGCCAAAGTTGCTGGCGATGGTCGGCACCACGGTACCGCCCGAAAGACGACCATGCTTGTTCAGATACACGCCGCACACGTACAGGATCTGGTCGCCGTCAACCACGCGGCCGCGCTCGTCCACGGCCAGGCAGCGGTCGGCATCGCCGTCGTAGGCAAAGCCCACGTCCAGGCCCTGCTCTACAACGTGGCGCTGCAGACGCTCCATGTGCGTCGATCCACAGTCGACGTTAATGTTGAAGCCATCGGGCGCGGCGTTAATTACGCGTACGTCGGCGCCGAGCGCGTCGAACACCGGCTTAGCGACCGAGGACGCCGAGCCGTTGGCGCAGTCGATGCCGATTTTGACGCCCTGTAGCGAAAAGTTGGCGCTTGCGATGAGCGAGGCGATGTAGCGGTTGCGGCCCTGCATGTAGTCCACCGTGGCGCCAATGTGGTTGCCCGTGGCAAGCGGCACCTCGCTCTTGCCATCGATGTAATCTTCGATGAGCTCCAGCACGTTCTCGTCCATCTTAAAGCCGTCGCTGTTGACGAGCTTGATGCCGTTATCGCAAAACGGGTTGTGGCTCGCGCTGATCATGATGCCGCAGTCAAAGCAGCCCTCGACCGTCTGATGCGCCACGCCCGGCGTCGGGATCACGTGCAGCATGTAGGCGTCCGCGCCGCTCGCGACCAAGCCGCTCACCAGCGCCGCCTCGAACATATAGCTCGAACGACGCGTGTCCTTGCCCACGATCACGCGTGCCTTAGCACTGCGATTGGCACCATAATACCAACCCACAAAACGGCCGATCTTATAGGCGTGCTCCACCGTCAGCCCAACGTTGGCCTCGCCGCGAAAGCCGTCGGTGCCAAAGTACTTCATGCGCTCTCCTTATAAAAATGGGGCGAACAGATTATCTGTCCGCCCCCAAAATGGTACTCGATTATCTGGACTACCAGAAAAACCCTACGCCGAAGCGCTGTCGCGAGCCGCTTGGCACGTGGGGGTCTGGCGCAGCGTAAGCGGCTTGTCTCCCACCTCGGCCGACGTGGTCAGCGTATAGGTAATCGTCGTCGTCTCGCCCGCATGCAGGTCAACGGTTCCCGAATAGAAGGGAATGCCATGCCACGTGGCAGCGCCAAGACCAAACTGGGTGCCCTCGACGGTAAGGTCCGAAATGTTGCCACCCGTCGGGGCGAACAGCGAGACATTCAGGCGCTCGTCATCACGCGCGGCATCGGGTGCGCTCGCCGCAACGTAGTCGGGCAGCTTGCCGGCCTCTTCCTGCGTCATGATGTTCGTCAGGGTGACGGTGATGCGATAGGAGCACGTGCCGTCGCCATTCTTGACGCCCTGGCCAATCTGCGTATCGGCGTTGAGGTACCAATCGAGCTTGGAGAAGCTCAGGTTGTTAAAGTAGACACCGGCAACGGGATCCTCGCTCGGGTCGTCCGGATCGGGCAGCGAGGCGTCGATGTTCATTTCCTTGATAGCGTTCTGCTCGTCGTCGTTTTTCATCCACGCGATCAGGCGGCCCTCTTCGGCACCACGCTCAACGGCGCTGACGAGCTTCGTAACATCGACATCACCGATGCCGCCGAGAATCTTGTCGAAGGCGGCGCTGGCAACGGCTGCAAAGATGCCGTCCGACTCCTCGACCGGATAGTTCCAGTACACGTCGTGCATGAGGACTTTGGCCGCATTGGTGCCGTCGACAACCGTGCCGTCGGGCAGCGAGACATTGCCGACAAGGCCCAGCAGATACTGCAGGAACACCGGGTCGATACCGATGACGCCATCAACGTCTTGGCCATACTGAGATTTCCACAGGGCTGCGACACGCTGCGAGTTGCGCGGCCAGTCGGGCGAATAGGTGTTACCCGAGTTGTACAGGTTACTGTGGTTGCCGAACAGCGCCTCGTCCTCTTCGTCGACGCTCTCGACCGCTTCATCCTCGCTCAGTCCAATGCGGGGAACAAAGTCGCCAATCGACATCTGGCCATCGGTAACCGAAATCAGACCCTGCGAGCCGCCAAAGCCGCCGCAAGCACGAATCTCAACGTTGTTCATGGCATACATAAGATAGTTGCGCGTCTGGCCGTTGGCGCCGAGCATCTGGGGAAGGACAGGGGCGACCTTCTCCGCTGCATCGACCGCGCCGCTGAGGGTGGCAAAGCCATCCTTGGCCTTATCGACCAGCTCGGTCACCTGGGAAATATGCGTGTCACCAATGCCCTGGATCTTCTCGTTGGCGCTCTTGAACACCTTCGAGCTGCTGGAAAGCGAATCGGCGACTGCCTGCAGCGCGGACACGTTAATCATCCCGTCCTGGAACAGCTTGCCGGGCGTGGCCTGCGAAAGGTTGTCGGCCATGGGAACCAGCGCGTTGCTCGAGACATCGGACAGGGCATCGATCATGGTACGGGCCGCATTGATGTCGCTGCCGTACACCGGAATAAACGAAGCCGCCGTCCACAGCGGGCTCGAGGTCTCCGCCTTCATGCTATCGCAGAGCTCGTCGATCTTCTTCGCGTCGTCGGGCAGCGTCGAAAAATCGCCCGACGTGACCTTGTCCTTAAGGCCACCGACAACCTCGACAGCTTCCTTCGCTTCGCCCTTTACGGTCTTAGCCGAGTTAAGCAGCATAAAGCCACTTGCGCCAAGCGCAACGAGCAGCACCACGACTACGGCGGCAACAACCGCGCCAACATGGCGCTTCTTGCCCTCACCCTTGCGATGGCGATGACGGACCAGGCCATCCGAGGTCGAGCTCGTCGAAGCGTCGCTGCCATAGTTCAAGCCAAAATCGTAATAATCTTCCTTGGAACCGGAGCCCTTAAACTCGGCACCGTTGTCTTCCAAACGGGCGAACGTGCCGGTCTCGGAGGCACCCGTATAGATCGTGCCAAGGTTGCCCGTAAGCCCCGCGCCACCGGCAGAGGGAGTATTGTTGGCGGCATTGCCGGCATTAATGTTGCCGGCGGCATTCGCGGCGTTGGCAGCGCCTACGTTGTTCGCAGGTGTCGAAGGAGCCCCGCTCGGCTGCGACGTGGGGGTCGCACCGCCCGCAAAGACATTCCCTCTTGCGCGACCGGTCTTTTTAGCCTTCTGAGACTGCTCGTACAGAGCGGTAAACATCGCCGTCTCGCCCGGAGACGTGCGCTTACCGGCGCTGTTCTGACCAGCTCCGCTCGGCATGCCAGCTTTTCCGGCCCCGTTCGAACGCGGCGGAACTGCAGGACGGCCGCTGTCGCTGCCCTTAAAGTGATTACCAGCCATAAAGAAATCCTCGCAATTGAGTCGCAATAGAAAAGTCCATAACACTATTAGTTTATGGCATATTGAGCATCGACAGCTAAACTCCAGACACGGCTATCAATTGGCGAAAATTTGGCGCAACACCTTATCTGTCTTGGCGGCGGCGCCAGCTACACCGTGAGGAACATCATCACGATGATCATGGCAAAGCCGATAAGGTCGGTCGGCAAAAATACCGTGCCCAGCATAACGGCGCTGGTGATGGTCGCCGAGACCGGCTCCACGGTTCCAATGAGGCTTGCACGAACCGAGCCAATGTCCTTAACGCCCTGCATATAGAGCATGTAGGCAAAAAACGAGCCGATAACCACGAACACCGCGAGCGCCTCGATACCGGCAGCGTCGAGCGCCGGCATATGCGCCCAAGGCTGAACCACGGCGCACGAAACGATGCCTGCCGTGAGCATAGCCGAACCCGTGACGATGGGGCTGCCATATTCGGGCAGAATCTTAGCGGGAATCACTGCCATGCAGGTGGCGCTGACCGCACACATGAGGCCCGCGATCAAGCCGAGCGGCGAGATGTTCAGGCTGGTGGGATCACCTCCGGTGGCGATTAAAAACGTGCCGCCAAGGGCCAGGCCAATGCCGATGACCTCGCGCGTGCGCGGCATACGACGATCGGTCACGCAGGTGTAGCCCATGATGATGACCAGTTGCAGGCACTGAAGCACCGTCGCGGTTCCGGCATTGGTCAGGCGCACGGCCGAAAGGTAGCAAAACTGGTTAAACAGCAGGCCAAAAGCGGTAAAAAGCAACAGCTGCCTGCGGTCGGCAGGTGTGGTCCAGAGCTTAACCAGGCGCTCGCGGTCGCGCGTAACAACCACGGCCATAAAGAGCAGCCCGGCGAGAATCTGGCGCACGCTCATAAGCCACAAGGTATCGACGTGGTAGGTATCGAACAGAAAGCTCGCGCTGGTGCCCGAGAAGCCCCAAAACGAACCGCCCACCAGCGTAGCCAAGACGCCCGTGATCATCTTGCGCGACGACGCATCGTTAAGGCGCTCGCGCCAGGCGCGACGGGTGTTACGGCTGAGCTCGTCGGTGCCCTCGGGCACATCAATGTTCGATATATCGGTCATCGGCACCGAAGCCCCTGCGCCTTCGACCTGCTCGACACACTCTTTGCTCATTCCACTCCCCCGAAACAGTCTGGAAGCAATTCGGCTTACCTTACCACGGCGAAGGCACCAGCTGGAGGCTTGTCCGCTTATCGGTAGGACAATTCCGCAGGTGTCTTTCCATAGCTCGATACCGCAATGGCCTTGCATTATGCGACAGCCAAATCGCGGCAGCAGGCTCTTTTGAAATGGATATGACGAAGCCCCCGAATTCCACAATGTAAGCGATTTTTAAAAATGTTCTTGCCACCGAGTTCAGGCTCCGTTATATTATCCCTTGCGCGCTTGCGCACCCTTGATCGGGCGTTTAGCTCAGGGGGAGAGCGCTTCCCTGACACGGAAGAGGTCAGAAGTTCAAATCTTCTAACGCCCACCAAATGTTCGCAGCTCAGAGGCTATGCCCTCTGGGCTGTTTTGTTTTATGTCGCTAAATCCGCCGGCAGTTCCAACCGCCCAACTAGCCAAAAGCCGACCATCTACTTGCCGATCTATCCATCGGCATAACCAATCAGTCCGCACCGCAACTTCTCAGCAAAACGCCGCGATGTCTGCGCCCTGCGGTATCCTTGAGCCACTTGCACCTGCAGCACCAAGGAGCCGCCATGCGCACCGAGCTCGATGTCCCCTTTTCGCACAAAGAAGAAGCCAAGGCGCTGGGCGCCAAATGGGACCGGACCAAGAAGATCTGGTATGTACCCAGCGGCGTCAACCCCGAGCCCTTTGCCGAGTGGCTGCCCGGTGTTGACCGATCCGACCCCTCAGCGCCGTATATATATCTAGTACTGGGCAAGCGCGAGTGCTGGAAGTGTCACAAAGAGACCTCGGTCGCGGCCTTCGGCATTCCCTATCGAGCCGATAACGACGAGAGCATCGTCATCGCGCACGCGCCCAACGAAGCCGGGCACATTGCCATCGACACGGCCAACGCCAACGCACTCGCCATCGTGCCCGCTCTTGGCTGCGTGCCAGGCGAGATCCGCGACTACCTTCATAAGCGCTGCGGCTACAAGCCCGTAGGCGCGCGAGCCTCCAAAGCCCCGTCGCTCGGCAACACGTGCACCAGTTGCGACGCGCTGCAAGGCAGCCGCTATCTGTTCGAGGAGCCCTCGTCCCCATTTGCCCTCACTGCCATCAACAAGCTGCCGGCACTGGAGTTTGTGCGCGTCGAAGTTGCCGGCGTCTTTGGCGTCCCGGCCGCGCGTACCGACTTTGACCAGGCGCTCTTTACCTGGGCACGCGACCATCACGCCGAGTTCCACAGGCAACTCGGTGAGGGGATTTATTTGTAGAGACGGAGAAGCCTTCACAGCCAGCTCCTCCGCATCACCTATCCCTCGTCGCCGGCGTCATACACGATATCGAGGCCACAAACAGGGCATTTCTCCGGATACACCGGCATATGAACGCCTGTCCGTTTTCTCACTTCGTCGCTGAGTCTGTCGCGCGCATCGATGAACCGAATGTCGAGACACGGTATTTGCGAGCCGCAGCAAGGGCAGGTGACGACAAACGACCCGCAATCAACCTCTACGCTCGGAAACATATTGTTGTCTATAAGGGCACACGGCAGTTTTCCGTACTTCCCCATCGCAATATCGCCTCGCCAGCTCATACACGCTCCCCTCTCGCTATACAAAACAGGAAGAGCATGCACCGGCGGGCGGGCGCGAGATTGCATCGCCACGCGATCCGATCAAACAACACGATCGTCAAAGAATGCCAAAGCCAAATACGCTAATACGGCAGAAGCCCCGCCTTTTCACGCTTCTTTTCCGAGCGATCGAACTCAATGCGATGGGCCTCAAGAAACACCGTATTGGGTCGCCACTGACGCTCATTCGGCTGCCTTAGCGTCGCACCCGCAAAGGAAGCGTAGCCGGTCTTATCCAGCAGGTACGATCCGCACAGCCGATATTCGTCGCAAACAGGCTCAAACGAAATCAGGTGAGCATCAAATAGGGAATGAAGATCGCGCCGAAGTAGAATGCCATTGCTGGCAACCTGCGATTTGGGTCCCGAGTAATTCTCGATATGTGCAGCCTCCAGAGCTTCGCTGACGCCGCAGTCCGACACCGCGCAACGTCCGTCATAGGCGGCAACGAGCTGCTTGCGGAACCATTGCTGCCCCAATCGCTCGCGCCTTAACGCATAGCGGACCTTTTCGTCGTCGGTCGCACCCTGTCCGGCAAACTCAATATCGACGGGCATGTGCTTCAGATAACTCATGTCGGGTGCAAAACGAGGGTCCGGTCCGCCTTTATGAACAGGACCGTGCAGAACAAACCATCCGTTTTCGGGCTCGAACCGCTCAACAAACGCAAGGCCGAGCACCTTATAGCCCACCTCGGTTGCAAATATGACTCCGACCGGAACGCCACATTCCATGCAGTTGAGCATTTTACGGTTGTAATTCTGGTCTCGAAAACCAACGGTACCCGGCGCTTGAACCGAGTACTTAATGACCCACGTACCATCGTCCAAATAGAGCGGAGGCACATCGTTGATGCTCTCGGTTTGCCGCTGGCGCGTTTGTACCCCGCTGCCCCACTTCCCTGTATACTGATGTAGCACGTGTTTCATCCGGGCTTGTTGGGCCGGATTGTTCATGGGAGGTTCTTGTGGCTGTTTCGAATCCGCCTAAGGGAAGCGTTTCTTCTTCGTCCATCAAGCCGGTTACGCGCAAGGCCGTGCGTTGCCAGCGCGAGGTCGCTTGGCTTGTCACGCAGGCAGCGGGCAGGCTTGTGGCGACCACTCAGGACGTCAATGCGCCTACGCCGAGCTTTGTGCTGGCAGTGGCGCTGGATCGAGTACGCCAGCTGGAACTCGCCGCACAAGAAGACGGCAACCATCTTGGCTACCAGGACGCTATGGCGCCCGACCTGCAAACGTTCTGCCACATGGCCAAGTTGCCCGCCGCGCCCAATGCGCTTTCGGACGCAGGCTACATGTTTACGCTTTCGGGCGCGGACCTTATCCGCGACATCTATGCATACTGCAGCGAGCTCGCCGAGCGCCACGTCTTTGGCACGGCCGAAGTCAAACCGGGAAATGCCATCAAGCTGGTTCTTAGGCTGTTCTTGATAGACGGGTTCGGGGCCATGCCGGCGTAAGCCGAGTCTTTAGCATCACCGTCGACTGGACAACAACCGCTTTACCTTAATGGACGCCAATTGAGGGTCGATTATTGGGTCGCCTCGTCCACTAACGCATCTATCCCACGCGCTCCGACAGTCGATACTTGCGGTTGCGGCTCGTCGCCGGCGCCGTGGGCTCAAGCTCGCCTTGAGCAATGAGCGCGTTGACGCGCGACCTAACCTGGGAAATTGTGAGCCCTGTGTGCTCTGCCAGCTCACGCGTCCCCAGCTCGCCGTAGCGTTTGAGTGCCGCCACAATTAAGTCCCCGCCATGATCGATTTGCTCAACCTTCGCTCGGTAGAGGACAACCTTAAACCGGTCGAAACCGGGGCAAAACAATGGCTCGGCCAGACCTTGCGCACGCATGGCATCGAGCATCATTGGAATGCCCGACCCGTTACCCTCGGCAGGCGAGCCCGCGCCGTCGAGCAATGGGACAAGCGACATGAGCTTCACAAGCGTCGCATTGCGACATCGGGAGCTGCCGTCAAACAGGTTCTCGCGAGTCTTTCCTCCGTATAGGCCGCCGGGGTTCGTCACCTCGATACGGTCATCAAAGACGTCAACAGCGATCGACTGCCCACAGAACCGATCTCCGTATTCTCGGTGGATTACGGCGTTGGCGATTGCCTCGCGCAGGACCTCCTCGGGAATCTCCAGCGAGTCGACACGCGAGACGCCTTGGATCGTCGAGGTTCGCCGCAAATTCTTAGCGACTGCCGCGACGGCATCCGAGATCATTTCGCCCAACGTTCCCTCGCAGATCGTACGGTCCATGAACCTCAACGACCCCGCCGCGCCCTTCTGCGTTCCGGCATAGACCGCCACATCGATAAAGAGCTTGGGATAGAACTGCTGAGGATAGGCACCCGCGGCCAGGAGCCCGGCCTTAGTAACATTGCCCTGGGAGTCGAGGAAATTCAGGCGCTCCAGCTTCGTTTTCTTGTCCGGCGCGCCGCGCATTGCACGGGGTGTCAGCGAGAAAGCACGCTCTATCGTGCGGTCGACCAGGGCCTCGTCAAGATCGCCTGCGACCGCGCCGGGTACTGCATCGCGATCACTGGGGCTCGTCCGTTCATACGATGACAAGGACAGGACCTCAGTCGACGAAAGCGGGACATCTTTGTCATCGATGCGTTTGTAGCTGCCGCCTTGAGCGCCCCGCTCTATGACATAACAAGGCTTGCTCGACGGGTCGAGCTCCTCAATCGCGATGACCAGAACCACGGTGCCCTGAAGCTCCACGCGTTCAATGGTGTATTTGGGCGGATTGGCCAGTTTTCCGCGGCCGCCGGCATCACCCATGCCCGCTACGAATTGGTTGAGCACCTTCTCGGTCTCAAAGTTCTCGACCGGGATAAAGCCCGCGCGCTCGCTCACGCCGAGCACGATAATTCCGCCAGCGGTATTCGCGAATGCACTAACCGTTTCCCATACGTCGCGGGAAAGCGTCGTGGCGCTCTCCTTGACCTCGACGTTAAGATCGTCCGAGCCCATGCGCCTTAAAGACTCGAGCAGACCGGTCAGCTCGTTTTCGTTCATCTGCACGTCCTTTCGCTCGGCCCGGCGGAGAATGCCGCGAATAGATTTCCTTCGTCTCTCAGTTATCTCTCGTAATTATCTCTCATCTTTCTGCTATCTCTCATATTAGAGATAAGTGAGAGATGAAAGAAAAGATGTCTGTCATCTGTTTCATTTAAACATGTTTTTACTGGTAGAACAATCAGTATTGAGACAATACCATGATTGCTTGTCTCTTTGCTGCTCAGTTATCTCTCATATTTATCTCTCGTCTTTCAGTTATCTCTCATATTAGTGATGAATGAGAGATGAGAGATACGTGAGTAATGAACGAGCGTGGATTTTTGGACGGTCGGAAAATCCCTCAAACAAAAAAACGGGGCCGGCCTTACGCCGAGCCCCGTTTTCAAACGGTCAGTTAGTTATCCAACGCACGAGCATAGCAGTCAACATTACGCCGCCGCGAACACTCCCAAACCTGTTCCGATGATGCAGATCGCGAAGATGCCAATAATAATCCAAATGGTCTTGACACCCTTTTTATAGAGGGCAACGCAAGCGAACGTTGCCAGCAAGGGCAGCAGACCGGGGAAGATCGAATCGAACAGATCCTGCAGGACAATCTCCGAACCACCCACATCAAAGGTCAAAGCTGTAGACAGCGAGACCTGTGCCGCAATCATTGCGCCAATGACGGTCATTCCGAGAACGCCGGCAGCATGCGTCATGCGAGACATAAGGTTGTTCTCTTCGGACTGCTGCAGGAACTTGGTTCCCAGGTCGTATCCCAGATGGGCGGCGACGATACGCGTTGCAAAGTTAATCACGGAGTAGATGAGCGCGTACACGATGGGGCCGAGCGGGTTGCCCGTCGACGCGATGCCAATACCAATGCCGGCGGCGACCACGCGGAACGTACCCCAGTAGAACGAATCGCCGATGCCGGAAAGCGGTCCCATGAGGCCGACCTTCATGGCGTTAATCGAGGACGTGTCGAAGTTCTTATCGGCAGCCGCCTGCTCTTCCATCGAAACCGTTAGGCCGGCTACAAACGGAAGCACATGAGGCGTGATGTTAAAGAACTCGGTATGGCGATCAAGCGCCGCATAGTAATCGTCGTCGTTGGGATAGATCTTTCGCAGGGGCTTCTGAATGGTGCACATGAAGCCCATTGCCATCATCTTGTCGTACGACTGCGAGCACTGGCTCGTAAACTGGCGAAGGAACATGCTCCGATACATATCGGGAGTCATAATCGCGTCCTTCTTGGCCTCTTTGAGATCGGTGTTCTGGGTAGCCATTAGAAGTCCTCCTCTTCATCCTCGGCAACCGCCTGCGGACCGGCCGAGCCCTCGCGGAAGGCCAGGAGCAGCGCGACGCAGATAGCGGCAGCGGCAACACCGACAACGTCCATCTTGAGGTAGATGACCATAATGAATCCCAGGAACAGCCAGGGAAGAAGCTTGTTGTCGCCCATGGTCCTAATAAGAAGAGCGAAGCCGATGCAGACCATGACGCCGGACGCAACGTTGAGGCCGTCCATCACAAACTGCGGAATAGCGTTAAGCGCATTGTTGATGAGGTCGGCACCAAAGAACAGCGAGCAAAACACCAGCAGTGCAGACGGAATGCCAATCGACAGCGGCACGATGGTCAGATGGTACAGATTCGCCTTGGCAAGATCACGATTTGCCAGAGCGGTCTCAATCTTCTTGCAGGCAAAGGCACCCGGAACGGCGTAGCAGAAGTTGCGCCACACCTGAAGGAAGACGGAGACGGGAAGGGCGAGTGCGACGGCAGTTGCCGTGCCCGTACCCGTAATGACGGCAAACGCGCAGCCAAGCACGCCGGAGGCATAGACCTCGGGAGGAACCGCCGCGCCGACCATGATGGCGCCCATGAACATGGACTCCAAAGCAGCGCCGACGATAACGCCCTGCTGGACATCGCCAAGGATCAAGCCGACAAACAGGCTCGTAAACAGCGGACGACCAAGCATCGTAATGCCAAATAATTGCTCGTCCATGGACGCAATAAATGCGACCAGTGCAACTAGAAGATACTGGACAACCATTTCGATCAACCCCAGAAACAGGTCTGCAGGCGAGGCATTCTGCGCAGCTCGCCTGCAGACTACCGCAGCAATTTGAGAGGATTAGTAGTTCATCTGGTGATAGTAACGACGCGTGGTGAGCGGGTGGTTACGGACGTGCTCGAGATGGCAGCTCAGGCGCTCGGTGATGGTGTAGGTGACCATCGGGGAGACGATCTTACGGAACTCGGGGTCGCTGAACGGCAGCTCGACCTCGGCGGTGTCGAACTTGTTCACGCGGACATGGACGCCCTTCTCGTCGGCGAGCATGTGAGTGAAGTTGTCCACGCGGTCCATGAGCTTACGGGTGTCGTCCTCGCCGTAGAGCATGATGAGGCTCGTGCCCTCCTCGCACAGCTCGATGGTGCCGTGGAAGAACTCGGCGGCGTGGATGGACTTGGTCTTGATCCACTGCATCTCCTCGAGGATGCACATAGCGTAGTCGTAGGCCTCACCCCAGAGCATGCCGGAGCCGATCACCATGTGGTAGTCGGTGTCCTTGAAGTCCTCGGCCATGGCGGCGCAGCGCTCGTCCTGAGCGTCCTTGGCCTTGATGAGGTACGGAGCGATGTTGCCGAACTCCTCCATGAAGGTGTCGTACTTGGGGAAGGCGCCGGCGTTCTTGAGGAAGCGGGCGACCAGCGTGATCTGGTAGGTGTAGATGGCCTCGCACAGAACGTCGTCCTCGGCGAAGCTGAAGAACTTGTAATCGGCGTACTCGGTGGCCGGGGTGTTGTCGTTGGAGACGTACATCAGCGTGCGGGCGCCCTGCTCCTGGCAGAACTTGGCGGCCTCGATGATCTCGGGGGTGGTGCCGGTACGGGTGGAGAAGACGCAGACCGAGTCCTTGTTGAAGGTCTTGGGCGGGCATGCGAGGAACTCAGCGGCAATCTCGCAGTGGACGTCGACGTCGGCCGTGGTGGTCTCGACCCAATACTTCATCGGGAGCGTGTGGGCCCAGGTGCCACCGCAGCCGATGAAGAAGATGTTGGAATAACCCTGCTCGCAGACCTTGTCCACGGCAGCCTCAATCTGAGGACGGAGAGCGAGGGCATCGCTCACAACCTTCTCGTAACGAGGCTCATCGAAATTGAACATCCCTTACTCCTAACTCACTTGGATGAACCCTTCATTCATCCCATGACGTTATAATACTTTATATAACTAACTATGCAAGAGCTATTTCAGATTTTTTTTGATTTTTCTTTAATAAAAAACCCGCCGATTAAATGATCGACGGGCTTAAGAAAGGAGGACCTGGTTAATAAATGCTAGACAATGGCATGTTTCCAGCTAGAAAACGTCCTTGGCAAATACCTTTGAGTCATTGGGGACCTGACGGATTTCGATAACCACGCCATCGTTCACAAGCTCTTGGATATGCTCGGCATCGGTTTCGGTCGCAAAGATCGCGGGGGTCGGATGAAGCGTGGTCTCGGGAGACTTTCGGGTTCCGCCCAAATTGATCTCCTTGATGTCTTTGCAACCCTTAGCAAGGCGATAGGCATCCTCGATCGTCTCGACAATGATAAACAGCGAATACTTGTCGGTAACGCCGCTGTTGAGCGCCTCGATGGCCGCGTTTACGTCTTTTATGACGAGCTTCACGCCGTTGGGGCGGGCGAGCCTCAAAGCGGCTTTTCTCATGTCGTCTTTTGCCACGGCATCGCTGGCACACAGGATGCAATCGACATCCAGCGCATGCGTCCAAGACATGGCGACCTGGCCGTGAATCAATCGGTAATCAACTCTCGTAAGCTTAATCATCGTAATCATCTCCGCACGTAATAAAGGTAATGACAGGTGTGGCCCTTAGCTAGGGCTCGAACCAGAACTAACTAGAACTCTTCTTCTTCGACATCGGCAAGCATGTCCGCCGCCTCACAAAGCATGATAAACGAACGTGATCCCTCGACCGTAGCTTTGGCCTTGTCCGCATCCAGGGAGTCCAGCTGTGTAGCCATTTCCACCAGCAGCGGCAAGTTCATTCCGGTGATCAACGTAAACGATCCGGCGGTCTGCCTCTGAATGAATTCGTTGTTTACAGAGCCGCCAAAGATGTCAGTCACGACAAACCAAGAGTCGGCAGGGTCCTTCGACTCCATCCAAGCATCGATAAGCGCTGCGACATCCCTCGTGTCGTCATCGACATAGGCGCACAGACACTCGATTCGGTCGTTGGCGCCCATCAGGATCTCGAGAGAGCTCTTCATACCTTGGGCGAGATAACCATGACTCGCTAGCAATATCTTATTCATAGTTCTCCAATATCAATAAGACGTACTATATTGTCATAACAAAGTATATTAGCAATCTACCCTACGCGGTGTGTCTATTTTCCAAATCCGCGAACGGTAGCAATTGGTCGGTAAATTGACCAATCTATCTCTAATTTACAAATAGAACTTCAGTCGCTCGGTGCAGTACACCTGACGGGAGATGAAAAGCGGCTCGCCGCTTGGAGCATAACGTCTATCGACAAACAGAAGCAGCGGAGAGTCCAGCTCCACGTTAAGGTATGCCGCCTCGAGCTCGCTCGCATAGCAGACCTCAAGCGTACGCGTGTTGGGGCCCATCTTGATCCCCTGGCGATCGAGTACCGCCATCAGCGAATCCTCGAGGGATTCATGCTCCAAAAAAGAAAGCACAGCGGAATAGCTATTGGTTTCCAGCATCGTGGGCTTGTCATCCACAAGGCGCAGACGACGACTACGCAATACCTTTTGGGTATCGTCTACGCCCAGGAACTTCGCGTCTCGCAGGCTTGGGAAGTCCCAGCCCATTGCGAGAACCCTGGTAGACGCCTGTTTTCCCGCAAGCTGGCACGAATGGGTAAAGCTCTCACGGTCGTCCGCGGCATACATCTGTGTGTCCGACGAAACGAATGTGCCCTTGCCGCGGGCCCTCTCAACAAGCCCAGCATCTTCCATTTCTTTAATTGCGGAGCGAACCGTTATTCGGCTCACGCCAAATTGCGCGATGAGCTCCGCCTCGGTCGGGAGCTTATCTCCCGGGCGGTACGTGTCGTTGGCGATCGAATCAGTAAGCGCACGGACAATCTGTTTGTACAGGGGGACAACGCTATTTGCTTCAACCATATCAACCATACCTTTGCAAGGAATCAGCAGTTTATAGATAGATGACTTATATTGTATTAGAATTTTTTAGGAGTCCATATATTTCCTAAATGATTCGGTAAACGGGGTGTTATTTCACTTTAGCGGGGTGCAGCGGCTACCCGCGGTATTCGTTATCAACCTAGCTAGGCTAGTCCACCCACATCGTCTTCAGTTCGCTGCAGAGCCGCGGCCCCATATGGGTATACTCTCGGAGATTCGACTCGATTCGCCCCCACTGGGGCGTCAAAGGAGACTGCACATGCCCACCACCTCAACCGACCCGCGCGCCACCGCCGCCGCGCTGCTGGTGCCCGGCACCACCTGCCACGGCTTTGCCGTCGAGCGCTGCGAGACCGTGCCCGAGCTCGACTCGGACGCCTACGTGCTGCGCCACACTGCCTCGGGCGCTCGCCTGCTGTACCTGGCGTGCGACGACGAAAACAAGGCCTTTGCCATTGGCTTTAAGACGCCGCCGGCCGATTCCACCGGCGTGTTCCATATTCTTGAGCACTCGGTGCTGTGCGGATCGGCTAAGTTCCCCGTCAAGGAGCCGTTTGTCGACCTGATCAAGAGCTCCATGCAGACGTTCCTCAACGCCATGACCTACCCCGACAAGACCATCTACCCCGTTGCCACCACCAACGAGCAGGATCTGTACAACCTGATGGACGTGTACCTGGACGCGGTGTTCAACCCGGCCATCTACACTAAGCCCACCATTTTTGAGCAGGAGGGCTGGCACTACGAGCTGGACCTGCCGGAGGGCGCCGAGGGCGAGGGCGACGGCGGCTCCGCGAGCCTGCGCGAGGGCACGCTGCGTTATAACGGCGTGGTGTTCAACGAGATGAAGGGCGCGCTGTCCGATCCCATGAGCGTGCTGGACGACGCCGTCAACGCCGCACTCTATCCCGACACCGCCTATGCGCACGAGAGTGGCGGCGACCCGCGCGCGATTCCCGCGCTCACCTACGAGCAGTTCCTGGACACGCACGCGCGCCACTACAATCCTTCCAACTCTTATATAACGCTCTACGGCGACCTGGACGTGGACCGCGCGCTGGCCTTTTTGGACGAGCGCTATCTGTCGCGGCCGAGTGCCGCGAGCCGCCGCATGGATGCTACCGTTGCCGCCGGCGAGGACCCGTCCGCGCTGGCGCCCAATCCGCTGGACGTGCAGGAGCCTGTGACCTGCGATTATAAGCGCGTCGAGATGGCCACCACGCCCGAAAACGCCCTGGTTGGCCTGGGCCTGGTGCTGGGCAGTGCGCTCGACCGCAAGCGCACGATCGCGGCGGATATCCTGTTTGAAGCACTGCTGGGCTCCAACGAAGCGCCGGTTAAGAAGGCCATTCTGTCCGCCGGCCTGGGCGGCAACGTGGTGAGCTACACGGCGGCCGAGAGCCTGCAGCCCTACGAGCTCATCATGCTGCAAAACGCGCAGCCCGGCGTGGCGCGCGAGCTGCGCCGCGTGTTCCAGGACGCCTGCCGCGACTTATGCGAACATGGCGTTCCGCGCGAGCGCCTGGAAGCCATCATCAGCAGCAACGAGTACGACCTGCGCCAGCGCGACTATGGCATCGCCGACGGCGTGGCCATTGCGTGCGACGCGCTGAGCACGTGGCTCTACGATGACGACGCCGCGACACTGGCGCTCAAGTATGGCCCGGTGTACGAGGAGCTGCGCGGCGAGCTGGACGGCAGCTACTTTGAGGATCTGCTGCGCGAGCTGGTGCTGGAGAACGACCACATGGCACTGGTCGAGCTGGTGCCGGTGGACGCCGCCGAGGGTTCGGAGAGCGCCGAGGCCGCCGAGCTGGCAGCCAAGCGCGACGCCATGACCGATGCCGAGCTGGCCGACGTGGTCGAGCGCACGGCCGCGCTGCGTGCCGCGCAGGAGGCCGAAGACACGCCCGAGGCCAAGGCCACGCTGCCGCGCCTGCGCGTGTCCGACATTGGCGAGGCGCGCCCCGAGCCGCCGCTGGTCGTGGACACGACCGCGCCCATCCCCTGCCTGCGCCACGGCATCCCCACCAACCGTCTGGCCTACGCCATGCAGTATTTCGACCTGAGCTGCGTCGCGTTTGAAGACCTGCCCTATGTGACGCTGCTCTGCCGCCTGCTCAAGCAGCTGCCCACGCGCGAGCATTCGGCCGAGGAACTCGACAACCTACTCGCCGGCAAGCTGGGCTTTTTGAGCTTTACAACCGAGGTCATGACGCAGCCCGACGTGGACGGCGTGCGCCCCTACCTGCTGGTGAGCGCCGGCGCCCTGTCCGAAAAGATCGATGCGCTGGCGAGCCTGCCGCGCGAGGTGTGGTCGAGCACGCTTTTGCTCGATGCCGACGCCGACCGCGTGCGCGATGTGCTCACGCAGATTCGCATTGGGCTTGAGCAGGGCTTTATCAACAACGGCCACTCGGCGGCGCTCGGCCGCGCGATGAGCTACAGCTCGCCTTCGGCCGTGGTGCGCGAACAGCTTTCGGGCGTGGATTTCTACCTGTTCCTGCGCGATCTGCTCGAGCACTTTGACGAGCGACTGGACGACCTGCGTGCCAAGCTTGCCGAGCTGGCGGAGCGCATCTTTGTGGCCGACGGCTGCCTGGCAAGCTTTACCGGCAGCGATGAGGACTTTAACGCATACTGGGCCGCCGCGGGTAACCTGGGGCTGGGCGCTGGCGACGGCACCGATGCCGGCCGCGACGCGCTCGTGGTGCCAACGCCGCGCGACCGCCACGAGGCTTTTGTCATCCCCAGCGACATCTGCTTTGCGGCAAGCGCGTGCGACCCGCGTCGCCTGGGCATTGACGTGACGGGCGCCTGGGCGGTTGCCGCCAACGCACTCTCCTACGACTACCTGTGGAACGAGATCCGCGTGAAGGGCGGCGCGTACGGCTGCGGATTCCGCGCAGCCGGCGAGCGTCAGGCGGCGTTCTACACCTACCGCGACCCGGCAATCGACCCCTCGATTGAGCGCGTGGAGCGCGCGGGTGCATGGCTTAGCAGCTTTGAGCCCGACGAGGCCGCCTTTGAGGGCTTTATCGTGAGCTGTGTGAGCGGCATGGACGCGCCGGTGAAGCCGTACGCACTCACCAAGCGCCGCAACACGACCTACCTGGCCGGGCTCGATCCGCATGCGCGCGAGGAGCGTCGCGCCCAGATGCTCGCCGCCACGCCCGGTGAGCTGCGCTCGCTCGGCGCCGACGTGACGCGCATCGCAGCCGTCTCACCCACCTGTGTCTTTGGCGGCCGAGACGTCATCGCCAAGAGCAACGCCGGCTTTAACGTCATCGACCTGCTGGGCTAGCCACAGCAAGCAAAACCACCACAAAGGGGACAGGCACCTTTGTGGCGGTTCGAACACTTGTTCTATACGTACATGTGTTCTATAGTATGGGTGATTGCTTCGGGATTAAATTGCAACTATAATATAGTTGCGGGATGTGAGGCAGGATGGCTCGGATCGACAAACTCATCGCCCAGCTGCTTAGCTGTCCTTCAACGTATAGATTTGCTGACTTTCTTAAAGTTATGGCTTCATATGGCTTTGAAATGGACAACAAAGGCAGGACATCCGGATCGCGCATTCGCTTCTACAGGCCATCGGACGGCAGAATGTTCGTGATGCACGCACCCCATCCATCTGACGAATTGACGGCGGGAACCATCCGAAACATCGTTCGATTTCTACAAGATGTCGGAGGCAGCCATGAGTAACGTTTTGGCTTACAAGGGTTATTTCGCCCCGGTCGAGTTCGATGCCGAACAGCACGTGCTGACAGGTATGGTCGCCGGCATTAGGGACGCAATTGTATTTGAAGGCTCCACGGTTGAAGAAGTGGAGCGATGCTTCCACGACGCCGTCGACGATTACCTTGAGTTTTGTGCCGAAAAGGGCAAGGAACCCGAGCGGGCTTTTAAGGGCTCGTTCAACGTAAGAACGGGCTCTGAGCTCCACAAGCAAGCAGCGCTGGCAGCGGCAAAGAAGGGTGAGTCACTCAATAAGTTTGTGACTGAAGCGATCGCTGCGGCGCTGTGAAGCCAACGTCGAGTCGAAGCCGCCACACAGGGCGCCTTTGTGGCGGCTTCGACGTTTGCCCAGATAAAACCTGCCAAAATAAACCTGTCCCTTTTTGGTAGGTTTGGGAGAGAGGGCCGGGATGGACAAGGCTGAGTTGCGACGGGCGGTGATTGCTCGGCGCGATGCTCTTGATTTGGATGTGCGGGCGGCAAAGTCTGCCGTTATCTGTGCGCGGCTGGTTGAGCTGTCGGATCGCTTGGATGCCGCGGTGTCGCGCACCGTTGCCGTCTATGCCGCCATGGGTTCCGAGGTCGACCCAGCCGCGTTTGCCGCCGCGGCCGTCGCGCGTGGCTGGCGCGTGGCCTATCCGTGCATGCTCTCGGCAACAGACGCCATGGCTTGTGACCAGCGCATGTGCATGCGGGCAGTCTCTGCTTGCAATGCGTCCGAGGCCCCGTTTATCGCCCACCCTACGCGGGCCTTCGCAGCCACGGACGTCGACAGCGTCCGCTTCCCCATCGTGCCCGCCGCCGAGCTCGACATGGTTGTCGTGCCACTCGTGGCTTTCGGCCGCACCGACGCGCGCCTGGGCTACGGCGGAGGCTGCTACGACCGCTACCTGCCCACAGTTGCACCTGAATGCCAAATCGTCGGCATCGCCTTTGACGAACAGCGCGTCGACCACGTTCCCACTGACGCCCACGATCTGCCGCTGCCCAACATCGTCAGCGCCTAGCCGCCGCTGTATCGCACCCGCAAGATGAGCGTGGAAAATCTCCCACTTTGACCCCCTACGAGCTAAAAACGGGAGATTATCCACGCTCATTCAACAAGCGTCCGAAAATCCACGCTCGTCCGTCCGATTTTCCACGCTTGTGCAGCCAAACGCTCTGCAACTGCCTCAGCACGCACGCGGCACGCCGGCGACCTTGAGCTTGCGATCGAACTTTGTCGGATCCCTTAGATCATCCCAGCACAAGCGCACGATCTTGCAGTTATCAAGCAGCGAAAGCCTCGACTCGCGCTGGCGCTCATCGAACTGCGTCTTCGCGAGCTTGCCCTCCTCCGCCGCCTTCTCGCTTTTAACAAATCCGTCGAACTCCCCGATAATCAGCCGGTCGCCCACGCGCCACAAGTAGTCGACGCGATACGGTCGTCCCGGCTCAACCGGGTCGAACAGCTCAACTTGCAACTCCGGCGTCTGCCAGCCGCGCTCGATCATCAGGGCACGCGCCTTGGACTCGCCGCCGCTTTCCGACAGCCCATCGGCACATCGTGCAACCCTGCGCGCCGTCACAACACCGCGACGATTCAGGCCAAGCTTGTCGACAGTCTCAACGAGATGCTCCTTCGACAAAAGTTGCTCATGGAGCGCCGAATCCGCGATGATCAGTCCCTCGACAAACGATGCATCGACCAAGCAATCCGTAATCGTTTGATCGATATCGGTTACGGCGATATCCATCTGGGTGGCACGTGTTTGACGAGCATAGCGATGACGAATGACCTGAGAGCCCGGCGTCGTCGATTGGGCCAGCATCGCGGCGATATGGATGTGCGTCAAATTGGCATGCGAAACCGAAAGGCCATAGATAACAGCCGCCGTATAGGAGCAAAATGTCCAGTCGGGGTGCTTTTGCGCAAGCGCCCGCACCCGATGCAGATAACGCTGCCGAAACTTGAGCTCGGACCAGTATTCCGGACGCGCATACAGCCCCGGCATGACCGCTTCGAGACTTCCCGCCTCCGCCCGCCGCTGAATCTGCTTTGCCTCCGCCGCCGTGCGCGCGTACACGCAGCTCATCTGCTGTTCGCATGCTTTAATGTGACTTGCAAGCCTTTGATTCGCCGTCATGTTTCCCATGTCGCCTCCCAAATCTTGGAACGGCGCAAACGTACCAGACGGTTTCATGCGAAGTCTGACCAAATACCGTCCAGGCGCTGACCAAATGCTTGACGGTTTTGGACGTTTTAGGCTGATGGCTTATATCTGCAGGTAGGGCGGTTGTCGAGAGGTCCCTGTCTCCACATTTTGAGGCCTTGGTCCATCGGATTATCAGAAAGAAAAACCCGTCGAGATTCAAGACTACGCCAAATGCGACTTTGCCTCTGCACGCACCGTCGCTTAGCCGAGCCATCGGCATCTACATGCCTAAAAAATGAGCGTGGATAATCTCCCGTTTTGAGCCTAGTTTCAAGCCAAAAGTGGGAGATTATCCACGCTCGATTTGTAAATGTCCGAAAATCCACGCTCGTCCGTCCGGATATCCACGCTCGTCACGCCGCCGGCACAGCAGCAGCCGTAGCCTAGTGCTCCTCGCCGGCGCGGGCCAGGTCGTAGGGCGTGGTCTGGTAGACGTAGTAGTTGAGCCAGTTGGTGTAGAACAGCTGAGCCTGACTGCGCCAGACGTTGCGCGGCTCGGCGGTGGGGTCGTCGTTCGGGAAGTAATGCGCCGGCACCTGGGGGTTGAGCCCGCGCTTCACGTCGCGCTCGTACTCCAGGCGCAGCGTGTCGGTATCGTACTCGGGATGGCCAAAGACAAAGAAGCGACGGCTGTCGGTCGACTTGACGATGTACAGGCCCACCTCGTCGGACACGGCCACGACTTCAAGCTGCGGCTCGGCCTCCACGTCCTCGCGGCGCACATCGGTGTTGCGCGAATGCACGGCATAGAAACGGTCGTCAAAGCCGCGAACCAGCGGGCTTTGCGGCTTCACCAGATAATGCTCGAACACGCCGCTCGCCTTTGCCGGCAGATCGTACTTCTGGATACCGTAATGATGGTAGAGCCCCGCCTGCGCGCCCCAACAAATGTGCAGCGTAGAGTGCACGTGCGTGGTGGACCAGTCCATGATCTGGCAGAGCTCGGGCCAGTAGTCGACCTCCTCGAACGGCATCTGCTCCACCGGCGCGCCCGTGATGATCAAGCCGTCGTAGTGGATGTCGCGGATGTCGTCGAACGTGCGATAGAACGTCTCCAGGTGGCCGGCACTCACGTGCGTGGCCTCGTGCGTTTTGGTGCGCAGCAGGTCCACCTCCACCTGCAGCGGCGTGTTGGAGAGCTTGCGCATGATTTGCGTCTCGGTGGCGATCTTGGTGGGCATGAGGTTGAGGATGAGCACGCGCAGCGGGCGGATGTCCTGGTGCAGCGCGCGGTACTCGGTCATGACAAAGATGTTCTCGCTCTCGAGCTGCGCGGCGGCAGGGAGGGCGTCGGGAATGCGAATGGGCATGGATGCTCCTTACGAGTCAGTTGCAGCTATGGTACAACGAGCAGCCCTATCCGCGCGAGCACATCGCCCAGCGATGCCGTCAGCGGCCCAAATCACTCCAAAAGTAGAGATTAAGGCATGTCCCAAAAATCTACGGCGCTTTAGTCTAGCAAAGTGACGGCAGGACGCTACAATGGTTCGACGCAAAAAACTCGGCCGGAAGGATACTCGTATGTACCAGACGCGTAAGATCGGTGTGGTCGGCCAGGGCCACGTAGGAGCACATGTCGCCAACAGCCTGCTCATGCAGGGCATTGCCGACGAGCTGTACCTGTGCGATATCAACGAGGCCAAGGTGACGTCCGAGGTCCAGGACCTGCGCGACTCCCTTTCGTTTGTCCCGTACAACACCAAGATCGTCAACTGCTACGACCACTACGAGGAGCTGGCCTGCTGCGACGTCATCGTCAACGCCGCCGGTAAGGTCGCGCTGGCCGCTGGCAACCGCGACGGCGAGCTGTTCTTTACCACCGACGCCGCCCGCTCCTTTGCCAAGCGCATCGTCGACGCCGGCTTCGACGGCATCTTCGTGAGCATCTCCAACCCCTGCGACGTCGTGTGCACCGAGCTGTGGCACCTGACCGGCTACGATCCCAAGAAGATCATCGGCTCGGGCTGCGGTCTGGATTCCGCCCGCCTGCGCACCGAGATCTCCAAGAAGGTCGGCGTGAGCCCCAAGTCCATCGACGCCTACATGATTGGCGAGCACGGCTTTAGCCAGCTGGCTGCCTTTAAGGCCGCGACCATCGCCGGCAAGAGCCTCAACGAGCTTCAGGCCGAGAACCCCGACAAGTACGCCTTTGACCACATGGAGGTCGAGGAGCTCGCGCGCAAGGGCGGCTATGTGACCTACCAGGGCAAGCAGTGCACCGAGTACGCCGTCGCCAACTCCGCCGCGCGCGTCTGCGCCGCCGTGCTGCACAACGAGCACGCCGTGCTTTCCGCCTCCACGCTCATGACCGGCCAGTATGGCGAGGAGGGCATCTTTACCTCCCTGCCGTGCGTGATCGGCGCCGGGGGCGTCGAGGAGGTCTACACGCTCGACCTGTCCGAGTACGAGCTCGAGGGCTTCCACAAGAGCTGCCAGCACATCCGCGACAACATCGCCCAGCTCGACTGGTGGGACGCCGAGGCCTACGACGCAAAGTAGGCCGCTGGCTGCCGCAACCTTGCGAATCTAAACGCGATGACAAGCGGGCCGCGCCGAAAATCCCCGGCGCGGCCCGCTTTTTTGACTCACGCAGTGCCCTTGCGAATCGAAGGTGAATACTTTTCCGCGAAGTGAACGAGTAAAAACGAGCCCCCGAAGCATCGACACTTTTCGGACGCTGTTTCCTGCGGTTTCGTCGAGTTTTCCCTGCAGATTTGGCGTCAAAAAGTGTGGATGCTTCGGGGGTCCAAAATAGGTCGTTCACTTCGCGGAAAAGTATTCACCTTCGTTTTCGCGCAGACACGAATCCGGCCGCCACAACGCAAAACGGGGCCCGCGCACAGCGCAGACCCCGTCGTGAGAGGTTATTCCCGGTATATTAGTACTGCTCGATGCCCATGTAGCGACGAACCTCGGGGCTGTGGTCGAAGACCTTGCCGCGGGCGGCGCGCAGCTCGCAGCTCATGTTGTAGAAGAAGATCGGCTCTAGGTACGAACGCACGCTGGCGGGCACGTCGCCCACGCCGTACTCAAGCGCGTCGAGCACCATAATCGTATCGGTGTGCGTGTTGAGGAACGCAAGGGCGCGCTCCTCCATGGGGCGGCACTCGCCCGCGCCAAGCTGCACAAAGTAGAACACGCCGGGCTCGGTGGCCTCGAAGGGGCCGTGGAAATACTCGCCGGAGTGGATATAGCAGCAGTGCTGCCACTGCATCTCCATGAGCGAGCAGATGGCCATGGCGTAGGTCTGGCTAAAGTTGGGGCCGGAGCCCAGGATATAGAAGAACTTGTGCTGCTGGCAGAGCTCGGCAAAGCGGGCGCCCAGCTCGGCGTTGACCTTCTCGCGAGCGGCGGGCAGCAGCGCATCCATCTGTTTAAGGCCGGCGTACATGTCGGCGAGTGCCTCGTAGCCTTCCTGCTGGTCGAGCAGCTCGGCGGCGATCAGAGCGCCGATACCCTGAGGCACCTCGGCCTGCGGCACGCCCTCGCCCCAGGGGTAGACCCAGGTGGTCCACTTGCCGTTGTCGATCTTGGAGCCCTCGCAGTCGGTCATGGCGACGACCTCGGCACCGGCGGCCAGCGCCATCTCGCAGCCGTCGACGACCTCCTGCGTGTTGCCGCTGTGGCTGCAGGCGATGACGAGCGACTTCGGCCCTAGGCTCTTGGGGGCCATCAGGCAAAACTCGCGTGCCGTGTAGACCGCCGAGGTAAACGTGGTGGCTTCGCGCTTGAGCAGCTCGTTGGCCGGCATCAGGTCGATCATCGAACCGCCACAAGCGATCCAAAAGACGTTCTTGATCCTGCCTTTGCGCTCGATGATTTCCTGAACCAGATCATGTGCGTTCATCCTGATGTTCCTCCTTGTGGGGCGGCCTTGAGCGACGGCAGCTCGTACCTGCTGTCGTTCTATGTTGTCCTATTTATAACACGTGCAACAACGCCCGTGAAGTCATCTTAGCAAAGTTGTTCTATGTTGTTCTATCTGTGGACGTTAGATGTCGAAGACGTAGCGCGAGCCCACGATCTTTTGGCGGCCGAGCAGTAAAGGGCGCCCACCGGCGTCGGTAAAGTAGGCCTCCATATAGAAGAGCGGCTCGCCGACCGGCACCTCCAGCAGCGGGGCTGCCTGAGCATCGGCAAGCGCAATCTCCACGGTGCAGGGGTCGGATTTGAGCGGCGCGCGACCCGAATGCTCGGCAACGAGCGCAAAGATTGAGTTATCGGTGAGGTCCTCGTCGGCCAGCGTCTGCAGGTAGGGATGGTCGGCCAGCACAAAGGCGTTGTTCTCGAGCATGACGGGCACGCCGTCTGCCGTGCGCACGCGCTCGACAACGATGAGCTCGCAGCCGGGTTCCACCCCAAAAAACGCCGCGTCCTCGCGCGTCGCCGCAACCACCGTGCGTGACACCAGACGTGCTCCGGCCACCATGTCGTTGGCAGCGCAACCCTCGGAAAAGCTCTGAACGTCACCCTTCTGGACAATCTTGCGCTTGAGCTTGGGCGCGCACACAAACGTGCCCCTCCCCTGCTGGCGGTTGAGATACCCCGCGCGCGACAGCTCCTCGATGGCGCGGCGCACGGTGATGCGTCCCACGCCGTAGTACTTCACGAGCTCCATCTCGGAAGGAATGCGCGAGCCGGCGGGGTACACACCGCGCGCGATCTCGCCCTTTAGGTCATCCATGACCTGTTGGTACAGCGGCACGGCGGGCACGTCAGTGCGGTCGGTTTTATCGTCGAATGCCATCGTTACGCTCCATCCCGCGCATGCTCGGACTCAAATTCTTCAATCGCCGCCATAAACTGCTCGCCAAAGGCGTCGGCTTTTTTCTCGCCAATGCCGTTGACCTGGATCAGCTCCTCGCGCGTCTGCCGACGCAGGCGGCACAGGCCGCGCAGGGCCTTGTCGGAAAAGACCATATACGGCGCCATCTCCAGCTCGGTCGAGATCTCCTTGCGGAGAGCACGCAGGCGCTCGAACAGCTCGGCATCGTCGCCAACGCGCGGGTGCTGGTCCAGCTCGGCCTCCTCGCGCAGCAGATCGACGGCGCGGCGGGCGCGGGCCGAGGCCTTGCGCTTGGACGCGCGACGCTTAACGGTAAAGACGAACGCCTCGTCCTCGACCTCGCCGGCACGCGGACCCAGTCCCACGACCGGGTACTGCCCCTGCGAGGTGGCCAAATAACCGCGACCGCACAGCTGCCCGATGATGTCCTTGATGCGCCCGACCGATTCGCTCGACAGCTCACCGTAGCCGCGGTCCTCGTCCAGATGCATCTGGCGAATGCGCTCGGTGTTGCCGCCGTGGAGCACGTCGGCGATCAGCGACTTGCCAAAGCGCATGGGTCGCGTGGCCACATAGCGCACGGCGGCGCGGGCCATATCGGTGACGTCCTCAACCTCGAACTGCGTGAGACAGTTGCTGCAGCTGCCGCAGCCCTCGGCATCGTCCGTGGCGGCGCTGCCCGCACCGGCCGCAGCCGCATGCTCGGCCGCGGCCTCGTCGCCAAAGTAGCGCAGCATGTATTCGCGCAGACAGCCGGTGGTATTGCAGTAGCCCTCCATCTGGCTGAGCAGGCGATAACGGTTCTGGAGCGCCCACGCGCGCTGCTCGTCGTCAAGCGCCTCGTCGGCCGCATCGCCACGGTCGATCAAAAAGCGGCGCATACGGAAATCGTTGCCGTTCCACAGCAGATGGCAGCTGGCCGGGTCGCCATCTCGGCCGGCGCGGCCCGCCTCTTGGTAGTAAGCCTCGATGCTCTCGGGCACGTTGTTGTGAATCACGTAACGCACGTTGGGCTTGTCGATGCCCATGCCAAAGGCGTTGGTGGCAACCATCACCTGGATGTCGTCGTCGATAAAGGCACGCTGGCTCTGGCGGCGGGCGTCGTTGCCCATGCCGGCATGGTAACGGCCCACGCGAATGCCGCTGGGTCCCAACGCCTCGGCAAGCTCGCCCGCCAGCGCATCGACCGTCTTGCGAGTCGAGCAATACACGATGCCGCTCTCGCTCGAATGCGCAATCACGTAGTCGCGCACCCAGGCAGTCTTGGCCTTGTCGCCCATCTCCTCGCAACCAAAGTAGAGGTTCTTGCGATCGAAGCCCGTCACCACCGTCGCAGGATTTTGCAGGCCGAGCATCTGCTGAATGTCCGCACGCACGCGCTCGGTCGCCGTGGCGGTAAACGCCGCCACGATCGGGCGCCGCGGCAACGAATCGATAAACTCGCGAATCTGCAGGTAGGCGGGGCGGAAATCCTGGCCCCATTGGCTCACGCAGTGGGCCTCGTCAATGGCCACGAGCGGCACGCCAATGCCGCCGTCCGCCGCGGCCTCCTGCGCAAAGGCTAAAAAGCGCGGCTCGAGCAGGCGCTCGGGCGCCACGTACATAAGCTGATAGCGGCCCTCGCGCGCCCGCTTGAGCACGGTGTTTTGCTGGGCCGGGGTAAGGCTGGAGTTGAGATAGCTGGGTCGCGCACCCGCCGCGAGCAACGCACGGGTCTGGTCCTCCATAAGCGACAGCAGCGGACTCACCACAAAGGTGATGCCGGGCAGCATGAGCGCGGGCACCTGGTAGCAAATGGACTTGCCGGCGCCCGTGGGCATAACACCCAGCGCATCGCGACCGGCAAGGATCGCATCGACCATGCGGTCCTGCCCCGGGCGAAACGAGGTGTAGCCAAAATAGGCGCCGAGCGTGTCAAGCGCCATCTGCTGCATGCTATCGGTCATGGTTTCCTAACGTCCAAGTCATCTGCCGCCGATTATACGCCGCCACGCGGACCGGTGCCGCACGGCCGTCGGCCACGGGCAACGCAATCCAAGGCGAATGAGCGTGGATTTTTGGACACTTTCCGGATGAGCGTGGATAATCTCCCACTTTGAACCCGCCACCAAGCCAAAAACGGGAGATTATCCACGCTCATTCTGCGGGTAGTCATTGGGGACGCACCCGAATGACCAGTCGTTTAAGAGCGTCCCCAATAAGCAATCTCTTGACAAGCACGGAAACCCCGCAGGTTGAGCATAAGTCAGCGAAAACGCCCCTAAGCGAGCAAGGTGACGTGAAAGAGAAGGGAAGCGTACTTCGGTACGCGACCGACGATTGAACGTCAGATTGCCGCTTAGGGGCGTTTACAGCGTCGACCGGTCCGCCGTTCGTTAGAACGGCGGAACCAACCCTACATCACCATAACGTAGCGCGATCCCACGTAGTACTGCTTACCCATCAAAACCGGCTCGTCATCGGGACCGGTAAAGCCGGCACGCAGGTTGAGCAGCGGATCGTGCGGAGCAATGCCCAGCTCGGCCGCCTGCTCGGCGTTAGCTCGAACGGCCTCGACCGTACGGTAGCCAACCGAGACAATCGGCGTTCCGCCAACACGCTCGACCTCGGCAAAAATCGACTTGTCCTCAAGATCGGCCGTCAACAGCTCACGGTAGGCGTCAAACGGCACAAAGATGTTCTCCTCAAAGATGGGCTCGCCGTCGGCCGTACGCACGCGCTTGATATGCAGCAGCAGTGCATCCTTCTGCAGGCCAAAGAACTCCATCTCGTTTTGGCGCGCCGGAACGATCTGGCGATCGATCACGTGCGCACCGGCCTTCATGCCGTTGCCGGCACACAGCGCGGTAAACGTCTGCAGCGTCGAGGCGTGAAACTGGCGGTTGATGTGCGGCGTGGAGACAAAGGTGCCGCGGCCCTGCTGCTTAACCAGGTAACCATCGGAGCACAGCTCCTCGACAGCGCGGCGCACCGTAATACGGCTCACCTCGTACTGCTCGGCTAGTTCAAGCTCGGACGGAATACGCTCCTTGGGTGCATAAACACCTTTCTCGATCGCATCCTTGATTTCGTCATAAATCTGCTGGTAAAGCGGTGCATTTTTGGGCGCAGGCATATCTGATCACTCTTATCAAAATAGCTAAATTTCTAATACGTATATAACGTCTAGTTTCATGTTACCTCATATTGATAAAACGATACACCCTCCCTACCAAAAAGCGACAGCTTCATTTTGGTAGGTTTTATCTGGGCAAACGAGAGCCCTCGAAAGCAACGGGGCTTTCGGGGGGCTCGTTCGGATGGGTTGCGCAGGACCGGCAAAATGCCAATACCCTACTTGCCGTCATCCTGCTGCAGGCTGTCCTGTTCGCTGAGGCGCGCCTGCCTGCTGGCCATGCGTGCGGGCTTGTCGGGATCGGGAACGGCCGTGGGCATGGGCTCGTCGACATGACCGCCCCACCAGCCGCCCACAAAGTTGAGCGTGTGGAACACGTTGATCACGGCGCCGGGATCAACGTCGCACACCAACTTGATAATGTCCTGGCTCTCGTAGGTCGAAACAACGGTGTTCAGCAGGTACATCTTTTCGCGGCTGTATCCGCCGACGACCTCGGCGCAGCTAATGCCGTGCTGAAAATGGTTTACGTAGGCAGTCATGACCTCGTCTGCCTTGCGCGTCGTAATCTGCAGCGTCACGCGGTCGTAGCGACGATAGAAACTGTCGATGGTCTTGGTCGAAATAAACTGGAACACGATGGAGTACGCCGCGTTGTCCCAGCCAAACATAAAGCCAAAGATCGCCAGGATAAAGCAATTGAAACCAAAGATAACGCCCCAGATGGTCTTGCCCGTGTGGTTGGAGACCCACAGCGCGATAAAGTCGGTGCCACCGGTAGATGCGCCGGACTTTAGCGCGATGGCAGCGCCCAGACCCGAGACCACGCCGCCAAAAATGATGAGCATAATCTTGTCGCCCAAAAATGGAGCGAAGTGAAAGACGTTGAGGAACAGCGACGAGAGCACGACCTGCATCATCGAGAAGATGACGAAGCGCTTGCTAATGCCGCTCCAGCATAGGAGCGCCACGGGAATGTTGAGCGCAAGCATGCCGAGCGAGATGTCGATGTGAACGCCGCCCAGCGAGGTAACGCGATCGAGCAGGACCGCAACGCCGGTGAGGCCGCTCGGAAGCAAGTCGGCGGGCTGAATGAACGCCTGGATCAGGAATGTCTGGAGAACGGCGGAAATCGTGACCGCCACGGCAGTAATAGCGCGGCGGACGATGGCGAGGCGGCCGAGTACGAGCACTCGGTCCGTGAGCTGATCGATGGCGTTCGCCACGCAGGCTCCTTTCGAAGGCAGATGTAGTTGTGGGGTATGTCCGCGATTGTAGCATGGAGCGTGCGGGGGCGCTTCAATTCACCCTCTCTCGACAACCAAAGCGGGACCAGCAACCCCACGACCAAAGGCCCAAATTACAAGTGAGTAGACTTTACGCGACCTGCAGAGCACACCCAAAACCGCCACCCCTGTGACCTGCGGTTTTACTAGAGCAGATGCGCTTTGTGCTCCTCCTGCACCAAAAAGTCTACTCACTTAGTCCGAATCGAAGCCAAACGGATCAAAATCGAAACCAAATTGAGCCAGTCCACCGCAAAAAACGTTTGAACCCGTGCTTCTCGCGGCGGATTGACACTACAAAGCGGCCAAAATGTCGGTCAGATTATCAATAACGGCATCGGCTCGCGATTGATCGAGGTTGACGCCCTCGTGCGGGCGCAGTGCCAGGACGCGGGCGCCGGAACGTTTGCCAGCCTCGATGCCCAAAGGCGAGTCCTCGATAACCAGGCACTCGGTAGGCTCCACACCCAGCGCCTCCATGGCACGCAGGTAGATCTCGGGGTCGGGCTTAAACGCACTGCACTCGTGACCGCTGATGGTGTAGTCCAGCACGTCGGCGATACCGGCAATCCCCACCAGCTCGTCAATGAGCTCGCGATAGGACGAGCTTGCGATGGCGCACTTCACGCCGCGCTCGTGCAGCTTGCGCATCACCGGCTCCGTCTGCTCGTTGAGCAGCTCGGCATACGGAACGGGATGGTCTGGGCTGTAGACCTGCTTGTACTCCACGCGCAGGCGCTCGCGCAGCTCAACATCGTCAGGTACCAGCGACTTCCAAATGGCGGGCTCGTTAGACCCCGAAAGATCGGGGATCTCGTCAAAGTGGAACCCCTTCTCTTCCATAAACGCCACGCGACGACGGTTGTAGAACCACTCGGTATCGACCAGCACGCCGTCCATGTCAAACAGCACTGCTTTGATCATACGCATCTCCTCCCACCTGCCAAAAAGAGACAGGTTTATTATGGTAGGTTTTATCTTGGGTTTTGCGACGCGACAGGCGTGCCCTCCCCAAAGCAAAAAAGGGGACGGGGCGCAAACCCCATCCCCTCTCAATCAACCCGTAAGGTCTACTTACTTGTGATTAGTAGGAAAGCTTCCACATGTAGCGACGCATGGTCAGCGGGTGCTGACGGGCCTCGGCGATCTGGTTGCCGTACTCGCGCATAACGGCGAGGTGCAGCAGCGGGTTGAAGTAGGTGACGACGCTCGCGGGCACGGCGTCAGCCAGGCCGTAGTCCTTGGAGTCGATCAGAGCGACCTTGGCGCCCATGCGCTTAAGGAAGGTGAGGGCGCGGGCGTCCATCGGACGGGTAGCGCCATCGGACATGAAGAAGACGTAGGGCTTACCCTCGGTGGAAACCTCGAACGGGCCGTGGAAGTACTCGCCGGTGTTGTAGGCGGCGGCGTCGATCCACTGCATCTCGGTGAACAGGAAGGCAGCGTGAGAATAAGCCATCTTCTCGGAGGCACCGGAAGCCATGAAGTAGATCATCTTGTCGTCCTTGAAGTCCTCGGCGAACTTCTTGGCGAGTTTCTTGCAGGACTGAGCGGCGTTCTCGCAGAGCTCGAAGACGTTGGTGAGGCCGGTGATCATGTCCTCGTAGTGGTCATAACCCTCGGTCTGCTGAAGGATCTCGACAGCAAGAGCGATGGCATAGCCGGGCTTCTCGCACTTGGCAGCGAAGTTGGCGTGGAAGCCGTGAACGATGACGTAGTCAGCGTCGACGGTCAGAGCGGAGCCAGCCTTGTTGGTAAGGGAGACGACCGGGCAGTTGTGCTTCTTGGCGGTCTTGTTGGCCTCGACGGTCTCGGGCGTGGAGCCACCGAGGGAGCAGGTGATCACGAAGGTGTGCTCGTTGACCCAGGAAGGCGTGTCGTAGTTGAACTCGTTAGCGGTGAAGATCTGAACGTTCAGCTTGTCCGTGTTGTTGGCCAGGAAGTACTTGGCGGGGTAAAGGTCGGACATGGAGGCACCGCAGCCGACGAAGGCGACGCTGTGGATCTCGTGGTTGGACAGGACGTCAGCGACGATCTGCTTAGGGAGGTTAAGGTCGATCTCGTACATCTGACACATTCCTTTCATTTTTTGCGGCGCCACATTGCCGGGCGCTCGCAGGGTTACCGTGGTTTGGACCGAGTCGCCGGCCCATTGAGGATGCGACAAAGGGACTGTCCCATTGTCGCATTTTGGGGATGGAAGCCTGCCTGGGGTATGGGATGCCAGGCAGGCCCCCGGGGGAAAGCGGTTAGGCGCTTAGTCGCGACTAGGCCAGGATGCCGACCGCGGAGAGGGCGATGCCGCCCACAATGGCGATCACGAGAAGCCAACCGGTGTTGACGTTCTTCTTGATGAGCCAGTACATAAGGCCGGTGAGGCCAAGTGAGATCATCTGGGGCATCATGCTGTCCAGGATGTCCTGGATAACGACGGTGCCGTCAGCGAACTGCAGCGGGGTGGTGGCGCCGATCAGCGTGGCGATCATGCCGCCCACGGACATAAGACCCACGATGCCGCAGACATACATGAGCTTCTCCATGAGGTCGCCGCCCTGAAGCTTGCTCAGGTACTCGTGGCCGCCCTGATAGCCCATCTTGGCTGCGAACCAAGTAATCAGCACGGAGGGGACGATGGAGATGAGAAGGGCCAGGATCGGGCCCATGATGGAGCCCTGCTGAGCCAGCTGAACGCCCAAGCCAAAGGCGATAACGCGGATGGTGCCCTGGAAGAAGGAGTCACCGATGCCGGAAAGCGGGCCCATAAGGGAGGTCTTGACCGCGTTAATCGAATCGGGGTTGAAGTTCTCGGGATCCTTGGCGTACTCCTCCTCCATGGAGGCGGCGAGGCCCAGGATGAAAGCGCTCGTCTGCGGGGTGCAGTTGTAGAACGCCATGTGACGGTGGTAAGCCTCTTTCTTAGCAGCAAGCTGCTTGGGGTCGGACTCGTCCGGATAGAGGCGATCGAGCGTGGGAACCATACCGTAGAGGAAGCCCATGTTCATCTGACGCTCGTAGTTCCAAGAGGCCTGGATGGCCCAAGAGCGCCAGAAGAACTGGCTGACCTTCTTGTTCAGGGACACGTCCTTGGTTGCGGTTGCCATAGTGTGTTCCTCCTTAGTCTTCGTCGTCTTCGTCGTCTTCGTCGTCTTCGTCGTCTTCGTCGTCTTCGTCGTCTTCGAGCGGATCGTAGTCGGAATCGACACCGGCGGCTGCATGGGAACCGTTGAACTTGAAGCCCATGAAGACGACAGCCAGGCACACACCGATCAGAGCGACCGCGATGACGGACAGGTTGAGGTAAGCGGCGAGCAGGAAACCGATGAACAGGAACGGGGTCATGCCCTTCTTGATCATCATGGTGAGCAGCAGGGCCAAGCCGTAGGCGGTCATGATCTTGGTCGAGACGTTCAGACCAACGGACAGCCACTCGGGAACCATGTTGACGATGGCCTGGACCAGGTCGGTGCCGACAAAGACGGCCAGGAAGATCGGCAGGAAGTACATGATGGCGTACAGACCGGAGCCGGCGCAGATGTGCATACGGTAGGCGGTCTTGAACTTGCCGTTATCGATCGCGCTATCGGCCACGTGGGTGAGGGCGGCGATGATGGAACGGAACACGATGCCGAGGAGCTGACCCAGGACGGCGACCGGGATGGCGATCGTCATGGCGGTCTCGGCGGAAGCATCGGTCAGGCACGCAAAGGCAGCGGCCACGATGCCGCCCAGGACCATATCGGGCGGAACGGCGGCGCCGACCTGCACCAGGCCCATGGACACGAGCTCGACGGCGGCACCGACGGCAAGGCCGGTGGGCACATCGCCCAGCAGCAGACCGACGAGCGTAGCGCCAACGAGGGGCTGCTCGAAGTTAAGACGACCGAGCAGGCGGGAGTCCCACATGCAGAACACGCCGACGAGGCCGACGAGCACCGCACTGATGAACGTATTCATACCCTTCTCCTTTCAGTCAGGCAAAAGCCTGGTTGATTACAGCTTGGCGTCGATGTCGACGCTCTGATACGTAGGGGTCTGCTGGACGTAGAGCTTGATGCCCATGTCGAGCAGCTGGTTGACGTCGGCCTTCTGGGTGGCGTCGAAGAAGACGGAGCTGTCCTTGCCGCCAATCTGATCGGCACCGTCGTGGTTGGCGGTGGCGCCCAGGTTGATGGCGTCGAGCTTGTAGCCCTGGCAGAACTGCAGCATCTCGGCAGTGTTGCCAAAGACAAACATGACGCGCTCGCCGAGGGTGTTGAGCTTGTCCATCTTGGCGAGGGCACGCTCGACGGTGAAGACGTTCAGGCGCACGCCCTGGGGCTTGGCCAGCTTAAGAGCGCCCTTCTTGATGTCATCGTTGGCGGCAGCGTTGTCGACGACGATGATGCGCTCGGCCTGAACCTTGGTGGTCCAGGTAAAGACGACCTGGCCGTGCAGCAGACGGTAGTCAAGACGTGCGAGGACGATCTTGGCGGGACCAGAGCTGTGACGGGACGCCTTGGCCTTCTTGGCGGGAGCCGCGACAGCCTCGACCGGTGCGTTGGGGTTGGTCAGACCGGTACGGGCCTCGTTGATGAGGGCCGCGAGCTCGGCGCCCTTGATGGGGACGGGGCTCATAGCGAGCGTCAGTGCCAGCGGGATGTTGAAACCGCTGACAACCGTGAACTTCGTGCCGTTCTTGGAAAGCTCGACCATGTTGTTGTTGACCGAGCTGCCGAGCATATCGGTCAGCACATAGACGGTGTCGTCCGCGTTGAACGTGGCGATCATGGCGTCCACCTTATCGGTGATGGGCTCCTTGTCGTCACGAGCAAGCGACACGACGTGGACGTTCGACACGTCGCCGAGAACCATCTCGAGCGTGTCTTTGGCGCCTGCGGCCAGGCCGCCATGAGATGCGAGAATGATCTGATTCATCTTGCCTCCTCCTTTTCGTTATGGTCATTATAACGTCTTATACGTTGCTTATATTGCTAATTAGTATAAAGACCGTTCGCGGGTGAAAATCGACCGTTGACGGGTTTAACGTACTTGAAACGTTGGGGCCGGGTAGGCCGGCGCTGGCTGGATAACCCGAGGTCAGACCCTGCGCGCAATCCTCTATCGCACAAAGTACCAGGGGCTTTCCTGCACGGTGGGCTCCAGCGCGATGCCGGTGCGCTCCTTAAACAGATCCATGTCCTGCGATTTCTCCGTCCACCACGCGTTGGGCTTAAAGGTCATGCTCTCAACGACATGACCGACAAACACACTGTTGCGCAGCTTGGAGAAGTCGGTGTTCATGATCAGGATGGACGCGAGCACCAGCACGATGCCCAGGACCTTGATCGCGCCGGCGGGCTCGGCGTAGATGCCAATGCCCACCAGTACGGTGACGACTGTCTCGAAAGACATTACGACGGGAACTTTCGATGTCTCGAGCCCCATGGACAGACCCTGCATATATAAGACATAGGCCACGGCTGTGGGGATGAGTCCAAAACCAAGGAACAGCAGCAGCAGCTGAGGCGACATTGCCGCGGCGACATCTGGCCACGGAGCCGCGATAGCCGCCATAACCGCACCGCCAAAAACAAGGCCCCAAAACGTGACAGCCAGCGGGTGGACCGTCTTGGTTGCTATCCGGCTAAACACCGCGAGCGACGCGCCACAAAAGCCCGCGATCACGCCCGACGTGACGCCCCAAACCGAAAAATGGAAACCGGAAAGGTCGCCATTGGTCACTGCGAGTACACAGCCACCGATATTAAAAGCGATGGCAACGAGCTTGTTGGGAGTCACATCCTCGCGATAAAGCACGCGGCCGAGCATGACGCCAAACACCGGCGAGGTGTAGAGCAGCACCGAGGCCGTGGACATGCCCACCTCGCCCATGCACTCGTAATAAAGCGTGTTAGCGGTGGCAAGGCCGATAATGCCAAGAAGCGCACAGGGAACAAGCTCTTTAGGACTTGCCTTGAACAGTGCCAGGGGACCCGATGCTTTTCCCTCACGATCGCCTCCCTGGCAACCCATGAACGCCAAGACCGGAGCCATTAAGACGGCACCCGACAACAGGCGAAAGGCCGCCATGCTCTGAGACGAAACACCCAGGGCCGAGATGCCTTTTACAAAGATTCCGATGCTGCCCCACATAAGCGCGGCGATCAGCACCAGCACATAGCCCAGATTGCTTTTCTTCAACGCAGCCTCCTCGGTATTGTTTCCAATATGTTTCACACTACGTTATAGTCGTTATATACATTTTTCAAGACACAAATCGGCGGACGGGAAATGATTCCCAGGAGTGTCCCCAAGTGCCGGCACAAAAGGAACGTCCCCAAGTGCCGCCCTGGATTCAGTTGCGGTGAAATAGTTCCTGAATAGAGGCTTCAAGCCCCTAAACAGGAACTATTCCACCGCAACTTATGAGGACATTGAGTTGTTAGACCGCTCTATCCCCTCTCTATCCCCTAGTAGTCAAGCTTCCACATGTAGCGGCGCGTCATGTAGTCCTTGTGGGTAACGGCAGAGAGCGCGCGCATGTACACATTGTTGAGGATCGGGGCAAAGATCAGGTGGTTGAAGTACTCGCTCACGCTGTCCTTGATGTCGTTGAGGCCGAGCTCCTTGGCGTCGAGCTGATAGACGCGCTCGCCACCGTACTGGTTAACGAAGCGGATGCCGCGCTCGTCGTTGCAGCGGCTGCGGCCGACGCTGATGAGCTGGAACAGCGAGGTGCGCTTGTCCAGGATCTCGAAGGGGCCGTGGAAGAAGTCGCAGGTGTTGATGGTGCAGGAGTCGATCTGCAGCATCTCCTGAACGTTGCAGATGCTAAAGACATAGGCGGCACCAAAGAGCGGGCCCTGAGCCATGACGTTGATGCAGGGCTTGTCGGCGTTCTGCTCGGCCCACTTGGCAGCGAGCGGACGGGTGTACTCGACGGCCTTGCGGTAGATGGGATCGACCAGATCGAAGGCGGCCATAGCGGTCTCGTACTCGGCATAGCCCTCGGTCTGCTGCGTGAGCTCCATGGCGATCATGGTCACGACGGCGGAGTTGGTACGGCCCATGCAGGACTCGTCGACGGCCAGGCTGTCGTACTGAATCTTGTAGTCGCAGACCTCGGTGAGGCCGGACTCGTCAACATAGATGGCGATGGTGCTGGCGCCGTGGTCCTTGGCGACCTGGGCGGCGACGATGGTCTCCTTGGTGCCGCGCATGGACACGACGACGGCCAGAGTGTTCTCGTTGACATAGGCGGGCGTGGCGTGCACGAACTCGTTGCTGGTGTAGCTGGAGCTCACGACCTGCGTGGCCTCGTGCTCCATAAAGTACTGGGCAGGATAGTTGCCGCCGTTGGATCCGCCGGCGCCAATCCACACGACGCGCTTGATGCCGCCCTTGTCTGCCTTGTCAGCCAAAACCTGGGAGACGACGTCCTTAACCTGTTCCTGAGTAGTCATCGTGCATCAGCCTTTCTTCTCGTTTGATGCTCTCGATGGCATACAAGTTACATACATGTTTTGGTTATGTCGACTAGTTGTATGCTATATTTGTCTTAGAAATTTTGCTGATGCGGTTTTCGATAACTGGATACCAGCGGTTTTGTTGTTGTATTGAATACATGCTTGATTAGATACGTATACAAGTTAGATACAGGTTGATCGCATGAACGCTTCATCTAAAAAGAAACTGACCCAATACGAGCGCTTGGCGGGCATACTGCGCGACCGCATCGCCTCCGGCACCTACGCATGTGGAGACAAGCTGCCGTCCGAGATGGAACTCATGGACGAATCGGGTCTGTCGCGCAGCACCGTGCGCCATGCCCTTAAGGTACTAGCTGATGAGGGCCTGGTTCGCACCGAGCGCGGGCGCGGCGCCTTTGTGGCCGACACGCCGGCGCTCCACGAGAACAACCTGGTGTTTTCGAGCTATACCAAGCAGGTCGAAGGTCAGGGCATGAAGCCCACCACGCGCACCGTGGACTCGGGCTTTGCCAAGGCGGCCGGCAGCATAGCTAAGTTCTTTGACGCCGCCGTGGGCAGCAAGCTTGTCAAACTTGTCCGCCTGCGCTACCTGGACGACGTGCCGCTGTGCCTGGAGACCACCTACCTGCCGCCAAGCTTCGAGACGCTCATCGATCGCGATATCAACGGTTCGCTCTACGCGACGCTGCGCCAAGAATTCCATCGCGCGCCAGCACAGGGACATAAGACCTTTGAGGTGTGCTATGCCTCGCAAAACGAGGCGTTTTTGCTCAACGTCGAGCGCGGGCAGGCGCTGATCCTAATCACCGACTACGTCTACGACACCGACGGCCGCCCGCTCCATGTCTCCAAGCGCATCCAGCGCACCGACCGTGCCAAATACACCGAGCCCATCGGCTAACCTGCCAAAACCACCACAAAGGGGACAGGCACCTTCGTGGTGGTTTTAGGCGAGGAGGTCGGGGAACCAGGTTGGCTTGGGCTGGTTGGGCGTGCGCTCGGCTAGGACCAGCTCCATCCAACACATGTCGTACCAGCGGCCGAACTTTTGGGCGCAGCGGTCGAAGGCACCCACCAGGCGATATCCCATATGGGCATGGAAATCCTGGCTGTTGTGCGTCAGATACTCGTCGTCCTTATCGTGCGGCACGGCAATGAGCGCGCACATGTTGGTGATGCCCATCGCAATCAGGCATTGCTTGAGCGTATCGTGCAACTTGCGACCCAGCCCGCCATGGCGCACATCGCGTGCCAGGTAGATCGACGTCTCGACCGACCAGTCGTATGCCTCGCGGCTGTTGAGCGGACTCACATAGGCATAGCCTATCGGACGCCCGTCCAGCTCCATCACCAGGTACGGATAGCGCTTGAGCGTACGCTCGATGCGCCCGGCGAACTCCTCAACGCTCGGCACCTCGTATTCGCAGGTAATCGCCGTCTGGCGCACATATGGCTCATAGATGGCAAGCAACGCCGGCGCGTCTTCGGGCGTCGCCAGGCGAATCGTCGGCTCGGACATCTCGGTCATACAACTCTTCTCCCCCAAAAGCAAAGGCCGCCCTGCGCCAAACCCAGCGCAGGGCGGCCCCTCGTCATTACATCAGGCTACAGGACAGCCGCCAGCGCGTCGATGTCCTCCTGCGTCGTGGCCCAGCTGGTGCAAAAGCGCACTACCGTATGAGTATCGTCGTACTTTTCCCAGTACTCGATCGCCGCATGCTCGCGAATGCGGGCCATATCCTCGTTGGGCAGAATCACGAACTGCTGGTTCGTGGGCGTCTCCAAGAAGAACTGGTAGCCGCGCTCGTGCAGCACACGACGAAGCGCCTGAGCGGTCTCAATCGCCTGGCGACCAATCTCAAAATACAGGCCATCGGTAAAAAGAGCCTCGAACTGCACACCCATCAGGCGGCCCTTGGCGAGCAGTGCGCCATGCTGCTTAATACGCGGAATGGGGTGCGCCGGGGCGTGCATGCCACAGAACACCACAGCCTCGCCGCAGAGCGCACCACACTTGGTGCCGCCGATGTAGAACACGTCACACAGCTGCGCCAGCTCGGGCAGGGTAATGTCGCACTCATCGGCCGCCAGCGCATAGGCCAGGCGAGCACCGTCCACAAACAGCGGAATCTCGCGCTTCTGGCACACCGCGTGAATCGCCGCGAGCTCGGCCTTGGAGTACAGCGTGCCGTACTCGGTCGATAGGCTCACATACACGGCACCCGGGAACACCGTGTGCTCGTAGCTCTCGTTTTCGTAGAACACCTGGATATAGTTCTCGAGGTCCTCGGCGTGCATCTTGCCCTCGTAGCCGGGGATGGTGAGCACCTTGTGGCCGCCAAACTCGATAGCGCCCGCCTCGTGACAGGCGACGTGGCCAGTCTCAGCAGCAACGACGCCCTCGTAGGGCGCAAGCAGCATGTCGATCACCGTCGCGTTGGCCTGCGTGCCGCCCACCAGAAAAAACACGTCGGCATCAGGGGCCTGGCAGGCCTCGCGAATAAGTTGCTTGGCGCGCTCGGTGTGCGCATCGGTACCGTAGCCGGGCTGCGGCTCCATATTGGTGTCGACGAGCGCCTGCAGCACTGCCGGATGTGCGCCGTGGGAATAATCGTTGTTAAACGCGAGCATGGCAATCCTCTCTTACCGGGTATCGGCCAGATGATTCAAACGGAGCTATTGTACGCCGTTGGGATAGGCAATGCGCGCGGCAAGGCACTCAAGTGCCAGTACCAGGGCAAAACCGCAGCTCACGTCACTCAAAAAGTGCGCACCTATCACGATGCGCCCAAAGGCGACGAGCGCCGCGATCACAGCCGCCGCCCAAAAAATCACGCGGCGACGCGACGGTTTTTCCTTAAAGGCTGCCGCGGGAAGCCCGGCGAGCATAAGGCCGATCGCCGCATGCGCCGTGTGTCCGCTCGCAAACGACTTGAACCCGTCCTTGATCACGCCGGCGGCGATATAGGTCCACTTGTCGGGATTGCCGATCACCCACCACGGCTGAAAATTGAGCCCCGGCGTGACCTCGATCACGCGCATGCGCGGGCGCGACCACAGTGGCTTGACGATCACGTTGAGGATGATGGCCTGAGCGATCCACACGGCAAGCACCATCAACGCCCAGCGCGTGAGTTCGTCGGGCTCGGTCGTGCGCGTGAGGCGATAGACGATAAGGTTGGCAGCGATGACCAGCACAAACGTCAGCACCAACTGAGCCGCAATGAGTTTACCGCCAACCCTCAGGGACGAAACGATCTCGTAGCCGGTCAGGCCAACGTTGACGAGGATGCCGAGCGCGGCAAGCCATTTGCTGCCCCTGGAGTCGGGACGCACCGCGCGCACGAGCATAACGCCCGCGATGCTCGCCGTCAGCTCAAACGGCAACTCGCCAGCGGCCTCGATAAAGCGGCCGTACATGCTGCCGATGTTGAACAGCGCGCTCGAGATCTGATAATCGAAGAAACTGCCCACGCCCAGACAAAGACACAGGACAACCGCGATAATGGCGACATCTTTCTTATAGATGTATCCGAACATGCTTTCCTTTCGGTCGGGTGGAGGGCCAACCAGCAACGTGGTGGGACAAAGATATCAGTAGTTTTTGTCCCAGGGTCGCCTGCGGCAACGAGCTTGATGCGGCTTTCGTACCTGGGACAAAGAACTACTGATAACTTTGTCCCACCGACTTACTTGCTAATCATCATCGCTCGCACCCAACTGCTGCAGCAGCATGAGCGCCGCGGCCACCGGGCCGGTGCCGTCGTTGGCGTCGAGACCGCGACCCAGGCCGCTGCCCGCACCGGCGCCTGCCTTGTAGGGTACCGACAGCTTGCGGCTCTTGGGGAAGTTCACCGCGCCATAGCGGGTCTTAAGCTCAAAAGCCACCTTCTTGGGCACGTCGACGCCCAAAAACGTGATGCGACCGCCACTGAGCGTGACGCTCTCGAGCCCCAGGCGCTCGCCGCGAATGCGGATTCGTGCGCGATTGAACAGGTTGAGTCCCGCCAGCGGCAGCTCGCCATGCGCAGCCTCGGTCTCCTCCTGCACCTCATCGATGCTCTCCAGGTCCTCGGCCGCTGCAAGCTTACGGTACACGAGCACGCGCTGATCCACCGCCGGCAGGTACTCCTCGGACAAGAAGTAGTCGGCCGGCAGGTTAATACCCACGCTCGCCGCCTCCACGCCGGCATCGTCATCGCCGCGCGCCTCGGCCACGGCCTGTCCCAGCATCTGCGTAAACAGGTCAAAGCCCACGCTCGACAGGTTGCCGTGCTGCTCGGCGCCCATAAGCGAGCCGGCACCACGGATCTCCAGGTCGCGCATGGCGATGCGCATGCCGCTGCCCAGGTCCTGGAACTCGGAAAGTGCGGTCAGGCGCGCCGTCGCCTCCTCGGTGAGAGGCAGCTCGCCCGGGAACATAAAGTACGCGTAGGCCTGCGTGGCAGAGCGACCCACACGGCCCTTGAGCTGGTAAAGCTGCGCCAGACCCAGGCGCTGCGAATCCTCGATGATCAGCGTGTTGGCGGTCGCGTTGTCGATGCCGCTCTCCACGATGGTCGTGGCGATGAGCACGTCGATCTTTTTGGTCGCGAACTCGATCATCACGTCCTCGACCTCGCGCGGGCTCATCTTGCCGTGCGCCACCCCCACGCGCGCCTCGGGCGCGGCCTCGTGCACGCGTGCCACGGCGTCGTCGATGGTCTTGACGCGGTTGGACACGTAATACACCTGGCCGCCGCGGCCCACCTCCAGGCGAATCGCCGCGCTCACCACGTCGGGGTCGTACTCCCCCACATGCACGATCACGGGGCGACGTCCGGTGGGCGGCGTGGTGATCAGGCTCATATCGCGCACGCCGCTCGTGGCCATCTGCATGGTTCGCGGAATCGGCGTTGCCGAAAGCGTGAGCACGTCGATCTGCTCGCGCAGGTTCTTGAGCTGCTCCTTGTGCTGCACGCCAAAGCGTTGCTCTTCGTCAATAATCACCAGGCCCAGGTTCTTGGGGTTCACATCGGCCGAAAGCAGGCGGTGCGTGCCGATCAGCACGTCGATTGTGCCCTCGGCAAACGCCTTGAGTGCACGCTTTTGCTGCGCCGGCGTACGGAAGCGACTGAGTACCTCGACCTCGAGGCCAAACGGGGCAAAGCGCTCAAAGAACGTCTCGTAGTGCTGCTGGGCCAAAATGGTCGTGGGGCAAAGCACCATGACCTGACGGCCGGAGTCCACGCACTTAAACGCCGCGCGCAGGGCGACCTCGGTCTTGCCAAAGCCCACGTCGCCGCACAGCAGGCGGTCCATGGGCTTGGGCGCCTCCATGTCGGCCTTAATGTCGGCGATGGCCTCCAACTGGTCGCGCGTCTCGTCGTAAGGGAAGCTCTCCTCCATCTCGATCTGCTCGGGCGTGTCGGGCGGGCAGGCGATACCGGTAATCGACGAGCGGCGCGTATACAGATCGACCAGGTCAAACGCCAGCTTTTTGGCGTTCTTGCGCGCCTTGTTGGTGGCACGCGTCCAGTCGGCGGTGTTGAGCCTGGTCAAGCGCGGTTTATCGCCGTCGGGACCGACATAGCGCGTGATGCGGTCAACCTGCTCCAGCGGCACGTAGAGCTTGTCGCCGTCGGCATATTCCAGCAAAAAGTAGTCGCGCTCCTTGCCGCCCACTTCCTGGCGCGCGATCTCGCTAAAGAGCGCGATGCCGTGAGTGGCGTGCACCACGTAGTCGCCCGGCTTAAACGGGAACGTGATCTGCGTAATGTCCACCTTGCGGCGGCTGCGCGCGCGGTTGGCGTCCATGCGGGCGTTGAGGTCGGCAATCGAGAACACGGCCAGGTTGGCATCGGGCACCACCACGCCCTGCGGCAAGGCGGCATCGACAAAGGTCACGCGTCCACGCGAGATGGTGGGCACGGCGGCGCCGGCGGCAGCCTGCGCGGCGCCCGCCTCGAGCGAGCGGGCGTTGAGCGCGTCGGCCTTACGCTCGCGAATTGCAGCATGAGCATCCTGGCGGACAGCACGGTCGGCAGAATCCGCCGCCGCCACGCGCACGCGGTCGCCGATAGCGCCCGCGTTTTCGGGAGCGGCCGTCAACGACTCCTCAAAGGTAATGCCCTCATCGCCAAAGGTGAGCTCCATCGACTCGCGCGCACCGCGGTCGGGGATGGCAAACACGCAGGCGTAGCGCTTGCCCACGACTTCCTGAATGCGCGTCATAAAGCGATTGTCCGAACCCGCGATAGCCGGCTGCTCAATCTTGAGCTCCGCCGTAACCGCACCGCCGGCACGAATCAGGCTCACGTAGTTCAGGCGTTGCTGAGCACCAAAGTCAAGCTGCTGGGCACGCACGTACAAGCCGTCCAGACGGTCGACTCCCGCCTCGCCGGCACGGGCCTCGATATCCTCGTAGGCGCGCAGGCAGTCGTCGAACAGCGAGCGTGGCTCGGACAGGACCACGAGCGCCTTGCCGCTCACATGCGACAGCGGGCTCACAGTCTGGCCGTACATCACCGACAAAAAGCGGTCGAGCTCGGGCGTGACGATGCGCGCGTCCACCATCTCGAGCAGCGCCGCCAACTTGCTGTCGTCCTGGCTGGCGCGGTAGAGCGCCACATGCATGTTGTGGACAGCCTCGTCGGTGAGCGCCAGCTCGCGACAGGGGAAGATCTCGATACTGTCCTCATTGCCGATGGTCTGCCCCGTTGAGCTCACCATGCGGCGGATGCGGTCAATCTCGTCGCCAAAGAACTCAATGCGCACGGGTGCCTTTTCCTGTGCAGGGAACACCTCGACGGTGTCGCCGTGAACGCGGAACAGACCGGGCGCATCAGCGGCACTGGCATTGGTGTAGCCCATGCCCACCAGGCGCTGCGGCACCTCGTCAAAGGGAATCTCCTCGCCCACCGCAAAAGTAGTGGACTCCCAGTAGTGGCTCTCGACCGGCGGCACGCAGCGCAGCAGCGCACGGGCCGAGGCAACCATGATGCAGTTGTCCCCGCGCACGATACGCCCCAGAGCCTCGCAGCGCTGCGCCACCACGGCGTCGTCGGGCGCCTGCTCGCGCCACGGATAGTCCTTGCGCTCGGGAAAGCGGCACACGTGCGCCAGGCCCACATAGGCGGCAAGGCTGCGCGCGGCGCGATCGGCCGCATCCTCGCCGCTCACAATGTAGACCGTCGGGCGCGGACGGCGCGCAAACTGGGCGGCCGCCATAAGCGTGCGGCCCGACTGCGACACAGCCAGCGTCACGTCCTCGCCGGCATCGAGTCCGGCCTCGACGGTCTGCAGCGCCTCGGCAGTGTAGAGCTGCGCGGCTATACGGTGAATGAGCATGCTGTTCCTCCGGCATCGCAACGCCAAAAGCCCGCCGGGGCAAGCTCGGCGGGTCGTACGTCAAATACATTGTCTGTCATGGTAGCGCATGGAGAGGACTCCGGCTCAAGGGCAAACCCAGCCCCGCAAAAAACGCCAGACGAAGATGCGTTCCGCCCTACCCCGCTACGCGCACGCTGGGGCACAAATCTGCCAGCGGACACTCGTCACACTTGGGTTTGCGGGCGTCGCAGATCTCGCGACCGAAGGTGATCCACTGATGGTTGACCGACTCCCAATACTCGTGCGGCAAAATCTTGAGCAAATCCTGCTCGGTCTTGAGCGGCTCCTTTGTATGCGTCTTGGGACTCAGCATCAGGCGGTGCGCAATGCGGTTGACGTGCGTGTCCACCGCAATGCCCTCCACGATGCCATACCCCACGTTGAGCACGATGTTCGCCGTCTTGCGCCCCACGCCCGGCAGCTTCACGAGTTCCTTCATGTCGGCCGGCACCTCGCCGCCATAGTCGGCGACGATCATCTGCGCGGCCTCGACGGCATGCTTGGCTTTGCTCTTGTAGAAGCCAAGCGACTTGATGGTGTCTGCCACGTCTGCCACGCTCGCCCCCGCCATGGCCTCGGGCGTGGGCCACTGGGCAAACAGCCGCGGCGTCACCTTGTTGACCTGTGCATCGGTCGTTTGTGCCGAGAGCAGCACCGCGATCAGCAGGCGGAAGGGATTCTCGTGGTCCAAAAAGCACTCGACCGGGCCATAGCGACGGTCGAGGCGCTCACACACCTCGATGGCGCGCTCGCGCTTGGCGGCATTGGTCTCGCGTGGCATAACGACTCCTCGGCTCAACGGCACAATAAACTTATGGGCACAATTGTCCCACGTCCGAGACGCTTACGCCTCCAAGAATGCGCCAGTCTGACGGCTCCACAGGCTCGCGTACTCGCCACCCGCCTCGACGAGCTGTGCATGCGTGCCGTCCTCGACGATCTCGCCATCGGCCAGCACCACAATGCGGTCGAGTGCCGCCACGGTGGACAGGCGGTGCGCCACCACAATGGAGGTACGTCCGCGCATCAGGTTTTCGAGCGCCTCCTGCACCAGTGCCTCGGACTCGCTGTCGAGAGCAGAGGTCGCCTCGTCGAGCACCAGAATCGGCGCGTCGGTTAGGATGGCGCGGGCGATAGCCACGCGCTGACGCTGGCCGCCCGAGAGCTTGACGCCGCGCTCACCCACCATGGTGTCAAAGCCACGGGGCAGGCGGTCGATAAACTCAGTCGCATTAGCCAAGCGAGCCGCCTCGCGAATCTGTTCGTCGGTGGCGTCGGGGCGGCCGTAGGCGATATTCTCGCGAATGGAGCGGTGGAACAGCAGCGCCTCCTGCGGCACGTAGGCAACCTGGCGGCGCAGGCTCTGCTGCGTGCAGCGCGAGACGTCCTGACCATCCACGAGCACGCGGCCGCCCTGAACATCGTCTAGGCGCAGCAGCAGCTTGGTGAGCGTCGTCTTGCCCGAGCCCGATTTGCCCACCAGGCCCACGCGCTGGCCCGCCGCCACATGAAGTGTCAGGTCATCGAACACGCTCTCGCCCGCCGCAGCGTCACGGTACGCAAAGCTCAGGTGCTCAAAATCAATCGCGCCCTCGGTCACTTTGAGCTCAGGGGCGTCCGGGTCGTCTGCCACCAAACGTGGCTCGTCCAGCACGCGCGTCATCTCGGCTGCATCGCCCAAAGCGCGGTTAATGCGCTGCATCATGGAGCTTACGTAGTTCAGGCGCATGGTGAGGTTATAGGTGTAGGTAAAGATCATGACGAGCGAGCCGGCCGAGATGCCAAACCACGCGTTGCCGCCCGCCACGAACACACTCACCACGGCCATGGTGATGACGATAAGACCCGAGGTCGTAAAGTTGCGCTGCATCATGGCGTGCATCGAGACTGTCTCGGCATCGCGCGCGGCACGATCGGCGGCGTCGAACAGATCGCGTTCAAAGTCCTCGCGCCCGCAGGTCTTGACGGCCAAAATGTTCGTGACCGCGTCGGAGAGCACACCCGAGAGCTTGTTCTGCGCGGCGGACGTCGCGGCCGAAAGCGGCATGATGCGCTTGTACATAAGCCAGACAAACGCGATGTAGACGACCATGATGCACACCAGGATCACGGTAAACGTCGGCACCACCGGGGCGAGTGCGGCCACGGTACAGATGACCGAGGTGATGGTGGGGACGAGCGAATACACCGTCACGTCCACCAGCCCCGTGTAGCCGCTCATAAAACGACTCGTCTGGCTCACGAGCGATCCGCCAAAGCGGCTGGTATGGAATGTCATGGATTGGTTGGAGAGCGTGTCGAAGCATAGACGCGCTAGGTGATAGTTGCCTGCAATCTCGAGCTTGTAGACGGTGTAGTCCTGTAACTTGGAGAGGATCTGACCCACCAGGTTAACGAGTACGAGCGCCAGGATATAGGGGCCGAAGACCTCAAACACCTGGTCACCCGCCACGGGACCGGCTTGAACGCGGTCGACAATGAGGGCCATCACATAGGCATTGGCAAACGTCAGCAAAAAGATGTAGCCCGCCGACGAGAATATCGAGAGAAAGACAATCAGCGGCTGCGTGCGCGTGACACCCCAAAACCGCTGCAGCGTGCGGCGCACGGTGGAGCGGCTGAGCGGGCTGGTGCTTCTCTGGGACATGGGCTTCCTTTCGCGTCTGATAGGGCGAAACGCCATTGTTGCACATTGGAGCACGCTTCAGACAAGTGCGATACGAAAAGCGGTGGGGCGCCCGCGTTTGTGCCGGTGCCCCACCGTCCGTTGCGACTAGTCCTCGTCTTTTTGGTCTGCGAGCAGGCCTGCGGACTCCAAGCCCAAAATCGCGTCGGCCTCCTCGGCATCTTCCAGCACGTCAATGTCCTTGAGCTTGCGCTCCATGACGTTGGTGCGCGTGGTGATGATGCCCTCGACCGTTTTGCCCGCGGTCTCGATCTGCTGCTGGGCGCGGCGCAGCGCCTTTTGATAGCGCGGCAGCTCGGCCTTGACGGCGGAGAGCACGCGCAGCACGTCGTCGGTACGTTTTTGCAACTTAAACGTCTGATAGCTCATCTGCAGACTGTTGAGGATGGCCGCCATGGTGCTGGGACCGGCTACGTTGACGTGATAGTCGCGGCCCAGGGTCTCGATAAGCCCGGGGCGGCTGACGACCTCGGCGTACAGTCCTTCAAACGGCACGAACATGATGCCAAAGTTGGTCGTTGCCGGCACACTCAGGTACTTTTCGCAGATGTCCTTTGCCTCGCGTTTCACCATCATATCGAGCGTCTTGCGCGCTGCGGCAACGGCCTCCGCATCGCCCGACTCCTGGGCGTCGATCAGATGCTCGTACGCGTCGCCCGGGAATTTGGAATCGATCGGCAGCAGCACGGGATCGCCCTCGTCTACCGGCAGCTTGACGGCAAACTCAACGCGCTCCGAGGCACCGGGCTTGGTGGCGACGTTTTCCAGATACTGGTCGGGTGTAAGGATGTCCGCCAGAATTGCACCCAGCTGCACCTCGCCCAAAATGCCGCGCGCTTTTACATTGCCCAGCACACGCTTGAGGTCGCCTACGCCGGTGGCGATAGATTGCATATCGCCCAGGCCCTTATACACGGCCTCGAGCTGGTCGCTCACCTGCTTAAACGATGCCGACAGTCGGTCGTTGAGCGTGCGGGAGAGCTTCTCGTCCACCGTCGCGCGCATCTGATCGAGCTGCACGTTGTTGTCTTTGCGGATGGCGCCCAGCTGAGCATCGACCGTCTCGCGCACCTTGTCCAGGCGATGCTCGATGCCCTCGCGATTGGCGCCGAGCTGTTGGGCCGTCTCGCGGCGCAGGTCATCCATCCGGTCACCAGCTTGCGAGAACTCGCGTGCGATGGTCAGGTAACGTTGCTGCTCCACGGCCGCATCGGTCGTCTGCTGCTGCGCGATGGCATTGGCCGTGCGGCGGGTTTCGGCCAGCGCGACGTTCAGGGCATCGAGCGCGTTGTTGGCCTGCTCGAGTGCTGCCAGCGTTTCCGCGCCACCGTCGCCACGCTCCCGCAACTCGGCACGCAGGCTCTTGAGCTGAAGGGCGCAAGCCGCAGCAACCCCCACCGCCACCAAGGCGATCGCAACAAGCACAATATCAATAGCAGACATAATCTCCGCCCAACAAACCCAATCGAGCACCAATCAAAACCGCGATCAATCTTACCCCGCCACACACACCGGGCGCCCGGCCCCTTCTTGGGTGCCCCTCTCCTCCGCATATTCCATAATGCGGCGCGCCGTTTTCCTGCTCACCTTTGAGTCATCGCCGGCCAAGTATGCGTATACGTTTCCTTTATTCAGGCGCAGAGCACGGCAGAGGCCATAGCGCGTTACACCCGATTCCTCCAATGCTTCCAGCGTTTTCTTTCTCATCAGGGCGTTCACCCTTCTATCGGCCGCCGGCTTTTCCTTCACCGCTCTATACGCACGCCAAACGTTGGCATAACGATTTGGGAGCTCACTTTTGGCGCATAGAGACGCCATGCTACCCGCTTGACCGTACAAGGATAAAACGTCTCGGTAATCCCGTTCCATCCACGAGCCCTCGGATAAACCCAGAACGTATTCGGCTTTTCCTTGCGCCAAAGCGAGCAAAAACAGAGGCTCCGCCACGCGCGGCGCATCCGTCGTCGCCTGCTCAACCAATTTTCTAAAACTCAGCGACCGCTGTCCGGATAGCTCTCGGCAATAGCCTTTTAAGAATCCCTCAAAGGTCAGATTCAACCGAGCACCTCCTTTTTGTATTGCCTGTATGCACAGACCATCTCTTGATAACTCCGCTCCGAAGGCGACGACGCCAGCGCCTCTCCCTCGTCGAATATAAGCCGTTCGAGCAACCCCCAATCAAGTCGGTCGACGAATGCCTGACTATGAAGATCGATGATGTCGTTCGGACGACAGGCATAGAGCTTCATTACCGCCAGGTCCTCCAAGGATGGCGTAAAGTACCTGATAAAACGCGCCCCAATATCCAAGGGAATCAAACGATCTTCGTAATTGAACGGCATCTGATTACAATATGCCACCGCCATACCATTCACCTCGGGGTATCGAGCTATGATCTCGCGGAGGCACCTATCTGCCTCAAACACATCAATGTCATGTGTAACCGAACGATTCGTCACATCGTTTAGCATGAAGGCGCTTCCTCCCACCAATACAACGTTCGGCCTGTCGTCTCTTGGACCTATTTCCAGCTCCGCCTCTTCGTCAATGCCCAAAAGAGTCTGTTCTAAATCCTGCTTATACATAACAAATCCTATTATTATTCATCTTCAATAATACTATTCAGTCGCACGACAGGACCCACAGGATGCAAGAATTCCGCTCGTGGCGATAATCCCTACACCCTAGAAGTCCTAATGTGACAAACGCTAACTCTCCCAGCCGGCGCGGATTGTTGTTATGACATCGCCTAGGCGCTGGCCGAGGGCTGACAGATGTTGGAGCACTTCGCTGGGCGAAGCACCGTTGAGGATGCAGGTGAGCGCATACGAGACCAAGAAAATCGCCGCAAGTCCTAGCGGAATGAGCACGATCATCGCCAATGTGCGCAGGCGCTGGCCCACGCGGCGACGACGCGCACGACGCTTGTCGAACGCGAGCTCCTGCGCATATGAATCTTGCTGTACGGAATAGGCCTCTGGCGCCGATTTACACCCGGGCACAGCTGCAGGTACAGCAGCGGGCACGACATTTTGCGCAAAGGGCTGGGCTGCCGCCCCTTGCATTTGCATCTCTATAAGCCGTTGCTGTTGGCGCAACATGCGCTCGGCTTGTTGCTGCGGAGTCTCAAGAAACAGATCCATGCTGGCCTCCAAAATCGGAGCATTCGACGCTTACGACCAGCATCCCGCACCGCCATGACCGCGACAACGCAATCGCCGGCAATAGCCACAAAGTTTCTTCTGCTCAAAAGCTGTCGAAAAGCTCAACAACTCCCCTACCAGCACTTTCTCTGAGCTTTTTTCGCCAACAATCTTTTGGCCTTCCACCCTTACGCCAACTGACCAAAATCTAACCAATAGCTTGACGAAAATTGTGGAGACCGGGACCCCACACAAAAAGTGCCGCCCCAAAGGGGCGGCACACAAACTTATTATCAGCTTTTCTGTAACGAGCATGCGACGACTCAACGCCGGGGCGCAGGGCGGGGAAACCTTTGCCTCGCGCGACCCTGCGAAGCCGTGAGCGAGAGGGGAAGGTTTCCCCGCCCTGCGCCCCGTGGTCGGTGAGAACAGACTACATGCCCGCGAGACCGCGGGCGGCGGTGGCGCACATAAATGCCAAGACGAGAATCACGAGCGACCCGGCGATGTCTGCCAGCACGCCCATTACGCGGCGCTCAAACAGCCAACTCTCAAAGTGCGGGGCAACGTTGCGCCAAACACGCCACAGCAAGATGCCCATACCGATGACGCCCGGGATATTGAGCAGTAGGATCTCGGAGCACAAAAGACCGATCAGGTTGCCGGCGGCAAAGCCCGCATCGCCCTCGCAGTATTTGCGATAAATCATGTACAGCATGTACGCCACAAACGGCTGCAGGCACGCAGAAATAAACGTGACCACCATCGAGGGCTCCTGCGAAAAGACCTCGGTGAGCTTATCCACGCTCGTGGCATCCTTAGAGGCCAGGAACAGGCCAATGACCACCACAGGTACCACGCCCAAGATGACCTCGACCATCGTAAACAGCTTGGCGGTCAAGTCCTCACTAGCCGAATTCAAATGGGGCGCCCACTCAGGATGAGCATGCGCACCGACCTTCTTGCCCTTCTCAGCACGATTGGCCTTTTCACCCTCGGCAACCCGACGACCAGGATCCTTGCGAGTTCCCGCCGCAGCAACCCGAGCCCGAGACTTCTTACCCATAACCAACACCTCACAAGAGGAAACGAATAGCCAACGCTACCCAGTGTACCCTCTAAGCAACGTCACCGCCCCAACCGGGCCCCACAAAAACGTGCCGCCCCATAAGGGGCGGCACACAAACTTTTTTATCAGCTTTTCTGTAGCGAGCACGCGACGACCCAAAGCGGGCCGGGAGGGCCGGACTACCTTCCCTCAACGCGACCCTGCGAAGCCGTGAGCGAGGAGGGAAGGTAGTCCGGCCCTCCCGGCCCAGCTCACGCTAGCGCCAAGCGCTAGTAGTTCACCACCTGCTCCTCAAAGTACGCCTTCGGGTGGTTACACACCGGGCACACCTCAGGCGCCTCAGCACCAACGTGCAGGTGCCCGCAGTTCAGGCACTTCCACACCTTTACGCCCTCGCGCTCAAACACCTCGCCCGACTCGATGCGCTCGACGAGTTTGTTGTAGCGCTCCTCGTGGGCCTTCTCGACGGCGGCGACGCCACGGAACTTCTCAGCGATCTCGGCAAAACCCTCCTCCTCGGCGGTCTTGGCGAACTCGTCGTACATCGTGGTCCACTCGTAGTTCTCGCCCGCAGCGGCATCACGCAGATTGTCCAGGGTATCGGGGACGGCGCCGTCGTGCAGATACTTAAACCACAGCTTGGCGTGCTCGGACTCGTTGCCCGCCGTCTCGGCAAAAATATTCGAGATCTGAACGTAGCCGTCCTTTTTGGCCTTGGATGCATAGTAGCGATACTTGGTGTGTGCCTGGGACTCACCGGCAAAAGCGGTCTCGAGGTTCTTCTTGGTTTGGGAATTCTCAAAATCCATAGGTGTACTTCCCTTCAACGCATGCCGCCCGTAGGCTTCGAGCGACCTTGTCTTTAGGATGCCCTCAAGCCGCGAATTTAAACCTTACAATCCCGTTCTTCAGATTTGAGCGGGCTACACACTCAACCAACGATCGTCCTCGGCTCGGCAAAAGCCCTCGCGCTCCAGGTCAGCTAGAATGCCCGCGATCAAGTCGCACTCGACCGGCCCGCGACCGGCTGCCGCTTCCATCTCGTTAACGTCCACCACGGCATCAGCAAGCGTAATCCCCGGCGGCTGCCCATCGCGCGCTGCCAGCAACATACGCACGATATGCGCGCGCTTTTGGCGACGCGAGCCCTCAAACTTGGACTGACGGCTATAGCCCGCCGACCGCCTGGACGGATTGGGCAACGTCTTTTTTAGATATGCGCCGTAATCTAGCAACGCGTAATACCACGCGCGCGGCGTGTCGGCATCATCGAGCGGCACGGCAAAGGGAGCGATTTCGTCCGCCGACGCACCGGGGGCCGCCGGACAGGCCGCCTGAATCAGCGGCACCAGCTCGCGATCGGGAACAGCCGGTACATCGGGAAAGAAGTGATGCAGAAAGACCGTGCGCACATTGGTCTCCAGATACACGCCCGGAAGATCAAACGCAAACGACCGGATACCCTGCGCCGTTGCCGGGCCAATACCAGGCAGAGCGACCAAGTCACGCGTCTCGTGTGGAAACTCCCCGTCCCAGTCTTCCACAACGCGCTGAGCGGCCTTGTGGAGCGCCAGAGCGCGTCGGTTGTAGCCCATCCCCTGCCAAGCGTCCAAAACATCGGAAGGCGCGGCCTGGGCAAGCGCCTGCACGGTCGGAAAACGATCGAGCCACACCGGCATGCGCGCCTCCACACGCGGCACCTGCGTTTGCTGCAGCATGACCTCAGAAAGCCAAATGATGTACGGATCGCGTGTGCGGCGCCACGGAAGGTCGCGATAACGCAGGACCCCTTCCGAACGAATCATCGAACGAAAGGGGTCCTGAATCATGGCTATGCTCCTTATGCGGCGCTATTCCTCCCGGTAAGCGCACGCGCAGGTGGCGTACTCGGGAAACGCTTCGCGGTCGGCGAACTTGGGATCGACGGCCGGGAACTGGCGGTGAGCGACGATGTCGCCGAGCGAAACGGAATCGAGGTAGTCGCGCATCAACGCCTGAGCTCCGGCCCACAGGGGATGATAGCAGCACGTGCCCATGCGTGCACAGTCACCATCGGGTGCGGTGCAATCATTCATAACCATAGGGCCCTGAACGGCCTCGACGACCTGACGAATGGTGACGTCGTCCGGACTGACTTTAAGACGCATGCCGCCATGGACGCCACGCAGGCTCTCCACGATGCCAGCCTGAACCAAGCCATGCTGGATCGAACGCGCGAACGAATAGGGCACGTTGACCTCTTCGGCGGCAGTGCGAACAGAAAGCAACCGCTCCGGCTCCTCGGCAAGCATCGCAAGCATGCGAAGGGCATAGTCAGTCTTTCTCGATATGTCCATTTTTCCCCTTTCAAGGAATAGGAACAGCTCGAACGGGCTCCGGGGCCGAGCTTACATCGAGACGCCAAACGAACGTCAGGACAGCCAAATAGCAAATCGGGTGTCCACTGGATGCCGAGCCTGAAGCTGATTACATCAATACCGGCCTACATTGAAACTTAGTATAACCTACCCCCCTACCCCATTAAACAGGTGTTGTGCAACAAACGCCTTGTTTGAACATATATATCAGTTGGGCTTTATTCGCGAATGGGAGATGAGATTTGGAGAGATGTGGTTTTAGATATTAGGGCGTGGATCAATATCCCATTAAACGCAAAAAGCCACGTCCGAAGACGTGGCTTTAATTGCGTTGGCGGGAAGTACGGGGCTCGAACCCGCGACCTCCGACGTGACAGGCCGGCGCTCTAACCAAACTGAGCTAACTCCCCAGACAGTCGTTCGCGTTTGTTTCCGCTCGCGTGCGCTGCGGGGATTAGTATACACAGAAGTCTGTCCGGCGCGCAACAACTTTTTTGAAAAAATTTTTTGGGTCCCTCCGGGAGGGTCTCCGGGGCTGAGGGCGGGGGTTAAGTTTGCTGCTCTACAGTCCTGCGCAAGACGGAAAGCACATTAAGTGCTTTCCTTTGCGTGCGGAACTCGCGACAAACTTAACCCCCGCCCTCAGCCCCGGAAGCCCTCCCTGCCGTCACATTATTCAACCAGTTTTGCGGGCGTGCGCCGCTGCGCGGCTAGCCCGCGTGCTCCTCGGCGGGGTTGGTCTGATTGTTTTTGTTGAAGCTCTGCCTTTGGCTCAAATGGAAACGGGAGACGCATCTGCATCCCCCGCTTTTGTTGTGGTTACTCTAGGTCAATAAATTTAGTGCTTAGGATCTTGCCGTCTTTTACTAGCATTCTGGCCATGGTGGGGCCTCGGGTGCCTCTGGGGTAGCTGGCGCTGCCCGGGTTGAGGACTAAGCAACGGCCCACTTGGGCTTCTTTGGTTACGTGGGTATGGCCGTTGATGGCTACGTCTACGGATCCCACCGGAAGGTCTTCGCGGTAGTGGGCTACGGCGAACTTGAGTCCTTCGTAGGTAAAGAGCGCAAGACGGTCTACATCGGGGCCGTAGTCGCGGTAGTAATCGTTGTTGCCCAGTACGGCCCGCACGGGGGCGATGGTGCATAGGTGCTCGTAGTCCATCTCTGACGTGAGGTCGCCGGCGTGGATAATCAGGTCTGCGCCCTCAAGCTCATCCAGGAGCGCAGGCGAAAGATAGCCGTGGGTGTCCGAGATGATGTCGATACGCTTGGCGCTTGCACTGTTCATGGGATCCCTTCCGCAAAAAACGATTCGGCAGATACATACAAAAAGGCCCCACGGCTCCGCAGACGATGGGTCTACAGGGCTGCGGGGCCAGTGTGCTAGAGACTCAGAGCCTTCTTGAGCGGCACGACGCGGCGGCGCGAAACCGGCACGCGTTCGTCGACGCCCGTAATGCCCAGCTGGATGGCGCCCGAGGGCACCGTCTCCACATCCGTGACGCACGCCAAGTTGACGATATAGCGGCGGTGAACACGGAAGAAGCCAAAGTCGCAGAGTTTGGCCTCAAACTGCGCCAGCGAGGTCGTCGACAAAAAGCGATCATCGACGGTATAGATGCAGGAGTAATCGTCCTTGGCCATGATAAAGCGAATGTCGTCCACGGGAATGAGCACCTTGCGGCCGCCCTTTTCCACCGGGATACGCTCGATGGTCACCTTGCTGTCCGTAACCGGCTTGGTGCGTTGCATGACCTTCTCGATCGCGCGATCCAAGCGAGCTTCCTCGACCGGCTTCATCAGATAATCGACGGCATCCACGTCGAATGCCTCGACCGCATGGTCACTATACGCAGTCACAAACACGATCGCCGGCGGATTTTTGAGCTTATGCAGCGCCTCGGCAAGTTGCAGGCCCGAGGCACCGGGCATCGAGATATCGAGAAACACGACATCCACGCGACTTTCCATAAGCATCTCGATGGCGGAGCGGACGCTCGACGCCTCCGTGATCGTGCCGATCTTGCCCGTTTGCTCGAGCAGGAAGCGAAGCTCCGAGCGAGCCGGCGCCTCATCATCCACAATCATCGCACGCAGCATAGGGATAAAACCTTTCGTCAACTAACTACGCCGGGCATCCGTCGCATGACGTTGAGCCCGTAGCCTTTTATTTTACTCTTGAATGTCGAAGATGCTCTCTGACAAATCAAGATGAAGGAGCACTTTGGTGCCCTTGCCCGGCGCCGATTCGACACGCGTATAGGAGTGCGGCCCATAAAAGCGATGGATGCGCTCCGAAATATTGTGCATGGCCACACCGGCGCCGCCACCCTGGGGAGAGCTGGCGTCGGGACGGGCAGAACGCTCGTCAAACAGTCTGGCGGCGGTACCCTCATCCATGCCCACGCCATTATCGGCCACGGCAATCAAGATTGCATCCTCGCCGTCTTGGTGAACGGTCACGTCGATCCTCAGGGCGTCGTCATCGCCCATACCATGACGTACGGCGTTCTCGACAATCGGCTGGATCACGAACGCCGGCACCAGCGTATCTTCCACGTCCTCGGACACATCGAACGTCGCAAGCACGCGGTCCTCGCCAAAGCGGGCCTTCTCAAAGGTAAGGTAGCGCTTGGTCTGTGCGACCTCGCGCGAGACCGGAATAAGCGATCCCGAGTTGTCGAGCGTGGCACGATAGAACGATGAGAACTCACGAAGCAGTTCGCGGGCCCGCAGCGGGTCGGTGCGCGTAAACGATGCAATGGTGTTCAGCGTGTTGAACAGGAAGTGCGGGTTAATCTGCGCCTGCAGCGCACGCACCTCGGCGCGCGCCGTGAGTTCCTTTTGCACCTCGAGCTCGTGGATGGCGAGCTGCGTGGACAAGATCTCGGCAAAGCCCGAGGCAAGCGCATACTGGGTACGGTCGACGGCGCGCGGGGTCTTGTAGTAGAACTTGAGCGTGCCGACGGTACGATCGCCCACCTTGATGGGGGCGATAATGCCGGCGGGGACTTGGTTGTGCGAGCCGTCCGAGCCCACGACATCCACCATACGGTTGAACGACTGCACGATGCCATGTTCGATAACGTAGCGTGTGGCAAGCGTGTGGATGGGAGTATCGGGCAGCAGTTTTTCCTCAAACTCGCCCGCGCAGGCAAGCACGTTGTCCTCGTCGGTGATGGCCACCGTCATGGCGCGCGTCTCGGGCAAAATGCGCCGGCACACCAAACGCGCCGACTCCTGCGTCAGACCGCCCTTAATGTCCTCGAGCATGGCCGAGGCCACCGAGAGCGTCTCCTCGGTGTACTGGGAGCGCACCGAATCGGGATTGAGCGTCAAAAAGATAAAGATGCACAGAAAGATGCACAGCAGCGCGCAGGCAATCACCGTGGCGATCGGCTCGATACCGGTCACCAAGGCAAAAATAAAGTACACCAGCACGCAAATGGCGCAGGCAACGGCAATGATGCGAAAGATTGATATTGAACTATCGCGCTGGGCGCGGCGGTCGATCATTCGGCCCCCTCCAGGATACTGATCAGTTGTGCGTCACGCCAAAGCCCGTCCATGATCTTGGGCCAAAAGCTCTGGAAACGCAGGTAGCTTGCAGCGTTTTGGCGCGCATAGGCCTTTGCCTCGTCGATACCATGGCGCCAGATGCGCAGGTAGCCCTCATGCTCGCGGGTAAACACGCTGCGGACCATAGCGGTCTTGCGCACGCGGTCGTCGAGCTCGCGCGAAATCCACGGGCCCGGGTAGGGCATGAGCGATGCCGCCGTAACGGGAATGAGCTCCTTTTGATGCGCGGCGAATGTCAACTTGGCCCGTTCGTAGTACCAACGGTATACATCCTGCATAAAGCGCGGTGAGCGCTTTTCGGACTCCGGAGGCAGATGGCGCACGGTCCACTCGTTATCGAACCACACGTCGTAGCCAAACATGCGCATGTTAAAGAGGTAATCCAAGTCCTCGCCGCGGGTGATAAACGGGTCAAAGGCCACACGCGTAAAGGCGCGGGCGTGCAGGGCCATCAGGCCGCCGCACACGTAGTTGGAGCGCGAGATGCGGGTGCCCGAGAGCGCCTTTTTCATCCAACGGTTGAACTCGATGCGCTTGGTCCACCAACGATGGCAGATGCCCGCCTTGTCCGTGGGAGCCAGCGGCGAGCCGTCGCGATCGTAGAAATAGCCGCTCTTGACCAAGATCGGCAAGCCCTGACGTGTCTGCTGCCCCAACGCATAGGTCGCGCGCTTCATAAAGTCGGCGTCGATGACAGTCTCATCGTCATCCAAAAAGATAACCGCGTCATGCCCCAGCACAGCGGCACAGGCTAGCCCCATGTTGCGGATGGCACCGTAGCCTCGCAGGCTCACGCACTCGCCCGAACCCTTGGGCGCGATCTGAGCAACCCGGTCTGCAATGCGCGAGGCCTGGGTGTTGGTGACAACGGTGACCTTGAGCGTGGGATGCGCGTCGACAATCTCGTGCACGCGCAGCGACACATCGGCTGTGGCAGAAACGGGACAGACCACCAAAAGGATGATGCGCGGGATGTCACGTACCTGCTCAAGCGAGGCCAGACAGCGGTCGAGTTCGGGATTGTCGGCGTTGAGTCGCGTCGAATGGTCATAGGTGCCAGGGGCGTTTGCGCAAGCGTCATCGCCCGCCCAATACGTTGGAATCACGACTGTGGCGTTCATGCCTTACCCTCCCTGCAACACAAAAACGGGACGCCGCCAAACACAGGCGACGCCCCGCGACCTAGCTGATTCCATCATACCCACTTGGGCAAATCATTGCTCGCAAGTCGCAATGTTTATTGCGGATAACCCCAAAAGAGTACCGTGGACAGGCACAATAGCCGCTCGCTCCTATGCGGCATGCTCTGCCGCCCGAGTCATGCGGGACAGGCGGACCAGCAGCATAAAGCCAACGATCAGCAGCACGCCAATGGAAAGGACGCCCAGCGACGGGTTGCCGGTCATCGAGGTGACGACCGACACTAGGAAAGTGCCCATGACGCTTGCATAGCGACCGAAGATGTCAAAGAAGCCGTAGTACTCGTTGGACTTTTCCTTGGGGATAATGCGGCCAAAGTAGCTACGGCTAAGCGCCTGCACGCCACCCTGGAACAGGCCGACCATAATGGCAAGCACCCAGAATTCAAAGGCGGTCTTTAGGAAGAACGCGGCGAACAGCACAATGCCCATGTAGGCGGCGACTGCCACCAGGATCATGTTGAGCGTGCCCACGCGTCCGGCGAGCTTGCCGTAGATGATGGCGGATGGAAAGGCCACGAACTGCGTGACGAGCAGCGCCAGGACCAACTGGGTCGAATCGATGCCCAAAGCCGAGCCGTAGCTGGTAGCCATGGAAATGACCGTGTGCACACCGTCGATATAGAAGAAGAACGCAATCATGTAGACCAGCACGGTCTTGTTGTGGGCGATCTCGCGCATGGTGTGTCCGACCTCGGAGAACACACCGCCCACGATGTGGCCGATGGTGTCCTCGGGACCGCGCTCGCGACCGTACTTTTGCTTATAGGTGCGAATGAGCGGCAGAGTAAAGATGAGCCACCAGGCGCCAGTGATGATAAACGACAGACGCGTTGCCAGCATGGTAGGGACGCCAAGAGCGGGGCCACCCATGATGAGCGCCAGGCAGATGACGAACGGCACGGTGGAACCGATGTAGCCCCAGGCATAGCCCGAGCTGGACACGGCGTCCATGCGCTCGTCGGTGGTAATGTCGGGCAGCATGGCGTCGTAGAACGTCATAGAAGAGTTAAGGCCGATGGTGCACAGCACGTACACGGTCAAAAATGCCATGGCGGACATTGGGATAGCCTGCGCCAGGCAAAGCACCAGGCCCGTGAGGAAGAAGCCCAAGAAGAACTTGATCTTGTTGCCGGCGTAGTCGGCAAGCGCGCCCAGAATGGGCATGAGCATGGCGATGACCAGCGAGGCGATCGTCTGCGCATTGCCCCAAGCGACCACCAGGTCGGCCGAGGAAGCGCCGGTATTGATGGCGTTAAAGTAAATGGGCACCACCGAGGTATTGAGCAGCACAAGGGCCGAATTGCCCACATCATACATAACCCAGTTACGCTCGAGCTTGGTGTATTTCATGGACAGGGACCCTTCGTATTCGCCCGATATGCAGTTAGTTCATCGTACCCCAATTGTCCAGAACCGCCGGTAAGGATTCGGCAAAGGGGCACGCACGGGCCCTATTCCTCGCGGTCGAACTCCTCATCGGCATTGAGCGCGCGACCGCTGTAGTTGACGTGACTGGTCACGGCATCCATGTCACCGGTCTCGATAAAACGTGCGACCGTGCACTCGTAATCGACCAGCGCGCGATCAAAGACCTCGGGGAAACTCTCGTTCGAGACCTCGTCGGTAAAGGGATTCTTCCATGCCAGATGGCCCAGGTTACCGGTGCGCTCGGGCAGCTCCGTCGTCACGCGATGGGCAAGGCCGTCGAGCAGCGAGTAGTCGTGCACCAAGCCCTCAACCAGCGAGATCGCGCGCGTCTTTGCGGAGCCGGCCGGCTCAATCGCGCGGTAAAGTCGCTGCATATTGGCAACGGCAGCACCGTACTCCCCCGCCGGAATGTCAATGCCGTACACGCGTCCGGCAACATAGCTCATCAGCACGCCGGCCACGCGATTGATGCGATCGGTGGTGACGATCTCGCCCGCCGGCGGGTAATCGTCGACCGTGGCGCCGGCGCGTTTAAGCTGCAGCATCAGTACATCCAGGTCGCTCTCGATCACGGCATGGACCTGACTGCTCGAATCCTCAAGCTCTGAGTCGGATTCCACGATGCCAAACTGCTGCTCATAGACAAAGGGATGGGCGTTGCGGTCGAGCACGTAATGAGACAGCAGGCCCAGCGCAAAGGCGCGACCCAAGCTGGCATCGCGCGGCTGCAGGTGCGACACGCCGTCGCGCAGGCACGCGAACTGGCGAGACATGCGCGACCGATGCATGACCTGCGCCAGCAGCGTGCAGTCGGAAACACGCGGTGTCAGAATGTGAAAGAAAAACGGGTCGGGGCCTTGGTTGCCCAAGATAAAGGCAATGCGCTCTTCATCGGACGTGATGACGCCCTGCGGAAGACGGTCGATGCTTTCCTCGCCAAACAGATGATGGGTGATAAGCGCGGGCATAATGATCCTTTCGATTTCATTCGATGCCACCCATTATGCCCACCGCGCGCCCATGCCAAACCTGCGATGGTAAACGACGGCACGCAAGCCTCTTACGCAAGCCCCAGGTGCGACTTGACCTCGGCGGCGCGACGACGGGACACCGGTACCGTCGAGTTCACGCGGTCGAGCCTGAGCTCCATCAACCCCGTGGAGCCAATCTCGACATTGTGCACGTCTTCCAAATTGACCAGATAGCTGCGATGAACGCGAATAAAGCCCTCGGAGACCAAGCGACGCTCGAGCGAAGAGATCGACTCATTGATCAGGTACGTTCCCTCGGCGCAGATGGCGTTGCAAAAATCGGCGCGCGCCTCAAAGTAGCAGACGTCTGCGGCGGGAATGAACACCTTTTTGCCCCCGCGGTCCACCGTCAGACGCAAAGGCTGGCGCGGAGCGTGGGCAACACGACGGGCACCCAAGGCTGCCTCGATCTTGTCGAGTGCCTTTGACAGGCGTGCGTCCTCGACCGGCTTGACGACATAGTCGACCGCATCGAGGTTATACGCATCGGCGGCAAATTCGGCAAACGCCGTCACAAACACAACCACCGGCGGCGTCTTTAGGTTCTGCAGCGTCTCGGCAAGCTCAATTCCCGAGCGACCGGGCATGGTAATGTCTAAAAACAACACGTCGGGCTTGTTCGACAGAATCGACTCCACGGCTTCGGTGACATTGCCCGCCTCGGCAATCTGACCCACACGCGTATCCTTTTCCAACAGATAGCGTAGCTCAGCCCTAATGGGAGGCTCGTCATCAACCACCAAGATGTTCCAGCCTTCGGACATATGTGCTTCCCCTCTTTTTCTCTCAATCCAACCGCGTGCTACGCCGTCAACGGCGCAGGCTCATGCGGCTCGCCGTTCAGCTCGACGATGACCTGCGTTCCCACGCCCTCCTGGGACTTCACGCGCATGCCGGAATCTTCTCCGTAAAAGAAATGGATGCGCTGAAGCACGTTGAAGAGCGCCAGGCCGCAACCTCGCTTGACGGAGCCGTCGGCGGTAATGCTCTCGGGCTCCTCCAGGCGATGTTGCTCAAACAGATGCGCGCAGACCTCTTCGCTCATACCGATGCCATCGTCCTCGACGATGATCTCCAAACCGTCATCGGTCTCGAAAGCCCTAACATGAATAGAAAGCGGCTCGGTCTCGCGCTGCGCGTGCTTGATGCAGTTTTCGAGCAACGGCTGCAAGATAAACGGCGGCACCATGCAATCGCGCACCTCAAAGTCGATATCGACCGAGACGCGCAGACGGCCGTCGCCATAACGAGCCTGCATAAGATTGATATAGCGAGTGCCCTGTTCCACCTCGTGCTCGAGCGTTGTGAGGGTATCGGAATCAGAAAGCGTCTGACGGTAGTAGTTGGAGAAGTCGATCAGCAGCGACCTGGCCTTGTCCGGCTCGGTACGCACGAGCGACACGATGGTGCTGATGGTGTTAAACAGAAAATGAGGATCGACCTGCGATTGCAAGGCGCGCAGCTCCACGCGGGCCGTAAGCTCGTCCTGGCGCTCGAGCTCAAAGCTCGCAAGCTGCGTGGAAATGAGGTCGGCAAAGCCCGAGGCAAGCGCCGTCTGGCGCATATCGATGCTGCTCAGACGGGGATAATACAGCTCGAGCGTGCCCACGCAATGCCCGCGCACGGTAAGCGGTGCGACAATACCGGCGCGCAGGCGCGGAAAGTAGCCACCTGTCTCGGTCGAGGCATCGCGCGAGAACACGCTTTGCTCACCGCTGTTGATCACGTTGAGCGTAGTCCGCAGCACCACCGGGGTACCCGCGGGGCATTTTGCCGAGTCCTCGCCCCAGCTTGCCAACACCTGCTTGCCGTCGGTAAAGCAGATGGCAGAGGCGATAGTTTCGGACAGGATGATCTTAGAGGCGCCTAGGGCAGCTTCGGGCGTAAGGCCGCGCGACGTGTAGGCGAATATTTTTGAAGCGATGGCGAGCGTGCGGTCGGTTGCGCTCGATGTGAGGTCGTCGGGAACGACAAAGACGTACGAGAAGAAGAAGCACAGCATGACCAAGCCGGCAATGACGACAACGGCCGGAACGGGATTGGGATTATCGGTTAGATCCCAGATGAGCAGCAGGATAAGCAGCGGAACGACAATACCGAGCAAGATGGCTTGAACCACATGCTGAGCGGTACGAAAGACCTTGGTAGAGTTGTAGCTCTTGCCCAGAATCAGCCTATTGAGATCCACCGTCATCTCCTTCTTACCGACGCACCCCATAGCAATAAAGAGGGCCGCAAGCGACCCTCTCCATTGCATTATGCAATCAAATACTGTGTTTTACATCAAGCCATCGATGAACGGTAGCTTAGGCGCTGTACTTGTTTGCCTCGCCGAAGGTGCCGCCCTCGACAATCCAGCCGTCCTTCATGATGACGTCCATGTTGTCGGTGTTGAGCACGTGGATGTCGGCGGCGACGTCACCGTTGACGACCAGCAGGTCGGCGCACTTGCCGGCCTCGATGGACCCGGTCTCGTCCTCGATGTGGCACATCTTGGCACCGTTGAGGGTGGCACAGGTGATGGTCTCGACCGGGGTGAAGCCGATCTTGTCGACGAACTCGTACATCTCCTCGATGGAGCAGGTGCCGTACGGGGTGACGAAGGAGAAGGAATCGGAGCCGATCGTCATGACGACGCCGCGCTTCTTGGCCTCGCGCAGGCAGTCGTAGTTGCGCTGCAGCTCCTTCTCGACCAGGGTGCCCTCGTACTTGTCGTGCAGCTCGGGGACGTAGACGGGCGGATAGGTGGCGTACCAGGTGGGCAGGAAGGCGATCGTCGGGGTGAAGAAGGTGCCCTGCTCGGCCATGAGGTCCATGGTGCGCTCATCGATATCGAAGCCGTGGATCAGCTGCTCGCAGCCAAAGCGGACGGAATCGTAGGCAGCGGCGTGGTTGTTGTAGCAGTGGCTCCACACGGGGATGCCGACCATCTTGGCCTCTTCGACCACAGCCTGAATCTCCTCGGAGCAGTAGTGCTGGTCGCGGCCGGAGTCCCAGCGCCAGATGCCGCCACCGGTAGCCCAGATCTTGATGGCATCGGGGTTCTCGCGCAGGCGACGACGGACGGCCTTGCGCAGATCCCAAGGACCGTCGACCTGATCGCCCCAGGGGTGCGATTCCTTGTTGAGCTCCTGGCTGCAGTGGTGGGAGTCGCCGTGGCCGGCAACGCGGCAGAAGCCAAGGCCGGTGGCCAGAACGCGCGGGCCCTTGAAGACGCCCTTGTCGATGCAGTCACGGATCTGGATACCAAAGCGGCCGATCTCGCAGACGGTGGTGAGGCCGTGGGTGAGGCAGTCGTAGGCCTGCTTGACGGCGACGGCCTGCTTCTCGAGAAGCGGCTGCATGACCCAGTCGGTGTCATCGTCGGTCAAGTTGCCCGAGAAGTGCAGGTGGGTGTCGATCAGGCCGGGAAGGACGGTCTTGCCGGCGGCGTCGATGACCTTAACGCCCTCGGGAAGGTCCTGCATGGCGCCGGCGTACTCGATCTTGCCGTTGTCGTCGACGAGAACGAGGGAGTTCTCGACCGGCTCGGCACCGGTACCGTCGATGAGCTTGCCGCCAACGATTGCATACTTAGTGGACATGGTTCCTCCTTATGGATCCATATAGTGGGCGAGGCCGTGTTGGGTTAAGGCCTCACAAAGCTACCCAAGTGGCGCCGGGTTCGGCGCGCGGAAGAGAGGGTCCCGCGCACCTGATCCGCCCCGGCTCGGCGTTACTTTTTGCGGGAATTGGTGAAAGCCATGAGGGCCAGGCCAATAGCCAACCAGCCGATCACGATGCTCCACTCCACCATGTTGAGGGAGGCGGGAGAGAACGGAATCACAAGCAGGCCGATGATGATGGCGCAGGCAGCGATAGCGAGGGAGATGCCAAACTTGCCACCGGGCACCTCGTAGGGACGAGGCAGGTCGGGCTCGGTGAAGCGCATGCGCAGGCAGGCGAGGGCGACCATGCCGCAGGAGAAGATGAAGGCGAGAGCCGACACGTTGGTCAGAGGGATAAGCATGTTCTTGCCCAGGAACGGACCGACGACGGTGATGACGCCCAGAACAACGCAGGCGAGCTTGGGAGCGCCGGACTTGGGGTCGACCTCGGCGAACTTCTCGGGCAGCTGGCCCTTGCGGCCCATGGCGAGCATGATGCGGCTCGTTGCGCCGTAGAAGGAGTTCATCGGGCCCATGGGTCCAAGCGTGGCGATGACGAGCATGGCCAGGTACAGGAGCATGTTGATGCCCTTGAGGCAGGCGAGCGCGGGAACCGGGCTCTTAACGAACTCATGCCAGTCGAGGATGGTGCCGAACGAGTAGATACAGACCATGTAGAAGCCGCCGGCGGCCAGCAGTGCCAGGGAGATGATCTTGCCGAACTTGTTCCAGTTGAGGCCCTCGGCTGCTTCCTCAGCCTGCTGAGGAATGGTGTCGAAGCCGGCGTAGAAGAACGGAGTCAGAACCAAGACCGACACGATGCCGGCGAACAGGCTGGTGCTCTCGGTAGCGGCCTTGCCGCCGCCAGCGCCGGCGACCTGGGAGAACACGGGCATGGCGTTGTCCGGCGAGCCGGTGAACAGCGAGACGCCCATGGCGAGCAGCATGCCGCAGAGCAGGGCCTTGGTCAGGAAGGCCTGGAGTTTGGCAGCCGAGCTGGCGCCGCGGAAGTTGAGGAAGATGACGTAGACTGCAAAGCCGAGCGCGATCAGCGTCGGGAACAGGTAGACGTCGGCCCCCAGTATGGTGTAGAGCTTGACGGCGCGCAGCCACTCAAGGCCGGGCAGGCTGCCGAACATCTCGGACACGAGGGTCGAAATGGCGATGGCCTCCCACGGGCACAGGATGCCGTTGCCCAGGGCCAAAAGCCATCCGGTGATGTAGCTCAGCGTACGGCCAAAGCTACGATCGACATACTCGACGATGCCGCCCGAGATGGGGATAGCAGCCGTGAGCTCACCGAAAACAGCTCCGACGGGCACGAGGAAGATTGCACCCAAGAGGAATGCGATCATAGCGGGAACGGGACCGCCGCCCACGACCATCCAGTCGCCGACCTGCAGAACCCAACCGGTACCGATGATGGCACCGAAACCGATGGTGAAGAAGTTCCAGAGCGAAAGCGTTTTCTTCATGCCGCCGTTATCCTCGACTGCAACTTCTGCGTTCTTGTCCGCCATTGTTCCCCTCCTTTCCTGTTTGACGCCCTTGGCGTCACCCCTTGCGCGGTCCGTTTTGCCGCGCGCTTTTATTCCATGGCTTTAAGATACGGCCTTGGCGCAGCAGCGCCGCTCGCAGCTCGACCGAAGGCAGAACTGCAAAACGAGCGGCACCGTTTTTGGGACGAACGGCGGGAGACGTCATTCGTCTTGGACGCTTTCATCTTGTCTGCTTTTGAATACCTGTTGCCGTGGCGCTTGGCGCGCGGCGCGGCAACGTTCATACCATTTGTCAGGCTTTTGGCGCACATGCCCATGTGTCGTGCATCTTTTTATGTAGGATAGACAAGTTACACATGAGGCAAGGTGATTCGAATGGCATACGGATACAATGACGGCGACCAACGGCCACAAAGCGTGCGCCTTGCCGGCCGCACCACACCAACGCCCAGAAGCACCTCCGACAACGACAACCCGCAGCGCCCCCAAGAGCAGCCCGGGGCTTCTTCGCGGCAACAAAGCCGTACCGTGCAGCAGTCAGACCGCGTGAGTACGAGCACACGCCAACGTCAGACCGACACATCGCAGCCACGCCGCTACGATCGCCGTAAGACCGACTACTACGTCAAGCGTTCCTTTTCGCGACCTCAACGCGATCGCGGCAATTCCGCCCCTCACCCTGCGTCGCACGCCACAAGCCACGCGCTTCCGGCCCGCCGCCTACGCCTTACGCTTTGCTCCATCGCCGCCTGCCTCGTCTTTGTGTTTTTGGGATCCTGTATCTCCCACGGATCAGCCGGTCTTGAGCCCACTGCCGAAGACAAGCTGCTTAAAGCTCCCGTCGCGCCCGGTTACTCCTTTGCGTTCTCGACCCCACGCTCGCAATGGCAGGCCGGCGCCATGCCCCACATCTACCAAATTGACCCCGCATGGTCGGAGCTGCCCTATGCCGGTGGCACTATTCGCGAAAACGCTTGCGGTCCTACCTGCCTCACCATGGTCTATATCTTTAAGACCGGCCATACCGATAAGACGCCGGTCGATATATGCGCGCTGGCCGAAGCCGGCAACTACGCCCCCACTGGTGCCACCGAGTGGTCGTTTATGACAGGCGGTGCGTGGCAGCTGGGGCTCAACGGAACACAGCTCTATAACGATCGCGAATCGATTACTCAAGCACTTCGCTCGGGTGCGCCCGTCATCGCCGCAGTGCGCCCCGGTACGTTTACCAACGTAGGCCACTACATCGTGCTCTACGGCATCGACGATGCCGACCAGATTGGCGTCTACGATCCCAACTCGGCCAGCCGCAGCGCCCGACGCTGGGGCGTCGTAGAGGTCCTCAACGAAGTCGAAGCCATGTGGGCCTACTACTAGTCATTGGGCACTCATTGGGGACAGACTTAAATGAGTGGTCGTCGGGGACAGTCTTACGGACGCCGGCCGAGAGCAAACGAAAAGGGCCATCCCGAACTGCTTGGAACTGCCAGCACGGAAAGCGCATCCTGCTTTGGGGCCCAATAGCGGGATGCGCTTTCCGTTAGCGGCCCGTTTGGGAAACTAGGGACCGCTTTTCGACAAAAATCCGGGATGCATTTTCCGATTGAGGGCCTCAAGGGAAACCGCACCCCATGTTGGACGCTCATTCTGGGATGTGCTTTCCGCAGTTGATCGATGCGGCCTTTAAGGACTGTCCCAAGCTGCCGGCAGGAAAGGAACGTCCCCAAGTGCCGGGTTTCCGCAGCCTGCAATGCTCCTCATGAACAGCCGCCTCAATAACAAAAGCCCCTGCGGCCGAAGCGGACCGCGGGGGCAACAGACCTGCAAGAGTTAACTCAAGTCCTCGCCATTTGATGCAATGACCTTTTGGTACCAGCAGAAGCTGTCCTTTCGGTAGCGATCGAACGTGCCTTTGCCCGTATCATCGGCATCAACATAAACAAAGCCATAGCGCTTCTTCATCTGCCCCGTCGAGGCCGACACCAAATCGATACAGCCCCACGGCGTGTATCCCATCAGGTCAACACCGTCCTCGACAATTGCATCGCGCAGCGCAAGAATATGCCTTCGCAGGTAATCAATATGATACGCATCGTGGACTTTGCCGTCTTCCAGCGCATCGAGTCCGCCCACACCGTTCTCGGCGATAAAGAGCGGAAGATGGTAACGATCGTGGTAGCCGGCAAGCGTCACGCGCAAACCCAGCGCATCGATCTGCCACTTCCAGGCAGTCTCTTTATCCTTGAGGTACGGATTGCGCAACGTCGGGAACACGTTGCCCTCCGCCTTCTCGGCGATCACCTGATCATCGGCGCACACCAAGCGCGAGCAATAGTACGAGAACGAGATGAAGTCGACCGTATGCTCTGCCAGATACTCCGTATCGCCCGGCTCAAAGGGCACGTGAACACCCTCTTTCTCGAGTGCACGCAGCTTCCAAGCAGGATAGGCGCCCGCAGCCATCACGTCTGTGTAGAAGTAGCGGCCGCGGTCCTCCTCATACGCAAGCCATACGTCCTCGGGCGCACAACGGTACGGATAGGTCGCACCGGCAGCGACCATGCAACCCACCTTGTTTGCGGGATCGATCTTGTGCAGAATCTCGACAGCGCGAGCGCTCGCCATAAACATATGGTGCGAGAACGCCGCGGTCACGGCTGCACGGTCACGCTCATCCTCGAGCGTGACACCCGCGTTGAGATAGGACAGCGCCACGCTGTTGATCTCGTTGAACGTAAGCCAATAACGCACGAGGCCCTGGTACGCGCGTCCGACGGTCTCGACGTAGTGCGCATACCGCTCGATCATCTCTCGGCTTTGCCAGCCACCATAGCGCTCGACCAGAGCCAACGGATAGTCGTAGTGCGACAGCGTCACAAGCGGCTCGATTCCATGCTCGCGCAGCGCCTCGAATACCTGACGGTAAAACTCCAAGCCCTCGCCGTTGGGCTCGGTCTCCATCCCTGTGGGAAAAATACGGCTCCAGCAAATTGAAAGACGCAGGCACTTAAAGCCCATCTCGGCAAAGAGCTCGACATCCTCGTGCCAATGATGGAAGAAGTCGTTGCCCCAGCGGCATGGATACAGCCTGTCCGGATCGTCCACGGGCTTTTGCCTGCCAAACATTACATCCCAGCGGTCGGAACCCTGTGGGATCAGGTCGGAGTGCGACATGCCGCGGCCGCCCTCGTTCCAGCCCCCTTCGGCCTGGTTGGCGGCGAGGGCACCACCCCACAAAAAGCCCTCGGGCATACCGGCGGCAGACGTTCTGTCAAAGTAACTCATGCTACTCAGCATCCTCGGCAGAAGCTGCCGCGGCGTTCTCCTGCTCCTGAGCCAGGAGCTGGTTATCGTACACCTTAAAGAACGGGTACCAGACCACAGCCATGACCACGATCAAAACGATCGTAAACACCCAGATGCGCGGGTCGAGGCACTGGACAAAGCCCTGAACGAAGATGGGGAACGTGCCGCTCACCAAGATGTAGAAGTTAGAGACAAGACCCAGTGAGACCGCACCCCAATACAGCAGGGCCGAGATCATGCCGCCTAGCACAAACGGAATCATGAGGATCGGGTTGAAGATGATGGGCGCGCCGAAGATCGCGGGCTCGGAGATACGGAAGAAGCTCGGCACGATCGATGCCCTGCCAAATGCCTTGAGCTGCTGCGACTTTGCCCTAAACGCGCAGAGCGCCACAAAAGAGAACGTATTACCCGTGCCGCCGATGAGGTTGATGGCCAACGACATGAGCGCCGGGTGGAACTCAAGCGGCTGCCCGGCAGCATAGAGCGAGGCGTTGGCGGCAAAGGCGGCAAGCGTGACCGGGGCGGTGATGGGCATTACGATCATGTTGCCGTGGACGCCAAAGCACCAAAACAGCAGCGTCATGAAGCAGATAAGCAGTGCGCCGGGCACAGAGTCAACTGCGACGGAAAGCGGGGCAGCGAGCAGCTTCTCGATAACCGAGGGGATGGACAGCGCGGGATCGATCATCTGGATCAGCAGGTTGCCGCCAAAGAAGATGAGGATGTTGGCGAGCATAGGTACGATGGCGCCAAAGGTTTCGGACAAAAACGGCGGCACGCCATCGGGCATCTTGATGGTGATGCCCTTGGTCTGGCAGAAGCGCGTGACCTCGACGGAGACCAAGGCAACGATGATGGCGGTAAACAGGCCCTGCGCACCCAGATAGGTGCAGGGGACCGCCTGGAGCACGGACTCGTCAGCAAGCTGGTAGTAGGACGACGGCGCCGCGGCGATCAGGAACATCACCAGCGAGGTCATACCGGCGTTAAGCTTGGGCATCTTGTAGGTGCCCGCCAGGTTATAGGCGATTGCGAACGTCACGATCACCGACAGTATGCCCATCGTCATGTTGAAGGGAATGAGCAGCGTGAGCTTATTGGCCGTGGCAAAATCGAGCCAAGGGCCAAAGACGGACCAGAACCCGCCCTGCGCCACCAGGTCGGCCGTGACCGGCGGGTTGGCGAGGATCATAAAGACGGCAGATACCAAGATGAAGCTGATCGCGCTCATAAAGCCCTTTTGCATGGAGGCAAAGTGGCGCTCGGTGCCGCAGAAATTGGCGATAGGGGTCAGTTTTTCCTGAAGCAGGGTCATGAACTTCTCCATGGTTGCCTCCTAACCCAACAGCGACTGGGCGAGTGCCAGCACGTTGGCGGCGTTGCCCATGCCGTAGTCCTGTGCGGGGATGACCGCGGTCGGCTTACCGCTCCCCTGCTTGACGGTGTTGAGCTGGTAGGACACCTGCGGCCCCAAGAGCAGCACGTCATAATTGGCGCACGTCTCCTGATACTCGCCGATACCCACCGCATCGATATCGAGCTCGATGCCGTTTTGCTCCGCATATTTCTCGAGTTTCTTCATCAGAATGCTTGTAGACAGACCAGCTGCGCAAACAAGAAGGATCTTCATAAGGGATTCCCTTCGCATTGATTGGTTGGATAGTCACCGCACGCCGCTAGGCGTTCTTGGTTGCAGTGCGCTCATACAGGCAGATCAGCTCCTGCACGAGCTCCTGAGCAAGCATGGAGCACATGAGGTGGTCCTGAGCATGGACCAGCAACACATCCACCGACAGATGCTCGCCCGCTGCCTCAGTCGAAAGCAGCTGCGTTTGGATGTGGTGAGCCTTGATTCCCGCATCCTTTGACTGCTTCATGAGTTTGGCGGCGGCGTCAAAATCCCCCGCCTTTGCCTTTTCAAGGGCTTCGAAGGCAAGGCTGCGTGCCTCTCCCGCTGCAGCGACCAGCTGAAACGAAACCATCTCGGTTCCCTGATCGTCCATAACGGTCTCCTCTCCCGTGATGTTTGGTTTGTACTTGAATATTCGAAACGCCTATCTCCCGCCCGCAATCCTCGAGGTTTATTGCAGGTAGACTGACAGGGTCATCGACAAAAGAAGTCTTAAGCCGTATGCGCTTGCACAAGCGCCATCAGCTCATGCCAGGACCGGCGCTCGCGTAGGCGCTCGACCCCCTGGCGGTCCATAAAGATCTCGGCGAGCAGTGAGCTCAAGATCCGCGCCTCATCGCCGCCCGACCGGGCAAACGACACCATAAAGACGATATCGACCTCATGGCCGTATTCGTCCCAAAGAATGGGATGTTCGAGCAGGCCCACGGTAACAAAGGCCTCGGCGCTCAAGGGATGCATCCCATGGGGCATGGCTACCCCATTGCCAAACGAGGTGGCGCTCGCGCTCTCGCGCTCGGCGACCTCTTGGGCAAACTGGGCATCGACACGGCCGCTCTCGACGGCGCGCTCGGAGAGATATCGGAGAACGGCCTGCTTCGACGACGCCTCAACGCGGTTGAAGAACAGGGCACGGCTAAAGAAAGAGCTCACGGAGTCCGATTGCGCAGTGTCGTCGCTCAGCACCTTGCGGATAGCGTTGACATCGCTCGTCTCCAAGAAGAAATCGGCCTCGCGGACGGGCACGGGCAACTTGACGTTGAGCGGCACCGTTGTGAACACGTAGTCGATATGCGAAAAATCGAACGTTCCCACGCGGGCGACATCGCATGTCTCAATCGAATCGATATACATGCCAAACTGCTTGCGGTACTGGTGCTCGAGCATACGGGCGCTTCCCGCTCCCGAGGCGCACACGATCAGGATGCGTTTGCGACGCGGCTGGTCGGCTTGCTGCTCGAGGGCCAGGGCAAATGCCATGGCGATGTAGCCGAGCTCTTCATCAGAGGGCTGGCTGCCAAAATGACGCTCGAGTACCTGCGAGGTGCCAGCTGCCATCGAATAGGCCAACGGAAACCTCGTCTTGATATCGGGCAGCATGGGGTTATCCATATGCATGTGATATTCAAGGCGATAGCCCAGAGGGCCGATATGCCGAGCAAGGTTCATGCGAAGTTCAAGATCGCCGCTAAAGTCAAACCTAAACTCATCGTTGACCGCACGTACCATCTCGGAAGCAATCTCCCACATCTCGTCCGAGATAACGGCAGAGCCCTTCTCGGGCACGCCCGTGCCCCTGCCGAGCAAATGGATTGCGATAAAGGCAACCTCTTCTCGGGGTATGCTCACGCCCAGGGCATCCTTGATGTTTGCGGCAATCTGGAAAGCCGCGGCGTATTCGCGCGTTCCCTCCAGTTTTTGAACGTCCGATTCTGCAGCTGGGACATAGCAGCCCTGCTCGATGCGGCCAAGAGCAATGTAAAGATGCATGATGAGATTGCGGGATGCCAGCGAGCTCACCGTGACGGGCGAGGCCGTCAGGGCATCGTCCACACATGCGGCGATGGCCCGCAGGCGCTCGGCGAGCTTTGCATCGTCGGTGTCGGGCAACACGGGCCTCACCAGCGAGGCCAGGCACAGGCGCCGTTGCGACTCCCCGCCCGCAACGCGGATTCCGTAGCGTGGGCGCTTTTCGAGCGTTAAGTCAAATTGGGCGAGTTTCTGCTCTACCAGACGCATGTCATTGGACAGAGTTCGCGCCGAAACGTAGAGTAAATCCGCATACTCCTCAATCGTCACCCACTGGGACCGCATGAGGAGGTCGTTAAGAAGGAAGGACACACGGCCGTCGCGCGTATCAGGAATGCCCGGATGGGCCTGAGCCGCACCGTCTAGCAAGCGAGCAAGCTCATCTGCACGTGCAACATCGATACGATACTGCCCCTTGCTGCCAACGATGCGTGCAACCCCTGCAAGGTTGTCGTTTGCGCGATGGATATAGTTTCTCACGGCGCGCTCGCTTACCTCGAGACGCTTGGCAAGTACCGCGATAGCGACAGGCTGAGCGTCCTCGATCATATTTACAAGCTGCTTGACGCGAGCATCCATGTCCTCCTCCTTTCCCTGCGTCTAGTCTAACGCGGTAAAGAATGACACTCCACGTCGCGCTCGTTCCGCCAACTCGGAACAGGTTGCGGGGAGTCCAGCCGAACTTATAGGGAGCACGGAGAAAGGACCCGAAAGCCATGTGCCGGTGTGAGATGCGCTTTCCGCAGTCATTGGGGACAGACTTAAATGAGTAGTCGTTGTGGACGTTCTTGTTTGACTAGTCGTTTAAGAACGTCCCCAATGACTAGGTGAATAGCAAAAGCCCCGCAGTCGGAGCGGACCGCGGGGCTCATGAAGAGAGGCTAGTTTGTGGGCGCTTTGCCTGGCGCCCACGGGAGAGGCAACGGAGTAGGGGCTACTCGTGGATGCGGGTACCGGAGAGGCCGGCCATGGTCTCGGCGGCCTTGTCCAGGGCGCCGATGATGCAGGTGCGGCCCTTGCGGGAGCGGGCGAACTTGATGGCGGCGCGGACCTTGGGCTCCATGGAACCCTTGCCGAACTGACCCTCGTCGGCCAGGCGCTCGGCCTCGTCGGCGGTGAGGTCCTCGAGCTCCTCCTGGTTGGGCTTGCCAAAGTTGATGGCGACGTGCTCGACGGCGGTCAGCAGGAACAGGACGTCGGCGTCGCAGTCCTCGGCCAGCAGCTCGCCGCCCAGGTCCTTGTCGATGACGGCGGGAACGCCCTTGTAGCAGCCCTTGTTCTCGTAGTCGCGGACGACGGGGATGCCGCCGCCACCGCAGGCGATGACGATGAACTCGTTGTCGAGCAGGTTGAGGATGGAGTCGGCCTCGACGATCTTCTTGGGATCGGGGGAGGCGACGACGCGACGCCAGCCGCGGCCGGAATCCTCGACGAAGACCTTGGAGGGATCCTCGGCCATGAACTCCTTGGCCTGCTCCTCGGTGTAGAAGGGGCCGATCGGCTTGGTCGGGTTCTTGAACGCGGGATCGTCGGGATCGCACTCGATCTGGGTGACGACGGTGGCGGCGTGCCAACGCTTGTAGCGCTTGTGCATCTCGCGGCCGATGCCCTGCTGCAGGTGATAGCCGATGTAGCCCTGGGACATGGCGCCGCACTCGGGCAGCGGCATCTCGGGGGTGCCGATGGCGTCGTGGGCGGCGGCGAAGGCGTTCTGGATCATGCCGACCTGCGGGCCGTTGCCGTGGGTGATGATGATCTCGTTGCCCTGCTCGATGAGGCCGAGGAGAGCGTGGGCGGTGTTGCTCACGGCCTCGATCTGCTCGACGGGGTTGTTGCCGAGGGCGTTGCCGCCGAGGGCGACGACAATACGATCGGGCTTGCCAAGAGGCTTAGACATTGCTGGAATCCTTTCTGTAAAAGGCCTACAACCCATTAATAACCCGCGTCCGTGCGATACGCGAGTTTATTAGGGTTTATATTCTCTTTATCGCTCATTTTATTCATTTTGGAAATACCTAAGCGGCGAACGGTCGATTTTACCCGCTCAGCGTAAAGAAGCCCAGTTCAGGTATATCTACGCCATTTACGTGCAACTTTATTTAAATAGAGCAGGGATTAGACCAGATTATGCAAACTATATCTTTGCTAAACACAAAACGGACAGCGCAATATCTTACTCGCACTATACGCGATTCTATACATTAATTTGACGAGTATGCATCCCTGCAAAAACATGGGGCTTTTCATCCAACATAAGGGATAGCCGATCGCGCTTCACCCCGCGGCAAGCGACTGCGAGTTCGCAGTATGGAACTTTACCGTCGGCTTCTGCATGAACGCTGCCGACGCCCTTTCGCTCCTGCGCGCCCAAGCAGCCGAGAACGCTAACGGCGCCACTGCCAACCTGGCCACCCTCAACAACGGCGCTGCCAGCCTTTTCGCAAAGTACCGTGCTGGCTCGCTGGCTTTGAGGCCTAAGCGAGCTTTGCTATTTGCCAATTTTTGTATGATTTGGGTCAAATCTATCTGCCAATTTTTGTATGATTAGGGTCAAATCTATTTGCCAATTTTTGTCATTGAGGGGTTTTAATGCTACGCCGTAAGGTCACTGACAGGCTTTTGAGCTGGAAGAACAAATCCAATAAAGCGTTGCTTGTTACTGGCGCGCGTCAGATTGGCAAGAGCTATGCAATTCGCGCGTTTGGAAAGAGCAACTACGCTTCGTATTATGAGGTCAATCTGCTACTCGATGCCGAGGCAAGAGACGTACTTGTTGGCGCTAAGAACTCCATTGACTTCATCAACCGTGTGGCCCTTCTTGCGGATGCACCGCTTGTTGAAGGAGACACGCTTATCTTCGTCGATGAGATTCAGGAGTATCCGCAGATCGTTACACTTATGAAGGCGCTGGTCGAGGACGGACGCTTTAGCTATGTCTTCTCGGGGTCTATGCTTGGGACTGAGTTTAAGGGGATCTCTTCTTTTCCGGTGGGGTATGTCGAGCACATTGTTATGCGACCGATGGATTTTGAAGAGTTCTGTTGGGCAAACAGCATCAGCGAGAATGTGCTTGCAGACATTCGCAGCTGCCTTGTCGAGAGACGTCCCGTCGAAAACTATATTCATGAGGCGATGCTCAAAAACTTTAGAGCCTATATCGTTTGCGGCGGCATGCCAGAGGTCGTTCAGAACTATATCGATTCGGGCTATTCGCTCGTGAGAACGCGTGTGCTTCAAATTCAGCTAGTCGATCAGTACAAAAGCGATATCTCTAAATATGCATCGACTCGAGCGTTTAACGTTCGCTCCATTTTCGAGCAAATTCCCGTTCAGCTTGAGGCGGAGTCCCATCGCTTTATCGTCTCGTCTCTAGGCGAGGGAGCTCGTCTTCAAAAATACGAGCAGGATTTCCTATGGCTGGTGAACGCAGGCGTTGGATTGATGGTCCCCCAGGTGACGGAGGCCCGGAGTCCTCTTAAGAGGACAGAGAAGGCAGCCGCCTTCAAACTATACGAGTCCGATACAGGAATGCTCGCATCGCGATATCCCGGTAGCACGGCACGCGCTGTATATCTAGATATGAAAACCCCCAACCTCGGCGGTCTCTATGAAAACGTGGTCGCGCAGGAGCTTGTTGCCCTCGGAGCAGATACGTGGTACTACCAAACACGTGAGGTCGGTGAAGTCGACTTTGTAATCGAAGGCGCCCGAGGACATGTTGTCCCAATCGAAGTCAAATCGGGCAAGAAAGTTCGAGCACATGCGGCCCTCGATCGCCTGATGAGTGTGGGCGAGTACAAGATTCCCGAGGCCGTTGTGCTGAGCCACGAAAACCTTAGCGAAGAGGGCAAGATCCTGTACGTTCCAATCTATATGACATTCTGCCTCGATGAGTTTATGGAAAAGGACGACCCCAACAACGATTTCTCATTTGCACCCATATCTCTCTAGATCATCTAAACCAACAACCAAGCCCCCTCCATAACCAAAGTAACGCGTGGTTTCGCGGCCGCGCCGCGAAACAGCGACGGGGACAAAAGGCCCCCACAACCACGTCCCTCATGCAGCCCCACAATCCGAGGACGTAGTCGTAGCAGGATCTGAGGGCTGACCTTCGCGGACATTCCGCACTGATATTTTCTGTATTGAAGACGTCGATGATGCACCCGTATACCATTGACGTCGACACCATCAGATGCGGACCGCGCGGTGACCCCACATTCCGCTGGCGCCCACAGGGCTGCCCTCGTTTCCTGACATGTCCCGCGCGGGCCGCGGCGAGCCGAGACCGCCGCATGACCTAATAGGAGCATGGAGCGATACCGCGGACCCGAACAACCGCATTCTATCGCGCCCCGTCAGTGTGCCGTCTGCCCGGTCCAGGCGAGCACGGAAAGAACGGAGCGAGACATGCAAAACGAATCGATACCCG
>NZ_JAHONA010000080.1 GCF_019131995.1 Collinsella aerofaciens | reverse complement strand
CGCACGCGTCCTCCCCGAGGGCGAGGAACGCGGCATGCGACCTGCGGGCGGAGTGCCGCGTGGCCGAGGCCCCGGCGGCGCGCCTCCTCGGCCTGTAGCCGACCTTGCGCCGGAGCTCCATGTTGGTCATGCCGTCGTAGCCCGCCGCGACCCAGCGGTAGATGGTCGAGGGCGACAGGTCCACGGGCCCTCCGTTGCATGCGGCCATCTGCTCGGGCGAGAGCCCCCGGCGCAGGCAGTCCCTGATGGCCTCCAGCCTCGCCGCCGCGGCCGGCTCGTCGGCGTCGATGCCGCGCCTGGACGAGACGAGGACCGAGTCGGCGCACAGCTGCGCGGCCCGGGCCTCGTAGAAGACGTGGGGGCGGCGCTTGCAGCCGATCGCGCGGTACCGGCCGCAGCCGTTGCAGCATCGCGGCCACGCGGCCAGGCGCGGG
>NZ_JAHONA010000079.1 GCF_019131995.1 Collinsella aerofaciens | reverse complement strand
CCCTCGGCCCCGGAGCGGGCGATCCCCCACGCCCCGCCGAACCCGGCGAGCAGCTCCAGCCACCGCCGGTCCGACAGGTCGACCGCGGCCTCGAGGGCCGGGCAGGACTCGAGCAGCACGGCGCGCAGGCGGTTCTTGTCCCTGATCGCGCAGGCGACGACGTGGTCGCGCTGCGACGAGAGGGCGCGCGCGGCCTCGAGGGCCTCGCCGCGGCCCGGGACCCCCGACAGGGAGTCCGGCACGCCCAGGGCGGTCCGCGCGATCACCGCGGCGTCGCGCTCGTCGGTCTTGGCCTCGCCGGCGAACAGCCCGGCGGCGCGGCTGGCGGCGAGGCCGGGCAGGTAGGCGACCCCGAGCCCCGCGGCGCGGGCGCGCCTCACGGCGAGGGACCCTATGTTGCGGAACTGGTCGACCACGACGAGCGTGCCGGCGGGCGC
>NZ_JAHONA010000078.1 GCF_019131995.1 Collinsella aerofaciens | reverse complement strand
GCGATCGCGGCGCTGCTCGGCGAGGGGCCGGGCGAGACGAGGCTGTTCTACTGCGACCCCGGGCGAAGCGACCAGAAGGGCGCCTGCGAGCGCAACCACGTCGAGATAAGGAAGCTGCTGCCCAAGGGCGCCGGAATCAGGTTCGACCGGCTCTCCCCGGCCGACCTGGCGCTGGCCATGTCGCACGTGAACTCCGAGCCCCGCGGCGCGCTCGGCTTCGCGACGCCCGCCCGCGCCTTCAGGGCGATGCTCGGGGACGACGCGGCGGCGCTGCTGGACGCCTACGGCGTGGAGGACGTGCCGCTCGGCGAGCTCGACCTGACGCCGGGACTGATAGGGCGGGCGCGCGCAGAGAGGGGCGATGCCCCGCTGGCCTAGCCTAGAAGGAAAAACGGAATAGACGGACCGGCCGTCCGGCTGAGTCTGGGAAGAGGTGCCGGGCGG
>NZ_JAHONA010000077.1 GCF_019131995.1 Collinsella aerofaciens | reverse complement strand
AAACGGAATAGACGGACCGGCCGTCCGGCTGAGTCTGGGAAGAGGTGCCGGGCGGCGGGCGGAGCATGGCCACCGGACCCATCGAAACACATCTCCACCGTTCCATCAACTGGGAAAACGGCGCCCCCGGACCCCAGGAGGGGCCGCGGGGGCGTTCAGCTAGCTGCGGGAATGGCCTATTTGCTCAATGTGTTCGGCTGAGATCGGAAATCAACCGGGATCAGCTGCCGCAACAACCACGTTCCCCACCCATCCCAAAGTAACGCGCTTTTCGCGGCAAAGCCACGAAACAGCGAAAGGGACACGTATCCCCATCAACCACATTCTCCGCCCACGCCGACCTCAAGGCCGTAAACGCAGGGGATCCGGGGGCGTGACGGGGTTTCTCTCCGGAACATTCCGCACTGATATTTTCTGTATTGAAGACGTCGATGATGCACCCGTATACC
>NZ_JAHONA010000076.1 GCF_019131995.1 Collinsella aerofaciens | reverse complement strand
TTGACAACTTATAGGAGCGTCGGTTTTATTTTTGCCCGAGACGCCATGGTCGGGGGATGCCGGCCGAACGTAGTAGATGGGCCGGTTTCGTGGCGGGAGGCCCCGGGGGGCGGGCGGAGTGGAGCCTGATGGGAGGGCGGCGGCAGCGCCGCCCTCCCGCGGGGCGCGCCCCGCGGGCTTAGTCGGGCATCGCGGGCCCATCGCTCTCGATTCCGTCCCGCATCCGCGCCGCCGCCCCCGGAAAGTTTTTCCAAAAATGTCCTTGCATCGCCGTCCGAGTTCCCGTATAGTACTTTTTCGCACGGGGGCGTAGCTCAGCTGGGAGAGCGCTTGACTGGCAGTCAAGAGGTCAGGGGTTCGATCCCCCTCGTCTCCACCCGAGCATTGAATGAGGCTCCAACGCAAGTTGGGGCCTTTTTTCATATAGGCACACAAGGTCAAAGGCGGCACCATGATCCTCCTGGTCGACAAGATCG
>NZ_JAHONA010000008.1 GCF_019131995.1 Collinsella aerofaciens | reverse complement strand
AAACGGAATAGACGGACCGGCCGTCCGGCTGAGTCTGGGAAGAGGTGCCGGGCGGCGGGCGGAGCATGGCCACCGGACCCATCGAAACACATCTCCACCGTTCCATCAACTGGGAAAACGGCGCCCCCGGACCCCAGGAGGGGCCGCGGGGGCGTTCGGCTAGCTGCGGGAATGGCCTATTTGCTCAATGTGTTCGGCTGAGATCGGAAATCAACCTGTTTACGCAGGTAAAGTGCGTGGATGTCTCCTGGGCACGGCGGAGGGTCGGAGAAATATATTAAGGTCCCTGCTCTACAGTCCTGCGCAAGACGGAGAGCACATTAAGTGCTCTCCTTTGCGTGCGGAACTCGCGATGACCTTAATATATTTCTCCGACCCTCCGCCGTGCTCGGGAGACGACACGTTGATGTCTGCTTAACTCTGCTCGCTCAGGCTAAAGACTTTGTTGGGGATCCACTATTTGTTGGAGGGTGAATTTGCTTTGAAGCGGTTTGCCTTCCGCTTGTGGCTTTTTTGAATTGGCGGCTGACGCTGCCGCGACTTATTGCCAAGAGGACTTCAACACCATCGGCGCTCATGAGACGAGCGGGACACGGCGACCTCCTCAAGGCAGAAGAGGAAGGCCCGCGCTCCAGCTCCATTATCGCGGCATCCCGTTTCGGGGCGAAGAACTAGAGCACCGAGAACCGGATGAAATTGTACGTGCAGATCACGATGATGAGCACGAGGGCGAACACGTAGAGCTTATCGACCGCCGCCGAGTCCATCCGGCGCAGCAGGCGGCGCCCCACGACCGACCCAAGCACCGCCATCGCCGCCATGCCCAGCAGGACCACGGAGAGGAACGCGGGCACGCTGCCCGTGGCCAGCGTGTAGATGAGGCTCGCCGTCTGCGAGAACGCGATGATGAACAGCGACGCCTGCGCGGCGGGCTTGCTCTCCATGGCGAAGAAGAAGACGAGGATGGCCAGGTTGAAGGGGCCGCCGCCGATGCCGAGGAAGGACCAGCACGCCCCGGCGCAGAACCCTATGAGCGCCTGCGCCCACGCATTCTCGAGCTTGAGGCCCTTGATGCGCGCCTTGTTGAGCGTGTAGGCCAGCACGAGGACGGCGAGCACGATGAGCACGGCGGCCTGGACCGCGCCGACGAGCTCGGCGTCGGGGAACACGGACCCCAGCCGGTTGAACAACATCTTGCCGATCACGCCGCCCACCGCGGAGCTGACGGCGATGGGCGACATCGCCCGCGCGTCGATATCAGACTGCCCGCTCGCCGCGTTCTGCGCGAGCGTGGAGAGCGACATGATGAGCACCGACATGCTCGAGAGGAAGCTCACCGTGCTCACGCTCATGACGTTCATCGCGTCGACCACGGGCTTGATGATCACGCCGCCGCCGATGCCACAGAGCGGCCCCAGAAGCGACGCCAGGAAGCATACCGCGAAGACCAAGATGTATTGAGGACCCATCCGAACAAGCTCCTATCGATCGAGCAACACCCTATGCAACGAATTGCAAGCGTTCGTATCATTCAAAACCGCAGCGTATGGTTGTGGACTTTTACATATCTCGAACGCTGCTGCGCGATATGTCCCTATTTACGCCGCTCATGCGGAGCACCGTTGCGCCAAGGGCTAGGCGTCCCCGCCAATCTGCCTGCCGAGTCCCTCAATGGCCCGCGCACCGTCTCGACACGCCGCTAGTAGTTAGCGAAGTAATCCTGGTTGAAGATGCACGCGTAGACGACGTCGAGCAGCAGCGCGGTGGAAACGCTCATGGCGAAGTGCCCGATGTTGTCCTCGCGGTGCATCCGGACAGGAAGTTGATGGTCGCCACGTCGGCGACACCCACGGCGTCCATCACGGGCTTAATGATGATGCCCCGCCGACACCGCAGATGGCACTGATGGTAGAGGCGAAAAACGCAATGGCGAATACGATTGCTAGCATATGAAGCGCCTAGACTCTTCCCTACTTGTCAGGCATGGCTGCTGCGAGCGTCCGCTCAGCGCGCTCGCAATAGGACGCGGCGCGCCCCTCGTCACCCTTGTTCTCGTACTGAACCGAGAGCATCTGGCAGAGCAGGGCCTCTTCCATGCCAGCCGCCTCCGACAACGCGCGCTCCATCTCGTCGATATAGGCATACGAGCCCTTGAGGAAGACGTCATAGGTGCGACGGTCGGCACGCGCAGCCTCGCGATCACCGTGCTCCTCGAGGTAGGAGAGCACCTCGCGTGCGTGGGGGTCATCCCCGATCTCCACGTAGAAGGAGAACGCCTTTGCCGCCAGCGCGAGTGTCTGCTCCTCGCTCATCTTGAGCGAACCCATCTCGCGGATGATGCGCTCGGATGCCTCGACGTCATCCATGGCAAGAGCTGCGTTCAAGCGCATGAAAAGCACGTTGTACTTGGGGTACAGCACGCTAGTGAGCGGGCGGTTCAGGACCTTGAGGTAGTTGTTGAGGTCGCCCTCGCGCAGGTACGCCTCGAGCTTGGCGAAGGTTGTGCGCTTTTGGACCTCCATGTAAATGGTGAACCCGACCGCAACCACTACGACCACAATGCCGATCGTCTTCATATCCATGGATAGGCCTTTCTCTTAACGTTGGAGGCGCGAGGGCCGGGGGCGCTCAAGCATAACGGCGGGCGCACGTCCCGCCACCAACTCGCCGTCACGAACATATCCCTCTTCGCGACCAGCGAGCTCCTCAATCAGGCAGGCACGGAGCACGGCGATGCGCGCGGCGCGCTCCGGAGCGTCGATGAGGTCGTGCTCCTCACGCGGATCGGCGTCCAGGTCGAAATACTGCTCCACCCCGGTCCGTGTGAACCAGATGTACTTGTCATGCGGGGTCACGATCCACTGGTTGGACTGCTCGCGGCTGCCGCTGTGCTCGCCGTGCAGGTATGCACGGTTCAGCGGCGCGGCGCCGGTAAGCTCGCCCATGAGCGAGGCGCCCTCCACGCCCTCGGGCACGGGCAGGTCGCACGCCTCGAGGATGGTGGGCATAAGGTCCATGAGTTCCACCGTGCTCTCGCTCACGCCGCGAACGCGCTCGCCGCCCGGCACATCGACGTTTTTGCCCACGTGCACGATGAAGGGGATGCGCGCGGAGCCCTCGTAGGGCAACACCTTGCGAAAGAGACTGTGGTCAAAGAGCATCTCGCCGTGGTCGGAGCAGAACACGATCACGGTGTCGTGGTAGGTCTCGTCGTTCTCGAGCGCCGTGATGAGCCGGCCGATCTGGTGGTCCATATGTGTGATGCAGGCATAATAGCCCGCCATGGCCTCGCGGCGCAGCTCGGCGTCGCGGCAGCCGTGCACGCTGTCCAAGATCATGCCATCGCGCTCGGTGGCATCGGCGTCATCCCAATCGCCAGCGGCAGGCGCGCGCAGCTCCATGTCGCGGTACAGATCGAAGTAGGTCTGCGGCGCGTCGAAGGGCGGGTGGGGCCGCACGAAGCTCGTCATGAGGAAGAACGGGCGCGTGCGATCGCGGGTCTCCAAAAAGCGGATGGACTCGTCCACCACCCAGTTGGTGGGGTGCAGGCGCTCCTCGTAGGCCCAGGGATGGGTGATCCAGGAGTTGTTCTCAACGCCCGAACCGTTCACGTCGGCGAATTCGCCCAGTTCATTTTTGAGGAAGCGCATGTAGTCGTCGGAGACGTTCTGGTGCATCCAGTACGGCAGGTTCGCCTTGCGGTAGTGGCCGATGTAGCCGTCATGCAGGCGCATGTGCTCGAAGCCGCAGCCCAAACGCGGCGGATGCACGTGCATCTTGCCTACCACGGCGGTCTGGTAGCCGCCGTCGCGCATCTCCTGCGCGAGCATATGGTCGTACTCCCACGCGATACCGTCCTGGTAACCCACGCGGCCCGTGCCCGCGGGCGTCTTGCCGCAAAAGAGGGCGGCGCGCGCCGGGATGCAACTCGGGCAGGCGGAGTAGGCGTTCTCGAACAGCATGCCGTCGGCGGCGAGCGTGTCCAAGTAGGGCGTCTGCACGTCCGGATGACCGTCGATACCCAGGCAGTCGCCGCGCATCTGGTCGCACATGATAAGGAGAACGTTGGTTTGCTGGGGCATAGGGAACTCCAAACTCACGGGAACGGGATGAAGATTGAGTGGTCAAGGCGGGAGGGGCGCAGAGCCCCACACAACTACGACGAGGCAAAACCCGGGCAGGATCAGCGCCGCGTGAACATGCGAGCCACGCGCTGCAGGCCGGGATAGGCGTACTCCAAAAACTCACGCAGCCCGCAGTAGCCCGCATCGTAATAGGCGATGTTCAGGCGCTTGCAGTTGCGATGGCAAATGCCCTCAAAGGGGCAATCGGCGCACCGCGCGCAATCGCGACGCGGCTCGTTCAAAAACATGCGCATGGTCTCACAGGTCGCCATTGCCTCAAGGGAATCGACGCGAATATCGCCCACGCGGTACTCATCCAGCGCATAGAAGTCGCACGGATACACCGAACCGTCGCTTTCCACCACGAACTGCGGAGCGCAGCGGCCGAGCATACCGCACTGCGACGGAAACTGCCCGAGCGCCATCTGCATGACGTTCTCGAACAGCCAGATGCTCACATAGCGCCCAGCACCGAGCTCGCGCCACCACAAGTCGAACAAGCGGCGGTAGAACGAGGAGAAGGCACGCGGGTCGAGCGAGAACGTGTCCCGCTCATCGTCGAGGCCCGGCAGGCACGGGATGAACTGGATATGGGTGATCTTCTCCTGCTTGATGAAGGAGAAGACGCGCTGTGGATGCGCCGCCATCTGCGAGGTGAGGACCGAGAGTATGTTGACGTCCACGCCGCGCTCGCGCAGCAGGCGAACGCCGCTCATGACGCGCGCGTACGTGGCGGCACCGTGCGCATCGGGACGCATCGAATCGTGCAGGTCGCGATAAGCGTCAACCGAGACTCCGATGAGGAACCCGTGCTCGCGGAAGAACTCGGCCCATTCCTCTTCGATCAGGTAGCCGTTGGTCTGCAACGCCCAGCTCACCCGCTGGTTCTCACGGCGCTCCTCCACCCGCGCGACGAACGAATGGAAGAAGTCAAGGCCGGCCAGGGTGGGCTCGCCGCCCTGGAAGGCGAAAGAAATGTGCGCATCACTCGCCACGGCGAATGCACGGTCGATGATGGCACTTGCCACGTCTTCGCCCATGACGCGGGCGCTCCGCTCCTCGCGATGAGCAGCGACATCGCAGTAAAAGCAGTACCTGCACCGCATGTTGCAAGCACTCGATGCCGGTTTTATCAAAAAGCCAATATGCTTCGCGCACATGGCACATACCCCCTTCGCACAGGCTAGCCCTCACTCATCGGGCCGGAAACCACCTCCTTACCCGAGGCGGCGCATCCGGCCCGCACAATCACCGCATGAATCTTAGGCCAAGCCCAGGCGCTCCTTTTGCTCGGCCGGGGACTCATGCTCCTCCAGGCCGCGCAGCAGCAGGTCAATCATGCGCTGTTCGGCGTGGTCGTCCTTGCCGGCGAGATTATTAACCTGGCCGTAGTCACTCTCAAGGTCGAACAGCATCGTCTGCTCGACCTCGGCGAGCGGCGTGGCTCCCTCGATCTGGGCCGGCTTCTTACAGGGGATCTTGAACAGCGGGTACTTGGTGCGTTTGAAGTAGCGGCCACACTCAATCTCCTCCGGGCAGTCCGAACCCATCTTTTTGCGGATGGTGTGCGGCAGTGCGGTGTACTCGAAGCACGGCTGGTTGCCGGCGACCGGCGCGCGGAAGTAGGTGTAGCGGCCGTCGGTGACGTTGACGGTCATGGCGTGCACGCCGTACAGGGCGTAGCCACGCGTGGGCGCGTCAGCATCCGTCATGAGCGGCACGAGGGAGGTGCCGCACACATCTGCGGGAATCTCGCAGCCGTGGGCCTCAAGCACCGTGGGCATGATGTCGATGGCCTGAGTGAGCTGGCGGGCATGCTCGCCGGCGCGGGCGTTACCCGGGAAGTGCACAATGAACGGCAGATGCGCGAGCTCGTTATACAGGTGCATGTAGTTTTTGCCCATGTAGTCGCGCTCGCCCAGGAAATAGCCGTGGTCGGTGGTGACCATGACCATGGTATCGTCCAGCATCCCGCGCTCCTCGAGCTTGTCGATGAGCCTACCAAACCAGCGGTCGGTCATGGTGACGAGGGCCTTGTAGCGGCGCTGCAGGTAGTCCTCCGCGCCCTTGTTGACGTCGGTGGCGGAGACGCGCTTGTACTCAGGAATCTCGAAGTAGTCGCGGTCGAGCTCGCCAGTGCCGCCGTACATCTCCATGTACTTGTCGGGCACATCGAAGGGCTCGTGCGGGTCGAAGGCCTCAACCATAAGGAAGAAGTCGTCGGCCCCAGCATTGCCGTCGATCCAGTCGCAGGCGGACTGGAAGGTCTTGGGGCTCGGCATGTCCTCTTCGTTGGGCCAGAGCTGACGGTTCTTCTGGTACTGCTCGCGCACGCGCCCGTAGAAGGTCTCGGGCATGTTATTCGGCTCATCGATGCGGCTGACCCACGGGTCGCCCTCCTGGCCGCGGTAGTAATCCCAGGTGTTGAACTCCTGGAGGTAGCCCTCGCCACCGGTGCGTAGGTAGTGGCAGTGGTCGGTGGTGATGTGGCAGAAGTTGCCGTTCGCGCGCAGGCAGGCCGGCAGCGTCACATCGAAGGGCTCGATGGGGCCCCAGGGGCGCTCGAGGAAGTTGTAGCGACCGGTGAGGATGTCGCGGCGGGCAGGCATGCAGGGAGCCGAGCCGATCCAGTGGTTGTCGAACACGCAGGAACGCTCGGCAAAGGCATCGAGATTGGGGGTCTGGACGTCGGTTGCGGGGTTGTAGCACGACAGGACGTCGCGACGCAGAGTATCCATGAGCACGAGGACGGTTCTCATTGGCATCCTTTCGATAGTTGGAATTGCCAGATGGCGATACGCCAAAGGCACATGGGCATAATGGAGCGCACCCCGATCGCGCACGATGGAGAGCACATGAGACAACGAGGCCCGCGCCCGGCATGCGGGGCGCGGGCATCAAACGATTTGCCTTTTGATAAGCTCGCGATTAGGCGAAGATCTTGAACGCCGGGAAGTAGAAACCGATAGCGGCGAACACAAGGGAGAACACAATCAGACCGATGATGATTTGGGCGGAGTTCTTGCCCTGGCCCTTCTTGAGCAGGCGATAGCAGATGAAAGTCAGAACGACAGGCAGCAGGAAGGGCAACACCTTGTCGAGCTGGTCCTGGAGCACCAGCGGGTCACCCTCACCGAAGGCGAACTGCACGGCAAGCTTGAGCTTAACGGTCGTGGCGATCAGGCCGCCGGTGACCATGACGCCCAGCACGTTGGCGAGGTTGCCCAGACGGTCGAAGACCTGGACGCCCGCCTTCTCGACGAGCTCCATGCCCATCTCGTAACCCTTGTGCAGGCCGAAGTACTTCAGCGGCCAGTACAGCAGGTTGATGAGCAAGAACATCACGAGCGGACCCACAATGGAGCCGTTGTCGACGCACATAGATGCGCCGATGGAGCCGGCGATCGGGAACCAGGTGAGGTTCAGCAGGGAGTCACCAAGGCCGGCGAAGGGACCCATGAGGGAGGTCTTGATGCCGACGACGGTGTCCTTCTGATCCTCATCCGTGGTCTCCTCCAGGGCGGCGGTGATGCCAAGGATGAAGGGGATCGCGAGCGGGTGGGTGTTGAAGTACTCGAGGTGGCGCTTCATGGCGTTAACGCGCTCCTCCTTGGGGGCGTCCTTGTAGAGCTCCTCGAGGACAGGGGCAAAGCAGTAGGTCAGGGACAGCGACTGCATGCGCTCGTAGTTGTGCGCGAATTGGCAACCCTGGGTGCGCAGCAGGACCTTGTTCAGGGTGGAGTTGGAGATCTTACCCATTAGAGATCGTACTCCTCGTCATCATCGGAGCCGGCGGCAGAGGCGGCGGCAGGGGCGGGTTGATTCTTCTGGCCCTCGGTAATGACGTCCCACACGCCGGCGGCGGCGCAAGCGGCGAGCGCGATGCCCACGGTCGGGACGTTGAGGAAGGCGGCCATGATAAAGCCGAGCAGCAGGAAGATCCACATGTTCTTCTTCATCATCATGGTGAGGAGCATGGCCAGGCCGACGGCGGGCATCATGCCACCGGCAGTGGAGAAGCCGGTGAGAACCCACGGAACCTGGTTCTGTAGGAAGGCCATGATGTCCTCGATCACGAAGGAGCCGATACCCGTGGCGATGAAGACGGGGACGGCGCGGGTCAGGAAGAAGCACAGAGCACCGGTCCAGAAGAACTTGTTGACAGCGTTGAACTTACCGGACTCGATGGCCTTGTCGGCACCGTGAACAAGCGAGACGTTGGTGGTCATGACCAGGATGTTCAGCTGCTGAACCAAGGTGGCGGTGGGGATGCCGATGGCGACTGCCAGGGCGATGGCGCTGGCGGTGTCGGTGGAACCCATAATGCCCAAGGCGGCACCGACGATGGTGCCGGAGATGACATCGGGCGGAACGTAGGCACCGATGTTATTGACGCCGAGCCACATGAGCTCCATGGTCGCGCCGATCATGATGGCGGTCGTCATGTCACCGAGGATGATGCCGACGCCGACGGATGCCAGCAGGGGCTTGCGGAAGCCCAGGTGGGGACCGAACTGGTCCCAAGTGCACAGACCCGCCCAGATGGCGAGCAGAAGTGCCTGAAGCATAAGCCTCTCCTTCCCTATTCGCCCATCGTTCCCTCCGATGGGCACGCCCCGGGCTCACATGCCCGGAGATGGTTACCTACTTAGTAGTTCTTGAGGAGCTCGGACACGGGCTCCTTGGAATCGCGCGTGGTGGTCTGCATCCAGCAGTCGACGCCGAGGCCAATGAGCTCCTCGAAGGCGGCCTTTTCCTCGGCGGTGACGGACATGTTCTTGTGCAGGCGATGACGCTGCTCGTTGAAGCGCATGCCGGAAACGTTCAGGTAGTCGAACGGCAAGCCGTTCTCGTGCAGCTTGAGGGCGTCGATGGGGTTGGTGAAGAGCACCATCGTGGCTTTCTTGAGCTCGGTCTTCTTGAGGACCTCGATAAACTTCTCGACGCCGAAGACGGAGACCTTGATGTCGGGGGCGGCGAGGCCGGCGACGGACTTCTGGACGGGGTCGTTGGCGACCTTATCCGAGACAATGATTGCCGATTCGATGCCGAAGTCGGGAATCCAGGTGGTGGCGACCTGACCGTGAATCAGGCGGTCATCGATGTCGACGAGTTTGAGTGCCATGTTGTTCTCCTTTTCGTTTGCACGTTCCTTCAGTACCGTTTACGAATGCTCTACTCGATCGAGACGCCCACTCGGGGGGATACGGGTGAGCGCCACTCGAATCGACGGGCTAACGAGCCTAGAGGTCCAAATCGTCCTCGTCTGCCTCCACGGCCGGAGCGGGAGCCTTGATCTCCTGCTGGGCCCCGGCGTGAGCGGCGGTGAGCTGGGCACGGACCGCGTCGGCGGAATCGAGGCCATCGCGGGTGAGCAGGAGCTCGACCGCAACGGGCATAGACAGGCCGGTGTAGGCGACCATGTTCATGCCGTTGAGCAGGCAGCGGGTGGTCACGTTGAATGGGGTGCCGCCGTAGATGTCGCATAGGGTGACGACGAGTTCGCACTCGGCGCTGAGGGTCTCGTAGGCCTCGCGCATCTCGGACTCGAAAGACTCCAGGCTCTTCTCGGCGGTGAGACCAAGAGCGATGACATCAGGCTGCTTGCCCGCAATCATCTCGACGGCGCCGAGGGCGGCCTGAGCGAACTCTCCGTGACTTGCAAGGATGACACCGATACGCATCTTCTGTCCTTTCATACTTATTAATTCTCTTCGTTCTGTTCGTTCTGTTCGTTCTGTTCGTTCTGTTCGTTCTGTTCGTTTATGTTCGTTCTGTTCGTTCTGTTCGTTTATGTTCGTCTATATTTGTTTATTGGTCAAGAGATGATTTTTGGAATGAGCTTTATTTACCTCCTATTTGATGGTTTTTTCCGTGAGCGTTATGTTTTGACCGGTGAAAGGTAATGTGCCTTCGTGAACGATTTGCGTTTATTAATGTTGTTCGTTTACATTGAAATAAGAACAAACGCTCGATGAGGGAGTCGGCACTCATGAAATCCGAACGCCAGCAGGCCATTCTCGACTTGCTCGACCAACATCATTCGGTATCGGTAAACGAGATATCTAATACCCTATCTGTTTCGGATATGACCATCAGGCGTGACCTGGCCGAGCTTGCCGACAAGGGCCTTCTTGTGCGCGTACACGGAGGGGCTCAGCTTCCACACTCCGCCCACGGAACAGCCCTTTCACGTTTGACCCCGCATGAGGAGAAACGTCGTTTTCAAGTTGATCAGAAACGTGCCGCCGCTATGGCCGCCGCCCAAACCGTCTCAGCCGGCGATACGATCTTTCTCGGTGGAGGCTCCACTCTCGAGCTCATGTGTTCGTATTTGCCCCAGGAGGACATACGCGTCGTCACCAACAGTCTTCCCGTGCTGAACCTGCTAGCCGACAATCCACATATAGATCTATTCTTTGTTGGTGGCATGATGCGTCACGACACGCGAGTTTTCACCATGCCATACAACGGCCGCGGCCCCTACGGTCTATCCGCTCCCAAGGCCTACGTCTCGGCAACCGGTATTTTTGGAAACGAGGTCTTTGGCTCTCGTCCCGATGCAGCCATGGTCCTCTCAGACGCTCTTTCTCGAGCTCAGGAGCGTTATCTTGTTGTAGATGCTGAAAAAGTCGGAAGGCGCGACTTCTGCCTTTTCACCACACTGGAGGATATGACCGCGGCATTCATTAACGAGGACGCAGACCCCCGGACCATCGAGGCCCTCCGCGCCTATACCTCCGTCATTACCGCATAATCCAATTGGCAAGCCATGCTTAAACCCGAACGTCACGAACAATTACTTGAGCTGTGCGCTCAGCGCGGAATGGTCACTGTTGCCCAAGCCGCAACAATCTTTGGTATATCTGAAATGACCGCTCGAAGAGACTTCGATGAGCTCTCGCGACGCGCTGGCGTCATCCGCGAGTACGGTGGCATCCGACTTTCAAGCGGCTCCCCCACTGCCGAAGAGGTCCCGTTTTTTGAAAAGCTCTCAATCCGCTCCCCTGAAAAAGAGCATATCGCACGCACCGCTGTCAACCTCATCAGAGAGCGCGACACCATCTTCCTCGGACCCGGTTCGACTTGCGCTCTCATCGCCCGTGCGCTGCCGCGCATGCGGCTGCGCGTCATCACAAACAGCATCATCGTGCTGAACATGCTCCAGACGCGAAACGATGTGGAGATCTGGGCCCTGGGAGGACAGTATCGCAAACGATCGGGTTCTTTCGTCGGGCCCATCGCCGAAGATGCTCTCGCCCCGCTCGGTATCGACACTTGCTTTATCGGCACCAACGGCGTACTTGCCCAATCCATCTCCTGTTCTAACCTTGAGGAAGGACGCTTACAGGCGCTCGCTTGCGATCGCGCCGCCAAGCGTTACCTTGTCTGCGATTCAAGCAAGATCGGACAGATGGACTTCTTCGGCTTCTACAATCTCGATCAAATGGACGCACTCATCACCGATGCAAATGTCAACGACAAACAGCGTTCCATGGTTCTCGAATCAACTCGCATCATCGTCGCAGAATAGGCCTGTTTTGATTTAGCTGGACACCACAGCAAAGACCCCGATTCGATAAAGCCGAATCGGGGTCTCATTATTCGCATCAAATCGCAAATAGGTCAGCAGCTACTTCTCAGTGTAGACGCTCCCGCCACCGAGATAGGTCTCGACGAGGGATAGGTCGGGGTTGAGGACGACAACCTCACCCACGTAATCGGAGGTGCCGGCACCGGTGAGCACCGCATTGAGGCGACCGTCGCCCATGGCGCGGGCGTCGGCCAGGAACGCCTCGACGGCCTCAAGGTTATTCTTGTAGATGTTCAGCGTGTCAAGCCAAAGCTCGGGAGACGACACGTTGATGTCTGCTTAACTTTGCTCGCTCAGGCTATAGACTTTGCTGGGGATCGATGATTTGCTGCAAGGTGAACTTACCTTGGGACGCGTCGCATTCTTCTTGCGAATCCTCAAAACCGAAGATCATGATGGCGCAGTTGGGGAGTTTTGCTGGGAGCTCAAAGCCCTCTGGAGTGGTGGCTTTGATGAATTGGCGGCTGGCGCTGCCGTGGCTTACTGCAAGAAGGGTTTTGACGCTATCAATGCCCATGAGATTGGTAAGGGTGCTTACCATGCGAGCTTGTAGAGCTTGGCTTCCCTCCCCTCCAAAGGGGACTAAATCCTCGCCGGGGTCCCAGACGTCGGTGGGTAGCGCGTCGTGGGGGCCTTCTTCGAAGGTGCCGTAGCAGCGCTCGATGATGCCTTCGCAGGGCTCGACTGCTGCGTCCGGGCCAAGGAGTTCGGTTGCGACGAGCTGAGCTGTGTCCATGGCTCGGCCTAAGGGCGAAGAGACCACTTTGTCGGGGACAACGTCGTGGCTCTTGAGCCATGCGGCAGCCATTCCCGCTTGTTTGCGGCCCAGGTCGGTGAGCGGTGAATCGCAGCGGCCCTGGACCAGCTTTTTGACGTTGAACTCCGTCTGACCGTGGCGGAGTAGATACAGCTTCTTCATGCTCTCCCCTTCTGCATAACCTGCTTTGCCGGCACAGCCTTACTCGTGGGTATGCCCTACGTAGTCTTCGTCGATCGTAATCTTGGCAATCGACTTGGGATATTCCGATTCGACCCGTTGTGCCAGCGCGTGCTTTACGTCTTCGGCACTCATCTGCAGATCCGAGGGACGCACGCAGTCAAAGATCACGTTGGTGTGCGTAGGACCCGGCACACAGCGTAGATCATGAATCGAGAGGCGGTTATCGATCTCCTGAGCCATTGCGTTGATACGCAGGCGCATGCTCGCCAGCTTGGGGTCATCGGTCACGATGGGGTCGTAGTGAAGTGTGACAATCATGCCGTCTTCGTTCCTAAACGACTGCTCGATGTTATCGAGCGTGTCGTGACTTTCCAGCGGGCTGGCCTCGGCCGCCATCTCGGCGTGCGCACTTGCAAACTTCCTGCCCGGGCCGTAGTCGTGAACCATCAAATCGTGAACGCCCAAAACGCCGGGATAGCTCATGATCTTGTCTCGAATGTGCTTGACCAGCTTAGGATCGGGTGACTGGCCCAAAAGCGGGCTTACCGTATCTTGAATAAGTTCAAGGCCGCTCCAGCCAATATAGGCGCCAACGGCAAGGCCAACCCATGCGTCAAGATTGATGTGCGTCACCTGCGAAACAATCGCACATGCCAGCACGGCGCCTGTGGCAAGGACATCGTTCTTGGAATCCTGCGCGGTCGCATGCAGCGTCTCGGACTCAATGCGATCGCCGAGCTTTTGGTTGAGGGCCGCCATCCACAGCTTTACAACCATCGAAAGTGCCAGGACTGCCACCAGGGCAAGCGAGAACTCGACAGGCTCCGGGTTGACAATACGCTCCACCGAGGACTTCACCAGTTCGATGCCAATAAGCAGCACGAGCGCCGCCACGACCAAACCCGAGAGATACTCGTAGCGACCGTGGCCGTAAGGATGCTCGGGGTCGGCCGGCTTGCTCGCCAGCTTAAAGCCCAGCACGCTCACGATATTCGAGCTGGCATCGGACAGGTTGTTCATGGCATCCGCCACAATCGAAACCGATCCCGACAGCACACCAATTGCGCCCTTCGCAGCACAAAGCGCAACATTAGCGAGAATACACACCATGCCCGTCAACGTGCCCACGCGCGCACGGTCGCCCTGCGCACGACGAACGATCCACTCGACCATCTTCATCAGCCCCCACGGTACTGCCTATATATATCTATTGCTCAAACGGATTGTAGTGTAGCCACTTTGTCCTTCAGATACAAAAAAGGCCACAACCCACACGGGCCACGGCCTTGGAATATGGCAAAGGAATCGTCCTTGTGTCGCACAGGTTTACGCGCTTACTTCGGCCACGCTCTTCGAGGTTTCGGGTGAATCGGCTCCGTCCCCCGTCGTCTGTCCCTTCGCCGGCACCACGCCAAAGCAGTAGCTCAGCGCCGCAGACACCGCAAATGCCACACCGCCGGCAGCGCAGCACCACAGCAGGTTCGAGATGCCGCCCGTGGCAAAGCCAATGACCATAAGGACATTCGTCATGCCGATGGTATAGGCCGTAACGTGGCCCACGGCCGCAACAAGGCCTCCGACGGCGCCGCCAATGGCCATGCACGTCAGGCACCTGCCATATTTAAAGCCGCAACCGTACAGCGCCGGCTCGCTTACGCCGCCAAGAACACCCGAGATTGAATAGCCCAGCATGAGCGCCTTCTCGTCCTTATCCGCAACGCGAAGCGACGCGCCAAAGGGCATGCCCCAAACGGCGAACGTTGCCATCGTCGCGGCGATCAGGATGCACGAATCCGTTCCCACACTCATAAACTGCGCATAGGCGAGCGATAGGACAACGTTGCTGACGCCGGCGATCTTTAGGAACTCCCAGCCCGCAGCAAGCCCCATGAGCGTGAGCAGCGACACGATGCCACCGGAATTGCCAAGCATAAACATAAGCTGGCCCAACAGCATGCCCAGATAGCTGCCCGCCGGTGCCGTAATACACAGCGAAACCGGAACCATGACAAGCATGGTCGCAAACGGAACAAACGAAAACGCCACGGCCTTAGGGATAACGCGCTGAAAGAAACACTCCACTCGCCATAGCACGGGCACCGAGATGAGAACTGGAATAACAGTCGTCGTGTAATCGTTGACCGGCGCGGGAAGCAGACCATACACGGAAGTCATCGATGCCCCCGTCGTCGATGCGGCATCGACGAGCTTGAGCAGATCGGGCGCAATCAATACGCCGCCCAGCATCATACCCAGCTGCTCCGAGCAACCGAGCTGGCGGGCGGCCGCCCAACCAAGATAGATGGGCAAAAAGTAGTAGCCGGCGTTATAGAGCCAACTGTAGAACAGGCGATAGATTTCGGAATCGGCAGACCACAGGCCCAGCATGCCTTCGCCCATAATGACGGCGACGGTGCGGAACAACGCCGCGCAGACAATAAACGGCAGCGCCGACATCATGCTTTTGGACAGATAATCGACCACGGCCATGGCGTTTGATGAAACCGACGTTGTAAACGAGGTGTTAGAAACTTGTAGCATGGAACGCCTTTCCCAATATGACATGCGGGCTGTCCCTTTGTCACATCGTGCGGTACTGACCGATTGCGCGGTACTTTTCGTAGCGGAGGTTTGTGAGGGTCGCGTCGTCGAGCTGCCCAAGCGCATCGAAGGCATCAAATGCCGAGGACATGACGGCACCGGCGATCTCCTCATGCGACAGGCCCTTATCGTCAACAATGCCGTCAATGATGCCGAGCGCCAGCAGATCGGGGGCCGTGAGCTTAAGCGCCTCGGCGGCCTCATTCGCGCGCTCGGTATCCTTCCACAGGATCGACGCACAGGCCTCGGGGCTCACGACCGAATAGGCCGAGCTCGAGAGCATCAGGATGCGGTCGGCCACGGACAGCGCCAGCGCGCCACCAGAGCCGCCCTCGCCTGTCACCACCGAGACAATCGGCGTCTTAAGGCCGCTCATCTCCATGAGGTTCTGGGCAATCGCCTCACCCTGGCCGCGTTCCTCGGCACCGATGCCGCAAAACGCGCCCGAAGTATCGACCAGGCACAGAACCGGTCGACCAAACTTTTCGGCCTGGCGCATCAGGCGACGCGCTTTGCGGTAGCCCTCGGGATGTGCCATACCAAAGTTGCGACGCATGCGCTCTTTGGTCGTGGTGCCGCGCTCGATGGCGATGACCGTTACGGGGCGTCCGTCTTTCCAGCCAATGCCAGCCACCACAGCAGCGTCGTCGCCAAAGTAGCGGTCGCCGTGCAGCTCCACAAATCCATCCAGGCCCAGCGAGATCATCTCGCCTGCCGTGGCGCGATCTGCCGAGCGGGTCTGCTTGACAATCTCGAGCGCGGTTTTTGGTGCGGCCGAGCGCTTGAACAAGTGTCCCAGCTTTTTGCCGCGGCGACCCGTATGCACGATCTCATGCGGTGCCCCCAGGCCGGGCGCGTGCCCTTCGTGCAGCGCCAGCAGCTCGCCTACCGTGAGCGCAATCTCGCCACGCGGAACAACGGCATCGCAAAAGCCGTGCTCCAGCAAAAACTCGGAGCGCTGGAATCCCTTGGGCAGGCGCTTGTGCATGTTCTGCTCGATCACGCGCGGGCCGGCAAATGCCGTCAGGGCATCGGGCTCGGCCAGGATAATATCGCCCTCCATGGCAAAGCTCGCGGTCACGCCACCGGTCGTAGGGTCGGTGAGCACCGTGATGTACAGACCGCCCGCCTCGCTGTGGCGCCTAACGGCTGCAGAGATCTTGGCCATCTGCATGAGCGAGGTCACGCCCTCCTGCATGCGGGCGCCGCCCGACACGGTAAAGCCAACGACCGGCAGTCCCAGCTCGATCGCGCGCTCAAACGTGCGGCAAATCTTCTCGCCCACCACGGAGCCCATCGAGCCCATCATAAAGTTGGCGTCCATAAAGAAGAGCGCGGTATCGCAACCGCAGATTTTGCCCCTGCCGCACACAACGGCATCGCGCTCGCCCGAACGCTCGCTCACGCTCTTGAGCTTGTCGGCATAGCCGGGAAACGAGAGGAAGTCTTCCGACGCCAGATTGGCATCCCATTCCTCAAACGTGCCCTCGTCGACCGTCATGCGCATGCGCGCGCGACCGCTCACGCGAAAATGTTTGCCGCAACGAGGGCAGACCTCGAGGTTGTCGTGCAGGCGCGCCTCATCGATCACACGGCGACACTCCGGGCACTTGATAAACACGTGGCGCGCGGGAAACTCGGCGCACGACTCGGTCATCGGCCCCTCGAGAACGTTGACCGTCTTCGCTTTTCTATTCATCAGCATAGAGATGCCCCATCAGATCGGTGTGATACATGCCCGACAAGAACTCGTCGTTTGCCAGCACGTCGAGCTGAAGCTCGCTGTTTTCGCTCACGCCCTCGATCACGAGCTCGCCCAGGGCCGAGCGCATCTTGCGAATGGCGCCGTCACGCGTGGGCGCACACACGATGAGCTTGCCGAGCATAGAGTCGTAGTACGGCGGAACTTTCGCACCGGTAAACATGGCGGAATCCCAGCGTACGCGCGGACCACCCGGCACACGCAACGCGGTGACCGTTCCGCATGACGGCAGAAAGTCCGGCGTTTCGGCATTAATGCGGCACTCCATGGCGTGGTTGCGGACCGGCATGTCCTCCCGCTCAAAAGGCAGAGGCTGGCCGGCAGCCACGCGCAGCTGCCACTTAACCAGGTCGGTATCGGTCACAAACTCCGTAACCGGATGCTCCACCTGCAAGCGCGTGTTCATTTCCATAAAGTAAAAATTGCCGTCATCTGAGTACAAAAACTCGATGGTACCGGCCCCTTCGTAGCCGACGGCACGAGCCAAGTCACGCGCTGCCTTGTGCATGCGAGCACGAATGTCGTCGTGTCCGTCGAGGCACGGCGCAGGGCTCTCCTCGATCAGCTTTTGATTGCGACGCTGCACCGAGCACTCGCGCTCGCCGAGCGAAAACACATGGCCCTGCTTATCGGCCATAATCTGCACCTCAACGTGGTGCGCCGGCGCGACGAACTTCTCCATGTAGCACTCGCCGTCGCCAAAGACGGCCTCGCCCTCGGCACGCGCCTCGATGAACGCCTTTGCCGCATCTTCCACGCGCTCGACCTTGCGAATACCGCGACCGCCGCCACCTGCACGCGCCTTGATGAGCACGGGGCAGCCAATGCGCTCGGCCTCGGCCGTCGCCTCCTCGGGACTTTTGAGCAAATCGCAGCCCGGCACGATGGGCACGCCCGCCGCGGCAGCCGTTCGACGTGCGGCGTCCTTGTCGCCCATGCTGTCGATCACCTCGGCCGAAGGACCGACAAACGCCAGGCCATACTTGTCGCAGTCGCGCACGAAGCTCGCCTTCTCGGAAAAGAAGCCATAGCCGGGATGAATTGCCTTAGCTCCCGACTTTACGGCACAGGTGAGCACGGCATCGTCGTTGAGGTAGCTCTCGGCAAGACGCGGGCCGCCGATGCAATACGCCTCGTCGGCAAGCTGCACGTGCAGCGCGTCCGCATCGGCCGTGGAATAAACGGCGACGGTCTTGATGCCCATATCGCGGCACGCGCGGATAACACGGACCGCAACTTCGCCGCGGTTGGCGATGAGCACTTTGTCGAACATGGAGCCTTCCTTAACTTTCGTGCATGAGTGCAAAAGACATATCAGCGCGGCAGCAAACCTCACCGTTGACGCTCGCGGTACCCGTCGCAAAGCGGAACGGCCCGCGCGCACGCGTGATGGAGCACACCAGATCCACCGTGTCGCCCGGGCGCACCGGACGCTTAAAGCGCACCTTGTCCAGACTCGTGTAGAACGGCGTCGCGCCGCGCGCCTCCTCATCGCCCATCAGCAGCACGCAGCAGTTTTGGGCGAGCATCTCGCACTGGATCACGCCGGGGACCACCGGGTTTTCCGGAAAATGCCCCTGCAAAAAGTATTCGTCGCCCGTAATCGTGATCTTGCCGTGGGCCTCGTCGCCCACCAGCTCGGCTTCGTCGAGCAAAAGCATCGGCTCGCGATGCGGCAACAGTTCTTTAAGCTCTTCTTTGTTCATGGATATCACCTATCCGATCCTCATGAGGCAGCTGCCGAACTCCACGAGGTCGCCGTCGGCCACGCAGATCTCGAGCACCTCGCCATCCGCCTCTGCCGTCACCTCGTTGAGAACCTTCATGGCCTCGATGATGCAAAGGGTCTCGCCAGCCTTGACCTTGGAGCCCACGTGCACAAATGGCTCGTCGCCCGGCGCCGGGGCAGCATAGAAAACGCCGACCATGGGAGCGGTCACCTCGGTGCCCTTGGGCTCCGGTGCGGCGGCAGGTGTCTGCGCGGCGGGCTCCGGTGCGGCAGGCGCGACTGTGGGGGCTGCAACTGGAGCGGCCATAGCGCTCGGCATGGGCATGGGCACGGCAACCGGCTGTGCGGCGCTCGCGCGCTCGAGTTCGACCGCGGTGCCATCGGGCTCCTCAACGCGCACGCGCGTGAGGCCGCGGTCCTCCATCACATCGGCTATCTCGGCAAGTCTTTTGGAATCCATGCTCTAGCTCCTCGTATATCTACGCAGCGCAATGGCGGCGTTGTGCCCGCCAAAGCCTAGGTTGGTCGAAAGCGCCCAGGTAAGGTCGGCGCGAACTGCGCGATTGGGCGTGTAGTCAAGATCGCAGGCGGGATCGGGCGTGCGGTAGTTAATGGTCGGCGGCACCACGCCCTGCTCGAGCGCCATGGCGCAGGCCATGACCTCGATGGCGCCCGTGGCACCGATCATGTGGCCGGTCATCGACTTAGTCGACGAGACGTGCGCGGCGCGCGCCGCGTCCTCGCCGAGCGCACGCTTAATGCCCGCCGTCTCGGACGAATCGTTGAGCTTGGTCGATGTGCCGTGGGCATTGATGTAGAGACCCTCGGATGGCTTGACGTCGCCCTCGGTCACCGCCAGCGATATCGCGCGGGCAATGCCGGCAGCCTCGGGATCAGGGCTCGTGATGTGATAGGCATCATCGGTGTTGCCGTAGCCCACGACCTCGGCATAAATGTGCGCGCCGCGCGTCTGCGCATGTTCCATGCTCTCGAGCACGAGCACGCAGGCGCCCTCGCCCATCACAAAGCCGTCGCGGTCTGCATCGAACGGGCGGCAGGCCGTCGCGGGATCGGGGTTGGTGGTCAATGCGCGGCAGGACGTAAAGCCCGCAACGGCATCGGGGATAATTGCAGCCTCGGCGCCGCCCGCGAGGATCGCGTCGGCATAGCCGTGCTTGATGGCGCGGAACGCCTCGCCCACCGCATGGGCCGAGGTGGCGCACGCGGTCACCACGGGCAGGGTCGGCCCCTTTGCTTTGTGACGGATTGCGATGTTGCCCGATGCCATGTTGGGGATCATCATCGCGATCATGTAAGGCGATGCGCGGCGGGGCCCACGGTCGGCAATCGTATGGACGTTATCGACGAGCGTCGTCATGCCGCCCACGCCCGAGCCCACGTAGACGCCCAGGCGCTCGCGATCGATGGCGCCTTCGACATCAAAGCCCGCATCGTGCATTGCCTCGTCCGAAGCCGCCATCGCAAACTGAACGCAGGGGTCCAGATGCTTGGCGTCACGCTTGCCAAAGTACTCGTTGCCGTCAAAGCCCTTGACCTCGGCCGCCACCTTGACGGCAAATGCATCGGTATCGAAGTGCGTAATCGGGCCGATGCCGCACGTGCCAGCGCACATTGCCGCCCAGGTGGCAAGCGCGGTGTTGCCGAGCGGCGACACGGCACCGATACCGGTGATTGCAACTCTCTGTTCCATCATGGTCTCCTCATCCAAGCCGTTCTTCGGCCCTGATTTCTACATCGCCATTCCGCCGTCAACGCGTACAACCTCGCCCGTAATGTAGGAAGCCGCATCGCTCGCCAAAAAGCGCACCACGCCGGCCACTTCCTCGGGGCGCGCCATGCGCTTAAGGGGAATCTGCTCCTCGGTTACCGTACGCATCTTCTCCGAGAGCTTTGCCGTCATATCTGTCTCGACAAACCCGGGGGCGACCGCGTTCACTCGTACACCGCGGGGCGCAAGCTCGCGCGCCACCGCCTTGGTCAGGCCGATCACGCCCGCCTTGGAGGCAGCGTAGTTGGCCTGCCCGGCATTGCCCATCAGGCCCACAACCGAGCTCATGTTGACGACGCAGCCGCCGCGCTGGCGCATAAAGGTCTTGGTGAGCGCGCGCGTCGTGTTAAACGTTCCTTTAAGGTTGACATCGAGCACGCGATCGAAGGCGTCATCGCCCATGCGCATGAGCAGGCCATCGCGGGTGATGCCAGCGTTGTTGACGAGCGCCCAAATGGAGTCAAAGTCGTTGAGGACCGCTTCCACGCACGCGTTGACGGCAGCGGGGTCGGCCACGTCGCATTGATATGAGCGCGCCGTGGCGCCAGCCGCCTCGCAGGCGTCGCACGTCTCGCGCGCCGCATCGACGCTGCCGGCATAGACGACGGCGATATCGTAGCCATCCTCCGCCAGACCGATAGCGCAGGCGCGGCCGATACCCCGCGAGCCGCCCGTGACCAGTGCCACGCGACGTGAGTCGTTGCGCTCGAGCGCGCCATTGTTCAAGTTGCCCATGTCATTCCTTTCGGGTTACAGCCCTGTGGACTATGCGAGCTCGTCGGCAATAGCTGCGACCTGCTCGGCCGTCTCGCACGAATACACGCGAACGTCGCTCAGCGTACGCTTGACCAGGCCGGACAGCGTTTTGCCGGGGCCGACCTCAATAAATGTGTCGATGCCTTGATCCTGCAGAGCATGCAGCGTATCGACCCAGCGTACGGCATGGCTCACCTGATTGGCCAAGACATCCGATGCCGTCTGGGGATCCGCCGGATAGGGCGCCGCTGTCATATTTGCCAAAACAGGAATGAGCAACGGGGACGGCGCGTGACCGGCCTCAATATATGCGGCAAGGCCACAGGTCGCCTCGGCCATATAGGGGCTATGAAATGCACCCGACACCGCGACCTTCATGGCGCGGCCGCCAGCCTCTTTTACTAGGACGTCGAGCTCCTGCAGCGCCTCGGGCGCTCCGGCCACAACCGTCTGCTGTGGGCTGTTGTAGTTGACTGACCAGCAGTCCTCGCCGGCCTGTTTTGCCAGGCCCTCGACTTGCGCCGCATCGAGCTTGATGACGGCGCGCATGCCGCCCGGATGGCGCTCGGCAGCCGCGGCCATCAGCGCCGCGCGCTCGCACACGAGCTCAAAGCCCGCTCGCGTATCGAACGCCCCCGCAAAGGTGAGCGCGGCGACCTCGCCCAGCGAGAATCCCGCACAGGCGGCAGGTACCACGCCGCGCTCACGCAGGGCGGCAGCCGCTGCCAGGTCGTGCACGAACACGCAAGGCTGCGTGTTCTCGGTCTGCGAGAGCTCCTCCTTGGAGGCGCTCCGGCACTGCTCGCTCGTCCCCGGGCGCACCTCATCGGCAATGGCGAACACCTCGGCAGCCGCCGGCGATGTCTCGATCAAGTCGACGCCCATCGCGGGGTGCTGGGCACCCTGGCCGGCAAACAAAAACGCTACGCCACCCATGCGCACGCACCCTTCAGGACGTGCTCGGCGCCATCGACCAGGTCGTCAACGATTTCGCGTGCGCTCTGGCGCTCGTTGACCATGCCGGCAATCTGTCCACACAAAAACGAACCCTCTTCGTAGTTGCCGTCCTTGGCGGCCTTACGCAGCGCACCGGTTCCCATAGCACCGAGCTCCTCGGCACTCGCGCCGGAACCCTCGCTCTTGGCATAGGCGTTGGTGAAGGGGCTCTTGAGGGCGCGCACTGGATGTCCCGTCGAGCGACCGGTCGCACGCGTCGAAGTGTCGTTGGCCTTCAGGACCATCTCCTTGTACTGCTCCGAGACGGTGCACTCGTCTGCGACCAGAAAGCGCGTACCCACTTGCACGCCTTCGGCGCCCAGCATAAAGGCGGCCGCCACGCCGCGGCCGTCGGCAATACCGCCGGCGGCCACAACGGGAATGTCGACCGCATCGACGACCTGCGGCACCAGTGCCATCGTCGAGGTCTCGCCAATATGGCCGCCCGATTCGGTACCCTCGGCAACAACCGCCGTGGCCCCGCGACGCGCCACGAGACGCGCCAGCGCCACCGAGGCAACGACCGGGATGACCTTGATGCCCGCCTCGTTCCACGCCTTCATGTACTTGGCGGGATTGCCGGCGCCCGTCACGACGACCGGCACTCGCTCGTCAATCACGACCTGCGCGACCTCGTCGGCAAACGGGCTCATGAGCATGACGTTGACGCCAAAGGGCTTATCCGTCTTGGCGCGCAGCTCATGAATCTGGTCGCGAAGCCAGTTGGCGTCGGCGTTCATGGCCGCGATGATGCCTAAGCCACCCGCCTCGGACACTGCGGACGCCAGCGAGGCATCGGCAATCCAGGCCATACCGCCCTGGAACACGGGCTTTTCGATGCCGAGCAGATCGCAGAGAGGAGTCTTGAGCATCTCTACTTCTCCAATGCCGCCTCGACCGTATCGGCGAACTCGCCGACCGTCTTGGGGTTCTCCTCGGTATCGAGCTGGATGCCAAACTCGTCCTCGACGGCGACGAGGATCTCGACGGTGCCCAGGCTGTCGAGACCAATCTCCTCGAGCGTGGACTCGGGCTTCATCTCGACATCGTCAAGACCGGCGGTCTCGCGGATAACGTCGCAAACGCGCTCGAAGGTCTTCTGATCTGCCATGGTAGTTCTCCTTTGTTTGTGCCCTAGGGGCGTTTTTTCCTATGTGCAACTACTTCCAACGAAGCAGATAGCCACCTATATCCAGGCCGGCGCCAAATCCAACGAGGGCGATGGTGTCGCCCGCATTCAGTGCGTCGGTGCGTGCCAGACGGTCAAGCGCAAAGGGAATGCAGGCGCTCGAAATGTTGCCGGTCTCGCGCAGCGTTCGAACCACGCGCTCATCTGGCACGCCGAGGCGCTTGACCGCCTGACTCAGGATTCGTTCGTTAGCCTGATGGAATACAAAATGGTCGATGTCTTCGACCGAAATGCCCGCATCGCCCGCAAGCTTATGGACCGTGTCGCAGATGGCGTTGACGCCGAACTTGAACACGCGGCGGCCATTCATGGACAGCACGCTCTTGCTATCTGCGGAAGCCTTAAACGGCGAGGTGCCGACCAGACCGGGAACGTGTAACGTCTCGACGTCGGGCGCCGTCGAAAGCTCAACGGCAAGGGGGCTGTCTCCCCCAGCCCCAATCACTGCGGCGCCTGCCCCATCGCCAAAGAGCACGCAGGTGGCGCGGTCGGTCCAGTCGAGCGCGCGCGTCATCTGCTCAGCAGCAACGATAAGCACGCGCTCGGCACGACCGCGCTCGATATAGCCCTCGGCGACATCGAGCGCAAACACGAAGCCGGCACAGGCCGCCGAGACATCGAAGGCAGGGCACGCCGCTCCTAGTCGCTCAGCAACGGCACACGCCTCAGCGGGAACAAGGTGGTCACCCGTCGTCGTCGAGCAGACGATCAGATCCAGCTGGCTCGCGTCGATTCCGGACACCTGGAGTGCCCGCTCGCTCGCCGCTACGGCAAGGTCGTCAAGTGACTCGGTGGTACAGACGTGGCGGCTCTTGATACCTGTGCGGGTAAAAATCCACTCATCCGAGGTATCGAGGAACTCAGACAGCTCGTCATTGGAAACACTGCGCTCAGGAACCGCCGAGCCTGTTCCAAGAATCGTGAAACCCATCACTAACCTCCTTTGAGTTGTTGACGTGTTTACATCGACCAAGAGAGGATAACGCATTTCAGTCGTTGTTGACGTGTTAACATTAAATTGTCCAAATGCGACAAAGGCTTCACATTGTGTCTATCTCTCGACACCATTGCGTCATTCACTTATTCAATAAGGAGGTAGCAGCCGCTATGGATGCCCAATTAACGATTGTCGACGTAACCGGATCGACCAACGATGACCTGCTCGAGGCAGGAAAACAGGGTGCGCCGCACGGCACAGGACTTGCCGCCCGCGCGCAAACGGCAGGACGCGGCCGGCGCGGCCACAAGTGGGATTCAACCGCCGGCAACCTATTGCTTTCGATTGTCCTGCGTCCATGCGTTAATCCCGCAAAGTACTCTGGTCTTGCCGCCGTCAGCGGCCTAGCGATGCTCGAAGCACTCGAAAAGCAGGGTCTTGCAAACGAGATTGGCCTCAAATGGCCCAACGACCTGGTCGCGCGAGGACGCAAGCTCGGCGGCATTCTGGTAGAGGCCGCACGCGATAACGAAGGCAACCCCTTTGCGGTCTGTGGCATCGGCGTTAACGTGAACTATGTGCCCGCGGAGGTTCCCGATGGCGGCCTGCCAGCAATCGGCCTGTCAGACCTCAACAAGAACGTTCCCGCCGTCGACATGCTCCTCGATGAGGTCTATCACGCAGTTATAGACGCTGTAGATGCCTGGGCAGAGCGCCTCAACGCCAAGGAAGAAGACGCCGGTCCGCTCGCGCCCGTCCACGACGAATATATCGCTCACCTCAATTGGATCGGGGAGCACGTTATCGCCCGCTCCCCCGCTGAGGACGAGCTGGCGCGTGGCATCTTTAAAACGGTCGATGGCTTTGGTCGCGCGTGCATCGAAACGGAAGACGGCTTTCGATCCTTCCATTTTGAGGAGGCATCGCTGCGTCCCTTGAGCGAATAAGGCGCCGCAACCACCTACTCGGCAGCATTACCCCGCAGTCCAAACCATCATTCAAAACAAAAGGACCCCGCTACCGTAACGGCAGCGGGGCCCTTTAAGCTATGAGCGATATCGCTTAGAGCTTGATGTCGATGTCGACGCCAGCGGGGAGGTCGAGACGCATGAGCGAATCAACGGTGCCCGAGGTGGGGTCGAGGATGTCGATGAGACGCTTGTGGGTGCGCATCTCGAACTGCTCACGGGAGTCCTTGTTCACGTGCGGCGAGCGGATAACCGTGTACAGGTTGCGCTCGGTGGGCAGGGGGACAGGACCGGAAACGCGAGCGCCGGTCTTCTGAGCGGTCTCGACGATGAGCTTCGCGGACTGATCGACGACCTCGTGATCATAGCCCTTGAGGCGAATGCGGATCTTCTGGGTAGCCAACTTAAACCTCCAAAGAGTGCGAGAGATGTTCTCGCGGATTACGTAACAGGGAGCTCGAACTTAGGCGTTCTTGCTCATGACCTCGTCCACGATGGACTTGGGCGCGGGCTCATAAGAGTCGAACTGCATCGTGTAGGATGCACGGCCCTGGGTCTGGGAGCGAAGGTCGGTAGCGTAACCGAACATCTCGCCCAGCGGCACCTTGGCACGGATGAGCTTGCTGTTCTTGCGATCCTCCATGCCCTCGATCTTGCCGCGACGACCGGAGAGGTTGCCCATAACGTCGCCCATGTACTGCTCGGGGGTCTCGACCTCGACAGCCATGATCGGCTCGAGCAGCTGCGGGTCGGACTTCTTGAGGGCGTCCTTGATAGCCATGGAACCGGCGATCTTGAAGGCGGCCTCGGAGGAGTCGACCTCGTGGTAAGAACCGTCGAACAGGGTGACCTTGACGTCGAGGACCGGGAAGCCGGCGATAACACCGGTGTTCAGGGCCTCCTGGATGCCCTTGTCGATGGACGGGATGTACTCCTTGGGCACGACGCCGCCGACGATAGCGTTGACGAACTCGTAGCCGAAGCCCTCCTCCATCTTCTCGAGCTTGATGACGGCATGGCCGTACTGACCGCGACCACCGGACTGACGAACGAACTTGCCCTCAGCCTTCTCAACGTCGTGACCAGCGGTCTCGCGGTAGGCAACCTGGGGCTTACCAACGTTAGCGTCAACCTTGAACTCACGGAGCAGACGGTCGACGATGATCTCGAGGTGCAGCTCACCCATGCCGGCGATGATGGTCTGGCCGGTCTCGTGGTTGGTGGACACCTGGAAGGTCGGGTCCTCCTCGGCGAGCTTGGTCAGAGCCAGGGACATCTTGTCCTGCTCGGCCTTGGTCTTGGGCTCGATGGCAACGTCGATAACGGGCTTAGCGAACTCGATCTTCTCGAGGACGATCTCCTTGCCCTCGGCGCACAGGGTGTCACCGGTGGTGGAGTTCTTGAAGCCGACGCAAGCGACGATGTCGCCGGCAGCGGCGTCGTCACGGTCGATACGCTCGGCAGCGTTCATCTCGAGGATGCGGCCGAGGCGCTCGCGCTGACCGTTGGAAGCATTGACAACGTAGGAGCCGGACTCGGCGCGGCCGGAGTAAACGCGGACGTAGGTGAGCTTACCGACGAACGGGTCGGTCATGATCTTGAAGACCAGGCCGGAGAAGGGCTCGTCGAAGGAAGGATGACGCTCGATCTCCTCGCCGGTGTCCGGATCGGTACCGGTAACGGCCTCGACGTCGAGCGGGCTGGGCAGGTAGTCGACGACAGCGTCGAGCAGCTCCTGGACGCCCTTGTTCTTGTAGGCGGAGCCCACGAAGACGAGGTTAAGCTCGTTGGCCAGAACGCCCTTGCGCAGAGCAGCCTTGAGCTCCTCGACGGTGAAGTCCTCCTCCATGAGGATCTTCTCCATGAGCTCGTCGTCAAAGCTGGCAGCAGCGTCGAGGAGCTCCTCGCGCTTGGTGGCAGCGATGTCGGCGAACTCAGCCGGGATCTCGTCCATCGGCTCGGGGTAGGTCATGCCCTTGTCGTCGGCCTTGAAGTCCCATGCGGTCATGGTGACGAGGTCGATGACGCCCCAGAAGTTGTCCTCGGCGCCCATCGGGACCTGAGCGGCCACGGCGTTAGCGTCGAGACGATCTTTCATGGTCTCGATAGCGTTGAAGAAGTCAGCGCCCACGCGGTCATATTTGTTGATGAAGGCGATACGGGGGACGTTGAAGGTAGAAGCCTGACGCCAAACGGTCTCAGACTGGGGCTGAACGCCGGCAACGGCGTCGAAGACGGCGACAGCGCCATCGAGGACGCGCAGGCAGCGCTCGACCTCAGCGGTGAAGTCAACGTGGCCCGGGGTGTCGATGATCTGGATGCGGTAGTCCTTACCGTCCTTGTTCCAGAAGCACGTGGTAGCAGCGGAGGTAATGGTTACGCCGCGCTCCTGCTCCTGAACCATCCAGTCCATGGTGGCAGCGCCCTCATGAACCTCACCGATCTTGTGGGTCTTACCGGTGTAGTAAAGAATACGCTCGGTCGTGGTGGTCTTACCGGCATCGATGTGAGCCATGATGCCGATGTTACGGGTATCGGAAAGCTTGTACTTAGGCTTAGCCATGTTAGTTCCTTACCTTAACTTACCAACGATAGTGAGAGAACGCGCGGTTGGCCTCGGCCATCTTGAAGACGTCCTCACGCTTCTTGACGGAAGCGCCCAGGCCGTTGGAGGCGTCGAGAATCTCGTTGGCGAGACGCTCGGCCATGGTCTTCTCCTTGCGAGCGCGGGAGAAGTTGACGATCCAGCGGATACCCAGAGCGGTGGAACGACGGGAGTTGACCTCCATCGGGACCTGATAGGTAGCGCCACCGACACGCTTGGGCTTAACCTCGAGCGTGGGCTTGACGTTGTCCATAGCCTTCTTGAAGGTGGCGAGAGCATCGCCGCCCTCGGACTTCTCGGCAACGATCTCGAAAGCGGTGTAAACGATGCGCTCAGCGGTGGCCTTCTTGCCGTCAAGAAGGACCTTGTTGATGAGCTGAGTCACCAGGCGGTTGTTGTAAACGGCGTCAGGCTGAACCTCACGACGATTAGCTGCTGCACGACGCGGCATGTGAAATCTCCTTAAGTGTCTACCGTGCGGCGCTTAGGCGGCACACGGCGAAAGTATCAAAACGTTATCTGGCTTATTTAGCCTTGGGGCGCTTAGCACCGTACTTGGAACGGGCCTGCATACGGTTCTGGACCGGAGCAGCGTCGTAGGCGCCACGGATGACGTGATAACGGACACCAGGGAGGTCACGGACACGACCGCCGCGGACGAGCACGATGGAGTGCTCCTGCAGGTTGTGGCCCTCACCCGGGATGTAAGCAGTAACTTCGATGCCGTTGACAAGGCGAACACGGGCAACCTTACGAAGAGCCGAGTTCGGCTTCTTGGGGCTCGTGGTGAAGACGCGGGTGCACACGCCGCGCTTCTGGGAGTTGTGCTGCAGAGCAGCGTTCTTGGACTTCTTGGGCACGGAACGACGGCCCTGGCGAACCAGCTGGTTAATAGTAGGCAAAGCGTACTCCTTCTCGAATGATTCCAGCTTTCTGTAAAGTGCAACGGCTTGAATCGAGGGGTCAGCATCCCCCTACGAAACACGCAGTTCGATAGGATACGTGGCGTTAGCTGTGCCGTCAACAGACCACGCCGCCGGGCGTATCCCAAAATGAGCATATTTCCGCAAAGCCTACACAAAAGGAATCCCCTTCTGTGCGCGGGGGCGGATTCCCGGTCCGGGCGGCCCGCTGTTTAAGTTTGCTGCTCTACAGTCCTGCGCAAGACGGAAAGCACATTAAGTGCTTTCCTTTGCGTGCGGAACTCGCGACAAACTTAAACAGCGGGCCGCCCGGACCGGGAATCCGATATGCTCGTCGGGGCAACGTTACCTGCCAAAAAGGGACAGGTTTATTTTGATCGGTTTTATCTGGGGAAACGTCGCGCTCCAGCGGTAATCTGCTCTCATCTGTCGCATGGAAATCGGCGGCGTTTCCATTTAACGCAAAAGAGGCCGCTTCCCCTAGTAGAAAGCGGCCTCAGACCTTACGAATAGACGATAGTAAAGGACTCTTCCGTTTCGGTCTCTCCTGTTGACGTGCACCTCGTGCCCTCAAGCGTTACTGAGACCACTTGGTCGACATCAATCAACTTCGTTGGCACCCAGATGTTCTCTCCGCTATTGCGCGTATAAGAAAAATATAAGTTGAACGCCCCTGCGTCGTCATCTTCGATAATCTGCTCCGATCCATCCTTGTAGGTAACGGTCAACTTTTTCGTGACTGCGTCAATGCCCAGATCGTCGATGTGCGTCTGGATGGAAAACGGGCTGATCTCGAGAGGCGAGTCATCGGAGCGGAGTTCCTTTGTATCGACGTACGCTCCAACGCTAAACTCGGGCGTCGATGCCTCGAACAGCTTCGCGTCCTCGCCTTCGCCCTCGGTCCACGAGATATTCCAGGTGACCGCATGTTGAAAACCTCGCTCGCGATCCATAGAAGCAAAGTACATCGTGCCATTAATGACAGTATCGCTTGATGTGTCCTTATCAATGGTGCAGCGTGTGTCAGCCCATTCCTCGCCGAAGTTCATGCCGGGCGTGCCGATGCCTTGTTCTTCTTCACCATAGAGAACAAGTTCGCCTGTCTCTGCTGCCGGCTTGTAGTAGTTAACACCATTTGGATTGGACAACGTAAACGTCACGGCACCGCAACCGTTTTTATCGATAGCCATATCATGAATGTCGAGTGTATAGCCGTTGCCCTCGACGGACAGATTGACCTTCTGGACTGTGCCCTCCAGGCTTTGGGGAGCGATGCCGTCACCAAACTCTCTGGTGTAGGTGTATTTAGTCCCCGATGAGCCACCGTTGGTCCAGGTAATGGAATCCCCATTGCCGTGATTTCCCCAGGCTAAGGCAAAATAGCTGGAATTGATAACGGCGTAGGCGACCCCTCCGGTCGCCAACACTCCGACAAGACATCCGATTACGGCAACATACAGAGGCTTCGCGTGGCCCTTTCGATGAAGCGGCTCACCCGCAGCGCTATTTAGGACGCGATCTGCAAGATCGCTATCGGCTTGGACGGACTCGAAGGCCTGCTTGATTTGGTTGGATTTCACGGTCGCCCTCCTCTAGGATGAACTTGAGTTTCGATCTGCCGCGAGCTAAACGCGTTCGAACTGTCGCGGCTGGTACGTGCAGCAACTCGGCAATCTCTGAAGTCGAGAAGCCCAGATAGTAAAAGAGCACGATGGGGATACGGAATCGTTCCGGAAGCCGCATGACATCTGACAGGACGGCCTTGGTCTCATCCTGCGCCGCCGAAAGCGAATCGGCCAGGTTCTCAATATCCTCCACACGCCTCCATGGCTTTCGAAAGAGCGATTTGCATTCATTGATCGTGACCCGGATAAGCCAGCGACGAAGATGTTCCCAGCTTTCAAATTGGGCATCGCTTTTGAGTAACTTCAGAAAGACGTCTTGAGCGACATCGTCGGCATCGGCACGATCGCGCAGGTACGTCAATGCGATCCGAAACACGACATCCCGGTGATCTTCGACCGCCTGTCTAAATGCTTGTTCTTCCATAATCACCTCCCGGTGACGTTAATGATTCTTTCTGAGGCCCTCACCATAGATACGCTCTGGCCGGACAAAATGTTTCAAATTCAAGCAGTAAAAACCTACCAAAATAAACCTGTCCCTTATTGACAGGTTTTCTTCAACAAAAAAGACCCGCTTCCCTGTTGGGAAGCGGGTCTTTGGAAGGGCGGTTAACGTACTAGGAAATTACTCCTCGTCGTTGTCCTTGGCCTCTTCGGCGTCGTCGGTGTCCACGAGCTGATTGAGCAGCTCGTCGAGGGAAGCCATGTCCTCGTTGATGGCACCGTTGGCGGGAGCCTTCTTGTCGTCGATCGGGGCGCCCAGGAGCTCCTCGTCGGCGTCAGCGTGATGCGTCGGCGCGGCGGAGGTGCCCAGTAGGATGTCGTCTGGACCGTCGGGGCTAAAGACCATCTGCAGCAGCTGCGAGAGGTCTTCCTCGTCGGCAACGTCATCGTTGTTCTCGAGGATGTAGAGCAGGTCGTGGGCCTCCAGGCCGTCACGGAGCTCCTCGATCGCCTTGGCACCAATACCATCGATGCGCAGCAGATCCTCCTCGGACTTGCCGACCAGGTCGCCGACCGTCTCGATGCCGACCTCGCTGAACTTGTTGGTCCAGCGCTGCGACACGCCCAGGTCGTCGAACAGGTACAGGCGAGCCTTCTCGGCGGAGATGGTGTGGCCGTTGCGGGTGAACGAACCGTCAGCACCACCAAACTCGTCGTAGCCGGCCCAGTCGAGCTGCTGCGGGAGCTGCTCGTCCAGGTCCTTGAGCTCCACCGGAGCCCACTCGGGCAGCGACTTGGCGTTGGGCGAAGCCGGACCGTCGATGTCAACATAGCCGTCGGCCGTACGATACGTCAGCTTGGCGTTGGCGTACGGCTTGAGGCCGGTACCGGCCGGGATCTTCTTACCGACGATGACGTTGGACTTAAGGTCGAGCAGGTGGTCGACCTTGCCCTCGATGGCAGCCTCGGTAAGGACGCCGGCGGTACGGATGAACGAAGCGCTCGACAGCCAGGAGTCGATGTTGGACGCGACCTTGAGCGTACCCAGGATGACGGGCTCGGCCACGGGAGCCTGACCGCCCAAACGGGCAACGCGCTCGACCTCGTCGGCGAACTCGTAGCGGTCGACGTACTGACCAAGCAGGTACTTGGAATCACCGGGGTTGGTGATCTGAACGCGACGCAGCATCTGACGTGCGAGCACCTCGATGTGCTTGTCGTTCAGGTCAACGCCCTGGCTGGTGTAGACGTCCTTGACGCTCTCGACGAAGGTGTGCATCGTCGACTCGATGTCGGTCAGCTTGCGCAGGTTGCGGAAGTTGACGAAGCCCTTGGTGATCTGGTCGCCGGCGCGAACCTCGCAGCCGTCCTCGATCTCGGGCATAAAGCGCACCGATGCGGGAACGCGACGCTCGTCGAGGACACGTGTGTGGTCCTCGGAGTCGGTGAGCGTCAGCACGTACTCGGACTTCTCGGGCTTAATCGAGAGGTGACCGGAGTACGGAGCCAGCTCGGCCTCGCGACCCAGAATCTTCTCGTTGACGTTGCCGACGATATCGAACATACGGCTGACCGTAGGCAGACCCTGCGTAATATCGTCGACGCCAGCGACGCCGCCGGAGTGAATGGTACGCATCGTAAGCTGCGTACCGGGCTCGCCGATGGACTGGGCGGCAATAATGCCGACCGCGGTACCGATGGCGACCGGACGACGGGTGGAAAGATCCCAGCCGTAGCACTTCTGGCACACGCCGTACTTGGAGCGGCAGGTGAGCAGCGCGCGAAGCTTGACCTTCTTAAGGCCCGCATCGACCATCTTCTGGATGTCGGCGACCTTCTCGATGTAGCCATCCTGCTCAAAGAGCACGGTGCCATCGGGAGCCACGACGTCCTCGATGAAGCAACGGCCGACGAGGTCGGTGTTGAGGTCGGTGGTGCCGGGGATGATGAGGTTGTAGGTGACGCCCTCGTGCGTACCGCAGTCCTCCTCGCGGACGATGACGTCCTGGGCCACGTCGACCAGACGACGGGTCAGGTAACCAGAGTCCGAAGTGTGGGATGCGGTATCGACCAGGCCCTTACGGGCGCCGTAGGTCGAAATGAAGTACTCGAGCGGCAGCAGACCCTCGCGGAAGTTCGCCTTAATGGGAAGGTCGATCGTCTCACCGGACATGTCTGCCATCAGGCCGCGCATGCCGCCGAGCTGACGCAGCTGGGTCTTAGAACCACGGGCGCCGGAGTCGGCCATCATGTACAGCGGGTTCTCCTCGTCGAACATGTCGAGCATGAGCGCTGCAACCTTATCGGTACAAGCGGTCCACTCGTTAACGACTTCGATGTGGCGCTCCGTCTCGTTGATGAAGCCCTCCTCGAAGTACTCGTTGATCTGGTCGACGTTGGCCTGGGCGCGGTCGAGCAGCTCCTGCTTCTCGGCAGGGATAAGAGCGTCCCACACCGAGATGGTGAGGCCGGCGCGGGTAGCGTAGTGGAAGCCGGAGTACTTGATGGCGTCGAGGATCGGGCCGACCTTGGCCTCGGGGTAACGATCGCAGCAGTCGGCAACCAGCTTGGCCACATCGCCCTTGACCATCTTGTAGTTCATGAACTCATAGTCTTCGGGCAGGCACTGGCGGTTGAAGATGATGCGGCCGATAGAGGTCTCGAAGCGCGCGGTCTTGTTGCCGGTGACGTCGTAGTCGACAAACTCGTTCTTGCCGTTCTTAACGCGGAAGATACGGGTGCCGTCCTCGTTGATGACGTTGGCATCGGCAGCGGACACGCGGACCTGGATCTTGGCCTGCATGTCGACCTCGGAGCGGCAGTCATAGGCGTGCAGCGCGTCATCGAAGCTCGAGAACACGTGGTTCTCGCCCGGCAGACCCTCGCGAACCTGGGTGAGGTAGTACACACCGATGATCATGTCCTGCGAAGGGATGTTGACCGGCTTGCCGGATGCCGGCGAGCGCAGGTTGTTCGCAGAGAGCATGAGCACGCGAGCCTCGGCCTGAGCCTGGCTGGACAGCGGCACGTGGACAGACATCTGGTCGCCGTCGAAGTCGGCGTTGAAGGGCGAGCAGACCAGCGGGTGCAGGTGGATAGCCTTGCCCTCGACCAGCACCGGCTCAAAGGCCTGGATGGACAGACGGTGCAGGGTCGGTGCACGGTTGAGCAGCACGACGCGGCCGTCGATGACCTCTTCGAGGATATCCCACACAAAGGTGGCACCGCGGTCGATAGCGCGCTTGGCGCCCTTGATGTTCTCGACCTTGCCAAGCTCGACCAGGCGCTTCATGACGAAGGGCTTGAAGAGCTCCAGCGCCATGGTCTTGGGCAGACCGCACTGGTGCAGCAGCAGCTTGGGGTCGGTCACGATGACCGAACGGCCGGAGTAGTCGACACGCTTGCCCAGCAGGTTCTGACGGAAACGGCCCTGCTTGCCCTTGAGGGCCTCGGCGAGCGACTTGAGCGGGCGACCGCCACGGCCAGAGACCGGGCGACCACGACGGCCGTTGTCGAACAGGGCGTCCACGGACTCCTGGAGCATGCGCTTCTCGTTGTTCACGATGATCGCAGGGGCGTCCAGGTCGAGCAGGCGCTTGAGTCGGTTGTTACGGTTGATCACGCGACGATACAGGTCGTTGAGGTCGGACGCGGCGAAGCGGCCGCCGTCGAGCTGGACCATCGGGCGCAGATCGGGCGGAATGACCGGGATGACATCCAGGATCATGTTCGCGGGGCTGTTGCCGCCCTTCAGGAAGGCGTCAACGACCTCGAGGCGCTTAACGGCCTTCTCGCGCTTCTGCTTCTGGGAGTCCTCGTCGGCGATGATGGCCTTGAGCTTCTCGGCCTCGGAGGGGAGGTCGATGGCAGCGAGCAGGTCGCGGACGGCCTCGGCACCCATGCCTCCCTTGAAGTACATGGAGTAGTAGCGAGTCATCTCGCGGAACAGCGGCTCATCGGAAATGAGGTCGCGCTCGCTGAGCTTCATGAAGGCGTTGAAGGCGTCCGTGCGGAGCTGCTTCTCGTCCTTGCACTCTTCCTCGATGTCGACGATGCCGGAGGCGATCTCCTCGGGGGTCAGCGGCTCCTCGTCGGAGAACTCGTCAAAGTTCTCGGGGTTGCCCTGCTCCTTGAGGGACTCGATCTGGCGGGCGCACTCGGCATCGATCTCTTCCAGATCGGCGGCGAGCTCCTCGCGCAGGTCGTCAGCGTCGGCCTCGCGAGCCTCGTAGTCGACCTCGGTGATGATGTAGCTGGCAAAGTACAGAACCTTCTCGAGGTCCTTGGACTTGATGTCGAGCATACGGCTCATCGGGAAGCTCGTGGGGCTCTTGAAGTACCAGATGTGGGACACGGGAGCGGCGAGCTCGATGTGGCCCATGCGGTCGCGACGCACCTTGGCCGAGGTGACCTCGACGCCGCAGCGCTCGCAGACGATGCCCTTAAAGCGGATGCCCTTGTACTTGCCGCAGGAGCACTCCCAGTCCTTGGCGGGACCGAAGATCTTCTCGCAGAACAGGCCGTCCTTCTCGGGCTTGAGGGTACGGTAATTGATGGTCTCCGGCTTCTTGACCTCACCGTGCGACCAGGAACGGATCTGGTCGGCGGAGGCAAGGGAGATCTTTACCGAGTCAAAATCAGTAGCTTCGAAATCTGCCACAGTCAACTACTCCTTATCAGTGGTCGTGGCGGCGACAGCCTCGGGTGCCTCGGCGGTCTCGGCATCCTGGGCCTCGACGTCGGCGTCAACGCCGGCGAGCGCAGCCAGGTCATCGAGGGCAGAGGTCTCCTCGGCGGTCACAGGGGCGGAGGCGTCCTCGTCGGCATCGTGCATGGGCTCGATGTCCAGCGCGAGGGAACGAATCTCCTTGACGAGAACCTTGAAGGACTCGGGGATACCCGGGACAGGAACGTTCTCGCCCTTGACGATGGACTCGTAGGTCTTGACGCGGCCCACGGTATCGTCGGACTTGACGGTCAGGATCTCCTGCAGGACGTTGGAAGCACCGTATGCGTACAGTGCCCAAACTTCCATCTCGCCGAAGCGCTGGCCGCCGAACTGGGCCTTGCCGCCCAGAGGCTGCTGGGTAACCAGGCTGTAGGGGCCAGTCGAACGGGCGTGGATCTTGTCGTCGACCATGTGGCCGAGCTTGAGGATGTAGGACGTACCCACGGTAATGGGCTCACGGAACTCCTCGCCGGTGCGGCCGTCGAACAGACGGGTCTTGCCGCGCTCGTCAAGCTGGGTGACGAACTCGGGGCGCATGTGATCGCCAAAGGCAGCGGTGGCCTTGTTGAGCATGTTCTTGTTAGCACGACGGATGACCTCGGCGATCTCGTCCTCCTTGGCGCCGTCGAAGACGGGCGTCGCGGTGAAGAACGGACCGGGGACGTACTTGTCGGAGTCGGCCTGCTCAGTATCCCAACCGCACGCAGCAGCCCAGCCAAGGTGGCACTCGAGCAGCTGGCCGACGTTCATACGCGAAGGAACGCCCAGCGGGTTGAGGATAACGTCGATCGGGGTACCGTCAGCCATGTAGGGCATGTCCTCGACCGGCAGAACGTTACAGATAACACCCTTGTTGCCGTGGCGGCCGGCGATCTTATCGCCCTGCTGGATCTTACGACGCTGGGCGACGTAGACGCGCACCTGCTCGTTGACGCCGGGGGCCAGGTCGTCGCCGTTCTCGCGGCTAAAGCGGACGACGTCGATGACACGGCCGTAAGCACCGTGAGGCATCTTAAGGGAGGTGTCGCGGACATCGTGGGCCTTGGCACCGAAGATGGCGCGCAGCAGGCGCTCCTCGGCGGTCAGAGCGCTCTCGCCCTTGGGGGTAACCTTGCCGACCAGGATGTCGCCAGGGCCGACCTCGGCGCCGATGCGGATGATGCCGTCCTCGTCGAGGTTGGCAAGCATGTCCTCGGAGAGGTTCGGGATCTCGCGGGTGATCTCCTCGGGGCCGAGCTTGGTGTCGCGGGCGTCGATCTCGTGACGGGTGATGTTGATGGTCGTCAGCAGGTCCTCGGCCACCAGGCGCTCGGACACGACGATACCGTCCTCGTAGTTAAAGCCTTCCCACGGCATGTAGGCCACGGTGAGGTTCTGGCCCAGTGCGAGCTCGCCGTGATCGGTCGAAGGACCGTCGGCCAGAGGCTCGCCCTGCTCAACGGTGTCACCGACGCGAACGAGCGGACGGTGGTTGATGCAGGTGGACTGGTTGGAGCGCTGGTACTTGGCCAGGTGATACTCGTCCATACCGCCGGCATGCTTGACGATGATCTTGGCGGCGTCGGCAAAGATGACCTCGCCGGCGTTCTTGGCCAGGGTGACCTCGCCGGAGTCCAGAGCGGCGCGACGCTCCATGCCGGTACCGACATAGGGAGCGGCGGGGTGAACCAGCGGCACGGCCTGACGCTGCATGTTAGCGCCCATCAGCGTACGCTTGGCGTCGTCGTGCTCAAGGAACGGGATCAGCGTGGCTGCGACGGAGAGCATCTGACGCGGCGAGACGTCCATGTAGTCGACGTCCTCGACAGGCACGTCGGCGGGGGCGCCGAAGGAGCCGTCGAAGTCGCGGGTACGAGCGATCACGGTGTGCGGACGGACGATCTTGCCCTCGGCATCGGTCGTGATGAACTCGTTGGTCTTGGGATCGAGCGGCGTGTTGGCCGGCGCGATGACGTGCTTCTCTTCCTCGTCAGCGGTCATCCAGTCGATCTGGTCGGTGGCAACGCCGTTCTCGACGCGGCGGAACGGAGCCTCGATGAAACCGTACTCGTTGACGCGAGCGTAGAGGGCGAGCGAGCCGATCAGGCCGATGTTGGGGCCTTCGGGGGTCTCGATCGGGCACATGCGGCTGTAGTGCGAGTTGTGAACGTCGCGGACGGCCGTCGGCACGTTGGTGCGGCGGCTGGAGCCGGACTTGTGGCCGGCAAGACCACCAGGGCCGAGTGCGGACAGACGGCGCTTGTGGGTCAGACCGGTCAGGGGGTTCGCCTGGTCCATGAACTGCGAGAGCTGCGAGGAGCCGAAGAACTCCTTGATGGAGGCCACGATCGGGCGGATGTTGATGAGCGACTGCGGGGTGATCTCGTCGATGTCCTGGGAGCTCATGCGCTCACGGACGACGCGCTCCATACGGCTCATGCCGATACGGAACTGGTTGGCGACGAGCTCGCCGACGGTACGGATGCGGCGGTTGCCGAAGTGGTCGATGTCGTCGACCTTGAAGCCCTGCTCGCCGGCAGCGAGGGACAGGAGGTAGCGCAGCGTCGCGACGATATCCTCGTCGGTGAGCACCGTGACCTCTTCCTCGGTGGTGAGGTTGAGCTTCTTGTTGACCTTGTAACGACCGACGCGGGCCAGATCGTAGCGCTGCGGGTTGAAGAGCAGGCCCTCAAGCAGGCTGCGGGAAGCGTCCACGGTGGGGGGCTCGCCCGGGCGCAGGCGACGGTAGATCTCGATGAGGGCGTCCTCGCGGGTGAGGGCGGTGTCGCGCTCCAGGGTGCGCTTGATCACATCGGAGTTGCCGAGCAGCTCGATGATGTCGTCGTTGGTGACGGCGATGCCAAGGGCGCGCAGGAACATCGTGGCGCTCTGCTTGCGCTTACGGTCGATGGAGACCATGAGCTGGTCGCGTTTGTCGACCTCAAACTCGAGCCAGGCACCGCGGGACGGGATGATCTGGGCCTTGTAGATCTGCTTGCCCGAATCCATCTCGGAGCTGTAGTACACACCCGGGGAACGGACGAGCTGCGAGACGACGATACGCTCGGTACCGTTGATGATGAAGGTGCCCTGATCGGTCATCATGGGGAAGTCGCCCATAAAGACGAGCTGCTCCTTGATCTCGCCGGTCTCCTTGTTGGTGAGACGGACGTCGGTCAGAAGCGGGGCCTGATAGGTCATGTCCTTCTCGCGGCACTCCTCGACGGTGTGCGCGGGGTCGCCGAACTGATGCTCGCCGAAGGTAACCTCGAGAACATGGTTCTGGCTCTGGATGGGGCTGGATTCCTTGAACGCCTCACGAAGGCCCTCGTCCTTAAAACGCTCAAAGGATTCCCTTTGAACAGAGATAAGGTTGGGGAGCTCCATGGCCTCCGGGATTTTCCCGAAGCTGACGCGCTTGCGCTCAGTGGCAGTGTATGCGTAGGTCACCAGGTTTTTCCTCCTTCACGGAAATGCTCGGTGGGTTGGCGAGGCATAGCTTCGCCAGTTATCGCAACCTAATAGTTTATCAGGTACCGACCGTTGGGCAAGAAAAGCCTTGACGCGATTGAGTTTTTGGAGTAGCAAAGTTTTTCGACAGAAAACACGCAGGTAGATGTATGTGTATCGAACATCTGTTCATATATTTTCTGTGAACAGAGAGCCGGCAATCGCAGCTCTTATAAAAAACGGGCGCGAACCGAGGTCCGCGCCCGTAAATGTCGATGCCCGAAGGCTTACTTGCGCATCAATCCGCCGCGCTCGTCGATGGCATCCCAGAAGGCATCGGCAAAGCGGGGGTCGCTTGCGGCCATGAGGGCGTTGGTGGCCATCCAGCCAGAGGGAGTGCCGGTGTCGTAGCCCGACAGCGGGTCAATGACGACGGCATACATGGCCTCGCGGTCGAGCGAACGGGCCATGGCGTCGGTGAGCTGGATCTCGCCGCCCTTGCCGGCCTGCTGATCTGCCAGCAGGTCCATGACCAGCGGGCTCAGCAGGTAGCGACCGACGATGTACAGATTGGACGGAGCCGCCTCGGGAGCGGGCTTCTCGACCAGACCGCCGATGCGCCAGACAGCGCCCGGCTCTGCATCGGCAACGTCCTCGGCACCCTCGAGCGAACCGACGCGCTCACCGGCGATAACGCCGTAGCGGCTGACTTCCTCGGGCGAGCAAGCAGCGACGGCGATAACCGAAGCGCCACCGTGCTCCTTGGAAACGGCGAGCATCTTGTCGCAGATGTCGCGGTTAGGCACAACGTAGTCGCCCAGAAGAACCAGGAAGTTCTCCCCTGCCACGGCGTCGGCAGCAGAGCGAATAGCATGGCCGAGGCCCTTGGGCTCGTACTGATAGCGGAAGTCGACCGGCATACCGCCAGCGTGGGCGACGGCATCGGCATAGGCGTTCTTGCCGCGCTCGCGCAGCAGGTTCTCGAGCGAGCGATCGGGCTGGAAGTAGTTCAGTAGCTCGGGCTTACCGGGAGAAGTAACGATGATGGCGTCGTCGACTTCCTCGGGGTCGAGCGCCTCCTCGACGACGTACTGAATGACGGGCTTGTCGAGCACCGGCAGCATCTCTTTGGGCGTGCACTTGGTGCCAGGCAGAAAACGCGTGCCAAGACCGGCGGCGGGGATGATTGCCTTCATGTTATTCAAAGATCCTTTCGCAGGCGCAAAAGCGCCCCATGCGTGCGGCACACAGCCGCAGACCAAATTGCGATACCTAAGCATCTTACCGCTGGAACTATATGTCGCTACAAGGCAGAGACAATTCTTCAGCAGGTCAACGCAAATTATTGCTCGAATGGTGCAATTTTATTGCCCAACGGCAGGGTGCCCGATACGACGCAAATCACAGAACATGGCAGTTTGAGCTACCGATGTCGAGGGACCGAAAAACAAAAAAGACGGGGCTCGCAATGCGAACCCCGTCTGCAAAGAAATCTGGCGAGAAAGCCTGATTACTTGAGGGTGACAGCAGCGCCAGCAGCCTCGAGCTTCTCCTTGGCAGCCTCGGCGTCCTCCTTCTTGGCACCCTCGAGAACAGCCTTGGGAGCGCCCTCGACGACCTCCTTGGCCTCCTTCAGGCCAAGGTTGGTGAGCTCACGGACGGCCTTGATGACCTGGATCTTGTTGTCGCCGAAGCCCTCGAGCACGACGTCAAACTCGGTCTTCTCCTCGGCCTCAGCAGCGCCAGCAGCGGGAGCGGCGACAACAGCGGCAGGAGCAGCGGCGGAAACGCCGAAGGTGTCCTCGATAGCCTTGACGAGCTCGGAAGCCTCGAGAAGGGTCATTTCCTTAAGAGCATCGATGATCTCATCGGTGGTAAGCTTAGCCATTTCTAAGTCCTTTCGGTTTCCGTGCGGATGCACGGAGATCAGTTAAAACACGACGCGAATGCGCCAGGGGTGCGGCGTTGCCGCCGCGGGTGAAAACAGCAACTAGGCTGCCTTCTGCTCGGAGACCTGCTGGATCGAACGAGCGAGACCAGAGGAAACGCCGTTGACGCAGACAGCGATGTCGCGAGCGAAACCGGAGATGAGACCGGCGATCTGGCCGAGAAGCTGATCCTTGGTGGGCAGCTCGGCGATAGCCTTAACATCATCAGCGGAAACGGCCTTGCCGTCGGAGATACCGCCCTTGATCTCAAGGACGCCCTTGTACTTAGCGGAGAAGTCCTTAAGGGCCTTAGCGGCCTCGACCGGCTCGGACTCGTAGAACACATAAGCGACGGGGCCGGCGAGGATCTCGTCGAGCTCGGGCTGCTCCTGGTTCTTGAGAGCGATCTTGACCAGGTTGTTCTTGTAGACCTTCATCTCGGCGCCGCACTCGCGAAGCTGATGACGCAGCTCCTGAGCCTGCTTAACCGTCAGACCGTTGTAGTTGACGACGAACAGACCGGCGTTCTCGGCGATACGGGACTCGATCTCTGCAACCTTGTCGATTTTGTACTGCTGGGGCATGAATTACACCTCCTCGAATTCTTTCCGGGCACGGTCCGCCACAAGGACGTGACGGGGGCATGTCCAAAAAGAAAGCCCCCGCGCTGCATGAGCGACGGGGGCGAGAAGACATATCTACTCGACCACCTCGGCTGGCGGGAAGTCCCATTAAGCTCGCGGGTAAGACCCGTTTGCGCCGGCTGTCTCTGGCAGCGGATTCGTGCGTGAACCGAAAGTATTATGGCGGGGACCCCGGCGTCGGTCAACGGAAAACCGGGCTGCACACAATTCCACCATCCGGCCGCGCCGCCGAAGGCCGGGCGCAAGGTTTTCGCTCGGTCAGGTCCTGGGCTCGCTCGGAAAGCACATTAAGTGCTTTCCGGCTCGTGCGGAATCTACGAAACCTTGCGCCCGGCCTTCGGCGGCGCGGCCTGCGGTGACTTTGGGGCAGCCCGGTTTTCCGTTGAGCGACGCCCCCACGCATAATCCTTATGTCGGTGGGCTGATGTGTTGCGTCCCTGATGGCTATAGGGTTGAGACGAAGGTGGACAGGCGGTGGAGGCCTTCGTCCAGGTTTTCGTCGGAGACGCAGTAGCTTAGGCGGATGTGGCCTTCGGTGCCGAAGCAGTTTCCAGGGACTAGGGCTACGTTTGCCTCTTTGATGGCTTTGATGCAGAAGTCCTCACTTGTTAGGCCGAACTTTTTGATGCTCGGGAAAGTGTAGAAGGCTCCTGCGGGCTCTACTACGTCGAGGCCCATGGCGTCTAAGGTTGCGAGTACGCGTTCGCGACGGGCTCGGTAGACTTCGAGCATGGGAGTTGGGTCGACGGTGAGGGCTCGGGCTGCGGCGTCCATTTCGAAGGAGACGGCGCTCGATACTAAGTATTGGTGGGCCTTTGCGATCTCGGCGATGACGGGGGCTGCGGCTGCGAGCCAGCCCAAACGCCAGCCGGTCATGGCCCAGGGTTTGGAGAAGCTCTCGATGACTACCGTCTGCTCGCGTAGCTCCGGGTGGCGCTGGGCAAAGCGCTCGTAGCCGTCCACGTAGACCAGGCGGTTGTATACATCGTCGCAGACCACGTAGATGCCCGCCTCCTCCGCCACGCGCGCCACGGCGTCGAGCGACGCCGTGTTGAGGATGCAACCCGTAGGATTGTTGGGCGAGCAGATGACGATGGCCTTGGTCGCCGGCGTCACGTAAGCACGAAGTGCGTCCTCGTCAATCTGGAATTGCGCAGGCTCCGTATCCAAAAAGACCGCCTTGGCGTGATTGGCCACGACGATGCTCTCGTACAGGCCAAAGGCCGGCGTGGGAATAATGACCTCGTCGCCTGGGTTGAGCATAGCCATGAATGCTGCCGACAGGGCCTCGGTCGCACCGTCGGTCAGAATGACCTCGTCCGCCGAAAACGTAAGGCCCGCATCCCCCATGTAGGCAGATAACGCCTCACGCAGGGCGGGGCGACCGTTGTTGGGCGGATAGTGCGTGTCGCCGCGGTCCAGTGCGGCGGTCACCTCGGCGCTAATCACATCGGGCGTGGGAAAATCGGGCTCGCCGAGCGCGAGCGCGATGCACCCCGGATGCTGGGCGGCGAGCGCGTTAATCCGACGGATGCCGGAGGGCTTGAGCGTGGCAAGCGAGGTATTCATGGGCAGACGCATGGCGTTCCTTTCGTAAGGGTTGCACTAGGATAGCGCGGCGGGGCGCCACCAGACGGTGTAACCTAAACGGAAACCAACCGGAAAGGAGGCAGCATGGAGACGACCGCACGCGGCGATGTACCAAAAACACTGCAAACCATTGCGTATATCAGCATTCCCAATAGCGACGATCTTGAGTTTTTGCTCTGGGACCTGCAGGATGCCATCACCGCCTATGCACAGCTTTCCGGCACCGCACTCCCCCACCCGGTCGACTTGAAGGCAAATGACGCCGGCAGCGTTGCCGATGGCATCGTGCTGGCCATTGAAGATGTGGCTGACGATAAGACGTTGACAGCCATCGAGCAGGCGCTTGAGCGCTTTGGCGGTACGGGAACGCGTGTCTATGCCGTGATTCGAGCCACACAAGAGGGCGCTGAGCAGGCGCACAGGACCGCCGTTCGTCTACACAAGGCATGCGAGCGCCGTGACCAATTGTGGTGCGGCGGCGTTGTCGTCTGTGCCGGCAGCGGTATTGCGGCGCTTCGTCACTCCCCGCGTATGGGCCTCTTGCGCCGGCCATTTTCCGAAGCGATGGATAAGCTTGTAGGCGCCGTGCGCATGGGCTGCTCCGTTGAGCATGCGCAGCTGCTTGGCGGTGGCAATGCCGGTAGCGTCGACGCCGACGGCATGGTGCGTGTCGAGCCCGCCGTGCCCGCACCAATCTGGCGCGTCATCATCAGACGCCTCGGCGCCTATGCTCAATCAAATATCTAAATTACAGAGCGACCCAGTCAACAGCTTCGTGCCAACGCTCAACAAGCCGCTCCAGGCGCCAGGCCGCATTGGCAGGACTTGTCGAGGGCAGGACGATGGCGGGCAGCCCGGTGCGTTCTTGTAGATAGCGCTTGTAGAGCCGGCCAGCTGTACCACCGTTGCATATCACCTGCTCAATGGGAGCCACGTCGGTAATGCACTCGATATGTGCCGGCACAACGTTGCGAATGCTCGCATCACTCGAGCCCTTAATGTCGCAGCTCTCGATCACATCCCACAGGGCCACGCCGCCGTTCAGCAGCATGGCCCGCTTGGCGGCAATGGAGGCATCGAGCGTCGCGGGCTCACCGTTTGCCAAAGGATCGCCCTCGTTGGACGGCACGGATACACCGAGGCACGCGGCCATCACACGCCAAAAGCGGTTCTGCGGATTGCCATAGTAGAAGGCATTGGCACGCGAGAGCACCGAGGGAAACGACCCCAGCACCAAAACGCGCGAGCGCTGGTCGAACACAGGCTCAAACCCATGCTCAATATGTTGATAGCCCTCGTTAGACACGGCCATGGGCTAGGCTCTCAACAGATAGCGCACCTCGTAGGGTGCAAGCTCAAGGGTACCCGTCAGCTCGACCGTGGGCGCATCGTCGGCAAGCAGGTCGACGAAGGAGCCGTTGAGCTCGCCGGCGCCAAAGGTGTAAGGCTCACCCACGGCATTCACCGCCACGAGTACCGTCGCGCCGTCACAGGCGCGCTCGAACAGCAGCTGCTTGTTCTGGATCACCACGTTGCGGTAGGCACCGTAGTTGAGAGCACGGGCAGCCGCGTCGTCGGCCGAGCGAAGGTACGCAAGCTGCGTGATGAACGCCGTCAGCTCGTTGGGCGCAGGCTCATTGAGCGCAGGTCGCAGTGCCCAGTCGCCATCGGGGCCGCCCTTTTCGCCGGCAATTCCCCACTCGCTGCCATAGTAGACGCACGGGATGCCCGGCATGCCAAAGAGCATGCCATAGGCGGGACGCAGGCACGACTTGTCGGTGAGGATGCTCGCCAGGCGCGGCACGTCGTGGTTGTCGACAAACGACAGCAGATGTTTGCCGCGGTAGATGCACCACGGATCGCCGCCAAACTGGCGGTGCAGCGAATGGGCGATCTCGAACATGTTGACCGAGTTAAAGCTGGAGTACAGGCCCTTGTAGCACTCGTAGTTGGTGCACGAGTCGAGCATCTCGTCGTTGACGATCTGATTGTAGTCGCCGTGGAGCGTCTCGCCGATTGGCACAAAGTCGGGCTTGAGCTCACGGGTAAAGGCGTGCAGGCGGCGCATGAAGTCGCGGTCGAGCATATAGGCAACGTCCAAGCGCAGGCCGTCGACGCCAAAGGCCTCGGCCCAGCGACGCACGGACTCAAGCAGGTAATCGACCACGGCGGGATTTTGCAGGTTGAGCTTCACAAGCTCAAAATGACCTTCCCAGCCCTCGTACCAAAAGCCGTCGCCATAGCAGGAGTCGCCGTCAAAGCTGATGTGAAACCAGTCCTTGTAGGGCGAGTCCCACTTGCGCTCCTGCACATCTCGGAAAGCCCAAAAGCCGCGACCGACGTGGTTGAAGACGGCATCGAGCACCACGCGAATGCCATGGGCATGCAGTGTCTCGCACACGGCGGCAAAGTCGGCATCCCCGCCCAGGCGACGGTCGAGATGGCGCAGGCTGCGCGTATCGTAGCCGTGGCTATCAGACTCGAGCGGCGGGTTGATGAGCACAGCGCCAATACCGAGTTCCTGCAGGTAATCGGCCCATTGGGCGATTTTCATGATGGGGGCATCGGGGTTGGGTGCAGTGCCGGCAGCTTGGGAGAGTTCGTCCTCGGCAACGGGCGCGGCGTTTTCGCGCGGAGCTCCGCAAAAGCCCAGCGGATAGATCTGATAGAACGTCGTCTCGTATGCCCACATAGCAACCTCCTGGTAAGCTCAACACAACGACATCCATTGTATGCCCGGCTTGTATCCTCTTCCCCAAAATAAGTTGCGGTGGAATAGTTCCTGCTTGGGCCTTCAGAGGCCTTAAACAGGAACTATTCCGCCGCAACTGATGAGGGGACGTGGTTAGGCGACAGGCTTTGCGCGGCGTATGGCTGGGAATAGCACCGTGATAGCGAGGATGACGCCCACGGCAGCGATCGCACCGCCCGCGTAGCCGATCAAGGCGATACCGGGGCCCGAAACCACGGCTCCGCCGATCGCGGTACCCGTGCCAATGCCCAGATTGAACAGGCCCGAAAAGATCGACATGGCGACGGCCGACGAGTCCGCCGGCGTGTACTTGATGAGCTCGGCCTGAAACGCCACGTTAAAGGCCGTGGCGCAGCAACCCCACAGTGCGCAAACAGCGAGAACCGCAGCGAGCGACGATGCGGCCGGACCCATGAGCAGCAGGGCCGCTGGCACGCCGGAAAGCGTGATAGCCAAGAACGAGAAGCGGTGCCCGTCGAACAGGCGGCCGAACAGCCAGCTTCCGAGCAGACCAGAGCAGCCAAACGCCGTCAGCGTCATGGTGATGGCGCCCGCGTCGACATGCGCGACCTGAGCCAGGAAAGGCTCGATATAGCTATAGCTCGCGTAATAGCCAGTTGCCATGAACACCGTGACCACATAGAGCGCGATGAGGAACGGGTTCTTGAGCAGCTCGGGCAGCTGCTTGAGCGTAAAACGCTCGCCCGCTGGCATGGCAGGGAACACCGTGGCCTGGTAGACGACCGCGACAGCAGACAGCGCTCCGACCACAGCAAACGTCATGCGCCAGCCCACGGCCAGGCCAATGGCGCGGCCGAGCGGCAGGCCGAAGATCTGTGCGATGGAAGAGCCCGTGGCGATCATGCTGATGGCGAGCGCCCCATGGCGCGTGTCAACCAGGCGCGAGGCCATGATCGAGGCGACCGACCAGAACACGGCATGCGCGCAGGCGACCACCAGGCGCGCGCAAACCAAAATGGGATAGGTGGGCGCCACGGCGGACAGGAACTGGCCGAGCGAGAACACGGCGAGCACGCCCAGCAGCATCCGCTTGAACTCAAAACGCGAGGCAAACACCATAAGCGGCAGCGACAGCAGCATGACGCCCCAGGCGTAGACCGAGATCATGATGCCAGCTTGGGCCTCGGTGAGCGAAAACGATGCGGCGATGTCGGTCAGCAGGCCGATGGGCATGAACTCCGACGTGTTGAACACGAACGCGCAGCAGGTGAGCCCGATGAGCGGGAGCCACTGCTTGAGCGTGATACCGTCTTGCCTTGCCTGACTCATATATAACGTCTCCAATCATTTTGAGCGGAGGCGATTATATAGCAACGGCCCCGCATCCGTCAGTAACAGATGCGGGGCCGAAAACAATTCGATACACAGAGGTTGCGCCGTCAATAAATAACTAAGCCAACCCCAGCAATATGCCCGCCGAATGCACGACAAACGCCACGATCCAGGCGACCGTCACTTGAAACGCGAACACGGCCACGGCATAGCGCGCGCCCAGCTCGCTCTTGACGGCGCCGATGGCTGCCACACAGGGCGGGTACAGCAGCGTAAAGACCAGGAACACATAGGCAGTGAACGGCGAAAACATGGTCGACAGTGCCGCGGGCGAGGTCGCGCCCAAAAGCACCGTGAGCGTCGAGATGACGCTCTCCTTGGCAATAAGTCCTGTGATGAGTGCCGTCGAGGCGCGCCAGTCGCCAAAACCGAGCGGGGCCAAAACCGGCGCGATGATGCTACCAAGACCGGCAAGCAGGCTTTGCGACTGGTCGGCGACCACGTTAAAGCGGATATCGAACGTCTGCAGGAACCAGATGACCACCGTAGCGGCAAAGATAATGGTAAAGGCCTTGGTGATGAAGTCCTTGGCCTTATCCCATGCCAGCATCACCGTCGTCTTGACGCTCGGCAGGCGGTAATTGGGGAGCTCCATGATAAACGGTACCGGGTCACCCTTAAATACCGTGCGGTTGAGCACCAGGGCGGCAATGCAACCAACCGCAATGCCAATCAGATAGAGCGAGACCATAGCGGGAACTGTCGCTTGCGGGAAAAACGCCCCGCACAACAGACCGTAGACCGGCAGCTTGGCCGAGCAGCTCATAAACGGCGTGAGCATGACCGTCATCTTGCGGTCGTGCTCGGATGGGAGCGTACGGGTCGACATGATAGCCGGCACGGTGCAGCCAAAACCGACGAGCATGGGCACGAAGCTACGGCCCGACAGGCCAAAACGACGCAGCACCTTATCCATGACAAAGGCAACGCGCGCCATGTAGCCCGAGTCTTCCAGAATGGAGAGGAACAAAAAGAGCACGACGATAATCGGCAGGAAGGTCAGCACGCTGCCCACGCCCGTAAGCACGCCGTCAACAGCCAGCGAGCGCACCACGTCGTTGGTGCCGAACGCCTTGAGACCCGCATCGGCCGAGGCGATGACGGCAGCGATGCCGTCCTCCATGAGCCCTTGCAACGCCGCGCCGATCACGCCAAACGTCAGCCAAAAGACGAGGCCCATGATCACCAGGAACGCCGGAATGGCTGTGTAACGACCTGTCAGGATGCGGTCAATCTTGACGGAGCGCACGTGCTCGCGGCTCTCGTGCGGCTTGACGACGCAACGCCCGCACACGTCGCCGATAAAGCTAAAACGCATATCGGCCAGCGCAGATAGGCGGTCGGTGCCGGCCTCGCCCTCCATCTGGGTAATGATGTGCTCGATAGCGTCGAGCTCATTGCGATCCAGGTGAAGCGCCTCGGTTACCAGCTCATCGCCCTCGACCAGTTTGGTCGCCGCAAAGCGCACCGGAATGTGCGCCGTCACGGCATGGTCCTCGATCAGGTTAGCAATACCGTGGATGCAGCGATGCAGCGCACCGCCGTCCGGACCGTCGGGCGCACAAAAGTCCAGGCGACCAGGGCGCTCGCGGAACCGTGCCACATGCAGGGCGTGGTCCACCAACTCGCCGATGCCCTCGTTGCGGGCAGCGCTAATGGGGACAACGGGCACGCCCAACAGGCTCTCGAGCAGGTTGACGTCCACGGCGCCGCCGTTGGCGGTCACCTCGTCCATCATGTTGAGCGCGATGACCATAGGACGGTCAAGCTCCATGAGCTGCAGTGTCAGGTACAGGTTACGCTCGATGTTGGTGGCGTCAATGATGTCGATGATGGCGTCCGGGCGCTCGTCAAGGATGAACTGACGGCTCACGACCTCTTCGCCTGTGTACGGCGACAGGGAGTAAATGCCAGGCAGGTCGGTAACGCTCGCCTCGGGATGGTTACGGATAGCGCCATCTTTGCGGTCGACCGTCACGCCGGGAAAGTTACCGACGTGCTGGTTGGAGCCCGTCAGCTGGTTGAATAACGTGGTCTTGCCGCAGTTTTGGTTGCCGGCGAGGGCAAAGTGCAGCGGTGCGCCCTCGGGCACGGCCGTCTTTGCCGCACGGGGCGAATACGTCCCCTCGCCCAGAGCCGGATGCTCCGTCGTGCCGATTGCGGCGTTAGCGCGCGGACCCGTATCGGTGTCGTGAATACCCACGAGCTCGATGCGAGCGGCATCGTCCTTGCGCAGTGTCAACTCGTAGCCACGCAGGCGGATCTCGAGCGGATCGCCCATGGGGGCGTACTTCATCATGGTGACTTCGGTGCCCGGCGTTAGACCCATGTCCAAAATATGCTGTCGGAGTGCCTGATCGTCCGATGCCACCGATGCGACAACGGCGTCCTTTCCAATCTCGAGTGTATCGAGCCTCACGTCCGTGTTCCTCCCCCGGCGCCCACAGGGCGTTGCATTTAGTTTACCTTGGCTAACCGTTTGCCACGGCTAACCAATTGTAACCATGCATGATAGCGCGAACATGCAACGATGTTCAATCAGCAAATTGGCGCAATGGGGACAGGCAGGAGAGTTCAGGGCCATAGTTTCCCGATGAGGCCTCTCGGGGAAACTACATCCCAGAATTCCGGCTCGAAACGGGATATGGTTTCCCAAACAGGCCTCTTACGGAAAATGCATCCCGGAATCCCCGCTCGAAACGGGACGCGCTTTCCCAGTCGAGGCCCTATAGGAAACTGCGTCCCACCTTGAAAGGCAAAACTGGGGCGCAGTTTCCGGGCGGGGCATCAAAAACGAAGTTGCGGTGGAATAGTTCCTGGATGGGCTGGTTGATGCCCCAGATAGGAACTATTTCACCGCAAGTTATTGAAGGGCTTGGATGCCGGGACTCTTACAGATGGCGCTCGAGGAAGCGGAAGGCCAGGCGGATCCAGGGACGGACGGAAACCTGCCTGTCCTCGTTGTCGACCGCGGTGTTGGCGTTGCCGAGCGAAAGGCCGTGACCACCCTGGTCGAAGACGTGCATCTCGCATGCAACGCCCTCCTCGGCCATGCGCTGCGCAAACGGGTAGACCTGCGCGATCGGCGCCGTCTTGTCGTCGGACACGCCCCACACAAAGGTCGGTGGCATCTGACGCGAAACATGCGTGGTGGGGCAGATGTCGGCCAGATGCTCGTCAGTTGCCTCGCCGCCCGTCACCATCGACAGGTAGTCGTTGAGCAAATCGCGCCCCGTCTTGCCGCCCGTCTTGGGCACACGCAAGTCAATGCGCGGATCGCGCGTCTGCATGTCGCGCACATAGGCAAAGTCGAGCAATGGATAGCCCAGCACCACGGCATCGGGACGAATGTCGTCCGGACGCGCCCCGGCAAGTGCCGCAAAGGGGCCGGTCTTCCACTGTGTTGCCAGCGAGGCGCAAATCATGCCGCCAGCAGAAAAGCCCACGACGCACACGCGCTTAGGATCGACATGCCACTCGTCGGCGTTGGCGCGCACCGTGGCGACCATCTTGGCAAGATCTGCCTGGGGGTGCGGAAAGCTCACGTCACCCGTAGAACTCGTGACATAGTTGAGCACAAAGGCCTGGTAGCCGTGATCCAAAAACGCAAACGCCACAGGATCCTGCTCATGCGGAGCGATATGCGTAAACGCACCTCCGCCACAGATAATCACCGCGGGGCGGCGGCCATTCGGTTTATCGGGCAACGGCTCGGCAACCAAATACGTAAACGTCGCCGGATAATCCTCGGTCGGCTCCTCGCCCCACAGCGCATGGTTCTCGACAATCATATGTGCTCCCTTCGCGCAAATTATGCGCCCTTATTTTTCGCCTTCAAGCGTACCCCACTTGAACCCGTGGCGCAGAAACACTCCGGCAATAAGTTTCCCTTCAACTGATATATCACATAATCCCAGTTCAGAGGTATCGTTGCGCAGCGTAGAATAGGGGCGTTGACCAAGCCGCGAAACACATGTGAAACGTTTCCGGCAAACCAAACGCGCGATATGCGCCTATTTAAGTTGGAGGCAACTATGGGTCTGCTCGATTCGCTTAAGTCCACCTTCACCTCGACCGGCGAGGCGTCCGTTCCGCCCGCAGCAAGCTTCGCTACCCGCGAAGGCGTCATCTATGCCCCCGTCAACGGCGTGCTCGTCAACCTGAACGAGGTTCCCGACGAGACGATCGCCTCGGGCATGCTTGGCCAGGGCTATGGCATCGAGCCCATTACCGGCACCATCTATGCACCCGCCAACGGCCGCATCGGTGCCACCACTGTCACCAACCACTCCATCGGCATGATCACCGAGGACGGCCTGCGCGTGTTCATCCATGTTGGCCTGGGCACCGTGGAAATGAACGGCAAGGGTTTTGCCCGCTTTGTCGAGATGGGTGATGTGGTCAAGGCAGGCCAGCCGCTCATCAGCTTCGACCGCGAGGCCATTAAGGCCGCTGGTCACGAGGACATCGTGACCGTCATCGTCTCCGAGCTCGATCGTCTTAAGAGCATCGACCATGTCGGCGAGTCTGGAACGCTTATCGGCGGCAACCCGCTCGTCAAGCTTGGCGACCCGCTGCTGGTTGCCAAGACCAAGTAGCCAGGCCCCGCGCCACACAGCCAAAAGGCACCTCGTCAAGCGCCCGCGACCATTTGGCCGCGGGCGCTTTTCGTTTGAAAAACCATCCCGCCAATGCTTTATCTGTATAGCCCAAATGAGCCGAGCTGCTAGAATATCGAACTGTATGGATAACTATCATTCAACCGTTATGGGAGGATACGTGAACCGCACCAAAATCGCGCAGCTCTATGCCGATGCCGAGTCGCTCGGCGGCCAGACCGTCACCGTCGCCGGCTGGGTCAAGTCCGTCCGCGACATGAAGAACTTTGGCTTTGTTACGCTCAACGACGGCAGCTGCTTCCGCGACCTGCAGGTCGTCATGAACCGCGAGGCACTCGACAACTACGACGAGATCGCCCATCAAAACGTCTCGGCCGCACTCATTTGCACCGGCACCGTCAAGCTGACCCCCGATGCGCCCCAGCCTTTCGAGCTTTCTGCCACCTCCATCGAGGTCGAGGGCGTCAGCGCCCCGGATTACCCACTGCAGAAGAAGCGCGCAACCGTCGAGTTCCTGCGCACCCAGCAGCACCTGCGTCCGCGCACCAACCTGTTCCGCGCCGTGTTCCGCATCCGCTCTGTCGCGGCTGCCGCCATCCACCGCTTCTTCCAGGAGCAGGGCTTTGTCTACGTCAACACCCCCATCATCACCACGAGTGACTGCGAGGGCGCCGGCGAGATGTTCCGCGTGACCACGCTCGACCCCAAAAATCCGCCCCTCACCGAGTCCGGCGAGGTCGACTGGAGCCAGGACTTCTTTGGCAAGCATGCAAGCCTCACCGTGTCCGGTCAGCTCAATGCCGAGAACTTTGCCATGGCCTTTGGCGACGTGTACACCTTTGGCCCCACCTTCCGTGCCGAGAACTCCAACACCACGCGCCACGCCGCCGAGTTTTGGATGATCGAGCCCGAGATGGCCTTTGCCGACCTTAACGACTACATGGATAACGCCGAGGCCATGCTCAAGTACGTCCTTAAGGACGTCATGGCCACCTGCCCCGACGAGCTCAATATGCTCAACAAGTTTGTGGACAAGGGTCTGCTCGAGCGCCTGGACCATGTCGCCAACTCCGACTTTGCCCGCGTTACCTACACCGAGGCCGTCGAGATCCTGGAGCAGGCAGTCGCTGCTGGCCACCAGTTTGATTACCCCGTCAGCTGGGGCATCGACCTGCAGACCGAGCACGAGCGCTTCCTGACCGAGGAGCACTTTAAGCGCCCGACCTTCGTGACCGACTACCCGGCCGAGATCAAGGCCTTCTACATGCGCATGAACGAGGACGGCAAGACCGTCGCCGCCGCCGACTGCCTGGTTCCCGGTATCGGCGAGATCATCGGTGGCTCCCAGCGCGAGGAGCGCCTGGATCTGCTCGAGGCCCGCATCAAGGACCTGGGAATGAATCCCGAGCAGTACAAGTACTACCTTGACCTGCGCCGCTACGGTTCCTGCAAGCACGCCGGCTACGGTCTGGGCTTCGAGCGCTTGGTCATGTATCTGACCGGCGTGGGCAACATCCGCGACGTCCTGCCGCACCCGCGCACCGTGGGCAACGCCGACTTCTAATTGTCGGACGCTAGCTCGCGTCGCCACACGCCAACGCTCATCGCATAAGCGTCTCTCGACATCGGTCGAGAGACGCTTTTTTCAACAGCATCCGTCAAGCTTTTGGCAAGTTTTTGGTCAGTTGACCAGGGCTGTTGAAAACTCGACCCGCCGTTTGCCGACGACTACCGACCGCCCAGAGCGCCCTGCACCCCTGGGAAAGCCCCACGTCCTAGGCTCCATACCGTCGCCACCCAAAACGGAAAGGACGTGGGTACGATGACCGAAGCCGCTGTTGAAACCTACGACACCACGACTAGAGGCGCCGCCTCGATGGCAGCCTATCGCGCCGTTCGCATCCTGCAACTATTAAGCGAAAACACCGGCGAGGACAAGGCCATGCTTTCCGATGAGTTGATCCGGCGCCTCGCCCATCCCGACGACCCCGCCCGCATGCCCATCTCGGCGGCGCGGCGCAGCATCTACACCGCCATCTCCGCGCTTCGCCATGCCGGATACGAAATTGAGTACAAACGCGGCGTGGGCTACAAACTTCTTACCCGCCCGCTCACCGATGAAGAGATCATCCGGCTCCACGGTATGGTCATGCGCAACCGCTCCACGCCTATCGCTATCCGCAAGAGCATGGCGCAGCACTTAGTTGCCATGGCGAGCGCCGACGTTCGCGGCTACCTCGATACACCCGAACCCGCTCCAAGCGCAGGCAGCAAGGCTACCAAGGCAACACGCACGCCCATCAAGCGCATCGACACGTGCGAGCTCGTCGAGCAGGCCATCGACCACGGAACCACGGTGAGTTTTGATATTTCGAGCGTCACGACACGCGGCGAAACCGAAGCAGCACGGATGACACTCCGTCCCTTTGCCATCAGGCAGCGCGATGGCATCTCGTATCTGCTGGGAACGGTCTACGACGCCCGAGGCACCGACGATACGCTGCGCACCGTCGAGATCGCCCGTATGAGAAACGTCAGCACGCGCCTGCTCGACGGCAAGAAGCTCTTCGCCGCCCTGGACGAGGACGACGCCTCCTCCGCCGCATAAGACCCTCCGCCGCCCATTCGACTACCCGTACCGCCCATCCGATTCTGTATTAAAAAACCCGCCAGGCTGTTGTAAAAATGGACATCAGCGCTACTATAGTCCCACTTGCACTTTGTCCCAGTGCAGTGTTTCCAGCCATTTTTATACTGGGGGTAATGATATGAAGGACATCACCATCAGCCGCAGGAGCCTTCTGGTCTCCGCCGGCCTGCTCGCGCTCGCCCCGCTCGCCGGATGCGGCGGCAACTCTGGTTCCGGCTCCGCTGCCGCCGGTTCCGACTACACCATCGGCGTTCTGCAGCTCACCGAGCACTCCGCGCTCGATGCCGCCAACGACGGCTTCGTCAAGGCCATCAAGAAGAGCGGCCTTAAGGTCAAGATCGACCAGAAGAACGCCCAGAACGACCAGTCCACGTGTAAGTCCATTGCCGACAAGTTTGTGGGCGACAACGTCAACCTGATTTATGCCATCGCCACGCCCGCCGCGCAGGCTGCCGCCGGCGCCACGGCCGATATCCCCATCGTGGGCTGCGCCATCACCGACTACGCCGCCTCCGGCCTGGTCCAGGACAACGACAAGCCCGGCACCAACGTCACGGGCGCTTCCGACCTCACCCCGGTCGCCGAGCAGCTCGAGATGATGCAGAAGGTCCTGCCCGACGTAAAGAAGGTCGGCCTGCTCTACTGCACCGCCGAGTCCAACTCCGACGTCCAAATCAAGGCCGCCAAGAAGGAGCTCGACAAGCTGGGCCTCGAGTACACTGACTTCACCGTCTCGAGCTCCAACGAGATTCAGTCCGTCGTCGAGTCTGCCGTGGGCAAGGTCGACGCGCTGTACTCCCCCACCGACAACACCATCGCCGCGGGTGCCTCGCAGGTCGGCCAGATCTGCAAGGAGAACAAGCTCCCCTTCGTGACTGGCGAGGAGGGCATGTGCAAGGCCGGCGGCCTGTTCACCCTCTCCATCAACTACGAGGATCTGGGCTACGCCGCAGGCGAGATGGCCGTCAAGATCCTGAAGGGCGAAGCCAAGCCCGAGGACATGGCGATCAAGCACCTCTCGAGCAAGGACCTGGTCGTCGTCAAGAACGACGAGATGGCCGAGGCTCTGGACATCGATCTTTCCGCTCTGGACGAGTAGCGCCATGCGCGGTAGCGCGTCTAGGGCACGCACTCGCGCCGTTGACGTGTTATTCAATATCTGAGCCACAGGGGCGAACGCCAAAGACCGGCGTTCGCCCTGCTTGTTTCGGATGAGTCAAAACATCCGGCCGCAGCTCTTTTATGCATTGTTACCGCTATCATGGTGACTCACGTGTCCACCCTATCCTAGGAGGTATGAAGCATGCTCATTGCATTGCAGGGCGCCGTTTCGCAGGGCGTCCTCTGGGGCATTATGGTGCTTGGCGTGTTTATCACGTTCCGCCTGCTCGACATTCCCGATATGACCTGCGACGGCAGCTTTGCCCTCGGCGGCTGCGTCTGCGCTGTGCTCATCGTCAATAACAACGTCGACCCGCTGCTCGCCGTGCTGGCCGGTATGTGCGCCGGCGCCATCGCGGGTGCCGTCACGGGCATTTTGACCACCGTCTTCGAGATTCCCGCGATCCTCGCCGGAATCCTCACCCAGATCAGCCTGTGGTCCATCAACCTGCGCATCATGGGCAAGTCCAATACGCCCATTCTTGCCAAGGGCACCGTGTTTTCGGCCGTCAGCAATATGACCGGCCTGCCGCAGTCCACCGTTGCCATCATCTTGGGCATCCTGCTCGCCGTGGCTATCGTTGCCATCCTGTATTGGTTCTTTGGCACCGAGATTGGCTCGGCGCTGCGCGCCACCGGCAACAACGAGTACATGATCCGCGCCCTGGGCGTCAACACCAACTCCACCAAGATGATCGCCCTCGTGCTCTCCAACGCCCTCATCGGCCTTTCGGGCGCGCTCATCTGCCAGAGCCAAAAGTATGCCGACATTGGTATGGGCACCGGTGCCATCGTTATCGGTCTTGCCGCCATTGTTATCGGTGAGGTGCTCGGCCGTCTGCTGCCCGGCGGCCTCACGCAGTTTAGCGTCCGTCTTGCCTCCGCCGTCTTTGGCTCCGTGGTGTACTTCCTTATCCGCGCCATCGTGCTGCAGTTGGGCATGGACGCCAACGACATGAAGCTGCTTTCCGCCGTAATTGTCGCTGTGGCCCTGTGCGTACCCGTGGTTTGGGAGCGCTATAAGCTCCGCAGCTCCTACACGAAGGGGGATGAGGCAGATGCTTAAGCTCTCGCACGTCAAGAAGACCTTTAACAAGGGCACCGTCACCGAGAAGCGCGCGCTCACCGGCGTCGACCTCACCCTGAATGACGGCGACTTTGTAACCGTGATCGGCGGCAACGGCGCCGGCAAGTCCACGCTGCTCAACATGATCGCCGGCGTGTACCCGCTCGATTCGGGCGTTATTGAGCTCGACGGCACCGACATCTCGCGCCTGAGCGAGTCGCAGCGCGCCAAGTACCTGGGCCGCGTGTTTCAGGACCCCATGCGCGGTACCGCTGCCGACATGCAAATCGCCGAGAACCTGGCCCTCGCCAAGCGTCGCGGCCAGCGTCGCGGCCTTTCGTGGGGCGTCACCAAGGCCGAGAAAGATGAGTACGTTGAGCTGCTCAAGCGCCTGGACCTTGGTCTGGACACGCGTCTCAACGCCAAGGTCGGCCTGCTCTCGGGCGGCCAGCGCCAGGCACTCACCCTGTTGATGGCCACGCTCACCAGGCCGCGCCTGCTGCTGCTCGACGAGCACACCGCGGCCCTCGACCCCAAGACGGCCTCTAAGGTGCTCAACCTGACCGAGGAGATCGTCGACGAGAACCACCTGACCACGCTCATGGTCACGCACAACATGAACGACGCCATCCGTCTGGGCAACCGTCTGATCATGATGCACGAGGGCCATGTGATCTACGACGTGGCTGGCGACGAGAAGAAGTCGCTCACCGTGGCCGACCTGCTGCAGAAGTTCGAGGAGGTCTCGGGCGGCGAGCTCGCCAACGACCGCATGCTGCTAAGCTAAAACCTGCCAAAAAGGGACAGGTTTATTTTGGTAGGTTTTATCTGCGCAAACGCCAAAACCGCCGCAAAGGGACAGAGGCCCTTGCGGCGGTTTTCGCATATTATGTCGATAATCCGATATTCAACCAGACATTCTGGCTAAGGACTAAGGAAACTGCCATGAAAAGACTCCCCCGCTTTGCGTTGGCCGCCGCGTTGTTTGCCGGCGCGCTCGCAGGCATCCCAAGCCTCGCTTTCGCGGGAAACCTGCCCGCCGCTATTGACGGCTCCGTGGCCGTCATGCACACCAACGATATCCACGGCAGCTACAAGTACAGCTACAACGCAAGCAAGGGCACCGGCACTGTGGGCTTTGACGGACTGGCGGTTTTCTATAGCGCCCAAAGCAGCGCCCCCGATCTTTTACTCGATGCGGGCGACACCTTCCACGGACAGTCCTTCGCCACCATGAGCGAGGGCAAGAGCATCGCCGAGCTCATGGACACCTTCTACGCCGACGGCTACGACGCAACCACGCCAGGCAACCACGACTGGAGCTACGGCGCGGACAAACTCCGCACCATGACCGGCTACAGCACCACCGGCACGCCCTTCGCCATGCTCTGCGCGAACGCGAAGTCCACGAGCGGCGTATGGAGCTCGAGCATCACGAAGACGCTCGATCGCACCTGGGAGGATACCGAGGATCACTCCACATTCGACTACAAAATCAAGGTCGGCGTCGTGGGTGCCATGGATGAGTCGCTAGGTTCCTCGCTGCGCGCGGACCTGGTCGCGGGCACCAGCTTCTCGAGTGCCGCGAACGCCATCAATACCGAGGCAGAGCAGCTGCGCAAGGAGGGCTGCGATGTTGTTGTGTGTATCGCGCACACGCTCGACGCCAAGACCTTTGCCACGCGACTCCGTGGCGTCGATGCCCTTATCGCAGGCCACGAGCACATCAACCTTAACGAGAAGGTGACGGGAGCCGACGGCAAGACGATCCACGTTGTCGAGGCAGGCAGCGCCTTTGCCGAGGTGGGGCTGCTTTCCATTCCGTACAAGTACAACACGAATGACACCGAGACGACCGACGATGACACGGTCACGGTCCCTGCAGACGGCAGCGACGAGAAGCTCTACACCGCCAAGAACGTCAACGACCTTTTGGCAGACCCCGACAAGGGCTCCGACTACCAAAGCCGCCTTGAAGCCGTCCGCAACAAGATCAAGCCGCTCGACGAGGACTTTGAAAACGAATCGAACAAGGTGCTCGGCACATCCACCACCAACTATTTCTACGGCGAGGACGCCGCAGGCACGCATGGTTGGGAAATGGTGCGCACCACCGATTTCCGCCCCAGCAAGGAGGGCGACACCACCAAGGCCCAGACCATCGGCCACGTGATTTGCGGCTCCTATCTTGCCCTGACGGGCGCGGACTTCGCTATCGAAAACGCTGGCGGCATCCGCGGCGGCATCGCGGCGGGCAACGTGACCGCCGGCAACGTCATCGCCATCTCGCCCTACGGCAACACCGTGGAGACCTGGACCATGACCGGCGCGGACTTCCTCGCAGCGCTCGAGCACTCGCTACAAATCAGCGACGATTGCAACGACAGCTACGAGCTTCAGCAGGCTTATGTGGCGGCCGGTCACACCGAGCAGGAGGCGCAAAACAAGTACAAGTGGCGCGATGACTCTGGCAGCGTTCTCTCCTTTGGCGGCATCAACGTGACGATTGATTGGACGCAGCCCGAAGGCAAGCGCATTGTGAGTGCCACACTCACCAAAGACGGCAGCACGTTCGATCCCACCAAGACCTATACCGTCGCCACCAACAACTACATCATTACCAACACGACCGACTTCCCCACCTTCGCAAACGCCACCAAGCACACCGAGTGGGGTACCTGCGAGTCAGCGCTAAGGGCGCTGATCGGGCAGAACGGCTGGGAGAGCAAGATGGCCGGGCTCGCCGGCACCATCGGCTTCGGCTCCGCAGCCGTGGACCCCACGCCCTCACCGGCCCCGACGCCTAAGCCCTCGCCTAAGACGGACACGGCGACCACGAAGGTCATCACCAAGAAGACGACCGGTAAGCTTGCCGCAACGGGAGACCGCACGCTGGCAGTAGTTGGCGCGTGCCTTATCGGCGGCATCATCGTCATCATGCTCGGCATTATCTGGAAGCGTCGACGCTAAGCTACACCGCCGGGCCTTACAGCCCCGCCGCGTAAACCTTATATCGAGCACAGAAGCCCGTCCGATGTGATCGGACGGGCTTCTTGGTGGGTATCATGGTTGGACGATCATTAGGAGGTTTTCCCTACATGGAATTGTTTGAGCCGATTCTTCATTTCTTTGAGCAACGGTGGGTCCACAACATCATCTGGGCCGTCATCTTGGCGATAGGCACCGCCGTCGCCGCCAAGGTCGTATCCAAGACCCTGAACCATCTGCTTAACCGAGACGATAACCCGCTTCCGGCATCGAGTATCTTCATCAACATCGCGCGCGCCGTCATCTGGATGATCGGCGGCAGCTTTATCCTCGACAACTGCTTTGGCATTAACGCAAACGCCCTCGTTGCCGCTCTTGGCGTCGGCGGCATCGCCATTTCGCTCGGCTTTCAGGACACGCTGTCAAACCTTATCGGCGGCATGCAGGTGACCTTTATGGGCATCATCAAGCCCGGCGACAATATCGAGGTCGGCGGCGTATCCGGCGTGGTCCAAGACATCACTTGGCGCCATACAACGATTGAGGATGCCTGTGGACAGACCATCATTGTGCCCAACTCCAACATTTCCAAGAACACACTCGTGCATTTGATGCCCTTTGGGCGCGTGGCTGTGCCCGTTGCCGTAAAGGACACGTCCAAGTGGGCCTCGCTCGACGCGCTGGCAGACGAGCTGACCAGCGCCACCAAGGCCGCCGTGCTTCCCATCTCGGGCTTTGACAAGGAGCCGTATGTGCTCTTTAGCGAGATCGGCGACTTTGGCATTAAGGGCAAGATCATCTTTATCGTCAGCGACGACAGCACCACTTTCACCGCTGCCGACGCCTGCATCCGCGCCATCGCCCCCATCATTGCCTAAACCACCACAAAGGGGACAGGCACCTTTGTTGTGGTTTTCATTCGTGGTACCATGGTTCATATAGTTGTTTAAACGACTAAGGGAGCAACATCATGGAAGAGGCCTACCGTCAAGCACGCAAGCGCGGCGAGCAAGGACGTCGACGCGCCATTAGTCAAAGCGAGTATCCGTACCTCACGGACCTCGATAGCTTGGTTGCCCAGCTCCCCTTAGGCCAGCGAGAGAATGTCGGCCTGAGAGACATTCCGCTCGAAATGGTCGTCGGTACGGTTACCAAGGGCCGTCAGTCCGCCTTTTCATGCAACTTTATGCCCCTGCTGCCGTTTGGCACCGAGTTCGCCCGCAAGTGGTCCAACCTCTACGACATCCAGGTAACCGAGGGTTATCGCGACCCCATCATCGTCACCGAGTTCATGCATCGGTTCTATGTCCAGGAAGGCAACAAACGCGTCAGTGTCCTCAAATTCCTGGACGCTCCGACGGTTTCGGCCAAGGTCACCCGTCTCTACCCCGGCACATGGGATTCCGTCGAAAGCCGCCTGTACGGCGAGTTCTGCGCGTTTTGGCGCGTCTGCCCCCTATACGAGATCGAGTTCTCGCGTGAGGGAAGCTACGAGACGCTCGCCAAGATGCTCGGTCAGAACCTTATCGAAAAATGGCCGCAGAAAAAGGTCGACTACCTGCGCCACACCTTCCTGCTCTTTAAGCGCGCCTACCTTCGCGCAGGCGGCGACCACCTGGACATTACGCCCGCCGACGCCATGCTCGTCTACCTCAATGTGTACAACCAGGACCGCCTGCTGGATACGCCGACGGATATCGTCGTAAACCGCCTGTGCAAGATCTGGCGCGAGCTGGTTATTGCCGGCAAAAATGACGAGGACAAGGTCGATCTTGTCGAAGCACCGAGCGTCGACGAGGAGGAGACGCCCGCCAAGTCCACCTCTGGCGTGCTCAACTTCTTTATGGGCAAGACCGTCTACTCGACGGCCAACCCCCTGCGCATCGCCTTTATCCATGAGTTCCCCTGTGCGACGTCGAGCTGGGACAGCCTGCACGACCAAGGGCGTCAGTATCTCGATGAGCACTTTGGCGGTATCGTGCGCACCGAGGCGTTCGAGGACTGTCACGATCCGGATGTGTTCTACGCCGCCGTGGAAACGGCTGTCAAACATGGAGCAAACGTCATCTTCTCGACCTCGCACCGCCTGATGGAATACACGCTCAGGGCTGCCGTTGAGTATCCCCGGGTTCGGTTCCTCAACTGCTCTATCGGCCTTCCCCATCAAAGCGTCCGTTCGTACTTTGGCAAGATGTACGAGGCCAAGTTTCTGCTGGGCGCCCTTGCGGCCAGCATGGCGGACAACCACCGCATCGGTTACCACGCGTCGGTCTTCGCCTCGGGCGCACTCAGCGAGATCAACGCCTTTGCGATTGGCGCCTCGCTGCTCGACCCGCGCGCGCAGGTCATCCTCACCTGGGGCGATGTTCCCGCCGGTGGTCTTGCCGAAGCCATGTGCCGCGAAGGCGTAAGCGTCATGACCGGCGCTGACATGTCAAAGTCGCTCGAAGACCCAACGGCCTACGGGCTTCACCGCTTGGTCGACGGCAAAGTCACCGGCATCGCCATGCCCGTATGGAACTGGGGCCGTTACTACGAGCTCATCGTTCGCAGCCTTCTTCACGGCACGTGGGACGAGACCAGCGACGACAACCAAGTGCGCGCTGTCAACTACTGGTATGGCATGAGCTCCGGCGTTATCGACATCCGTTACGCTCCGGGCCTACCCTACCAAACGCGCAAACTCGTGCAGTTGCTCCGCAACGGCATTGTTGTGGGATCCATCAACCCCTTTGGCGGCGAGCTCCACAGCCAGAACGGCGTGGTACAGATCGAAGGCTTCCCTCCGCTGCCGAGCACGCAGATTGTCGAGATGAATTGGCTGGCGGACAACGTGGTAGGCACCATTCCGCAGCCCGACGATGAGCCGAAAGTCCCTGCCCTATGAAAATCCTTGCCATAGCCGATACCGAAGAACGATGCCTTTGGGAGTGCTTTCGCAAGGAACGCTTTGAGGGAGTCGACCTGATTTTGTCCGCCGGCGATCTGGACCCGGACTATCTTGAGTTTTTGGTTACGGTCATCAACAAACCGCTCATCTACGTGCGCGGCAATCACGATGACCGCTACGCACGTCATGCACCGGGTGGATGTATCTGCGTAGAGGACAGCGTGTACACGTACCGAGGGATTCGCATTGCGGGCCTTGGCGGGTCCATGCGTTATCGCGACGGCGCCAACATGTACACCGAACGCGAGATGTCCAAGCGCATGCGTAAGCTGTCGCGTAAGGTTAGGATGGTCGGCGGGTGCGACATTCTGCTTACCCATGCACCCGCCGCCGGTATGGGTGATCTGGACGATCTGCCGCATCGAGGATTCGAGTGTTTTAACACAGCACTCGAATCCTGGAATCCCGACTACATGGTGCACGGGCATGTGCACCAAAGCTACGGTTGCGATTTTCAGCGCGAGCGTCAGCATGTGTGTGGAACGACGATCATCAACGCCTGCGGCTATACGCAGTTTGAGCTCGACCAGACGCACTACCCCATCCGCGGCTGGCAAGCAGCTTGGCTCAACTCACAAACCATGCGCCGCGAGCTCAAACGCCACGAAGCCATCGAGTCTTCAACAGCCAGAACACCCTGGTAACCACCATAAAGGGGACACTGTCCCCTTTATGGTGCTTTTGACGCGATAGCAAGAAACCCGGTCCTGTACGGGGCAGAACCGGGTTTCTTTAGCAATGCTTGCTTTGCTCAGGCAGTAACTGTTAGTTACTCAGCCAGGAAGTCACGCTGGACAGCGGGATCGACCTTGACGCCAGGGCCCATAGTGGAAGACACAGAGATGGACTTGACGTACTTGCCCTTAGCAGAAGAGGGCTTGACACGCAGGATCTCGGTGTACAGGGCAGCGTAGTTCTCGACGAGCTGCTGCTCGGAGAAGGACTTCTTGCCCAGGGGCACGTGGCAGATGCCGTAACGGTCGGCGCGATACTCAACGCGGCCGGCCTTGAGCTCGGAGACCATCTTGGCGACGTCCATGGTCACGGTGCCGAGCTTAGGGTTCGGCATGAGGCCACGGGGACCAAGGATCTTACCGATGCGGCCAACCTTGGCCATCATGTTCGGCGTAGCGATAGCGGCGTCGAAGTTGATCTCGCCCTTCTGGATCTGGGCGACGAGCTCGTCGGAACCGATGATGTCGGCGCCGGCAGCCTCGGCCTCGCGGGCCTTCTCGCCCTCGGCGAAGACGGCAACACGAACGGTCTTGCCGGTGCCGTGGGGCAGGGAGATGGAGCCACGGATGTTCTGGTCAGCCTTACGAGTATCGATGCCCAGACGGAAGTGGGCCTCGACGGTCTCGTCGAACTTGGCGGTGTCGAGCTCCTTGATGAGCTTGGCAGCCTGAAGGGGGGTGTAGAGCGTGGCGCGGTCGATCTTCTCGGCAGCGGCGTTATAGCTCTTACCATGCTTAGCCATGTGCATTACCTCCTGTGGTTAAACGGGCGTGAGCCCTCCCACATCGTATCGTGTGCCCTATTGCACACATATAACGGGCGCCCCGGTCGGGGCACCCGTCATTACCTAAAGAAATCGCTACTCAGCGATGGTGACGCCCATGGAGCGGGCGGTACCGGCGATGATCTTCTTGGCGGCGTCAATGTCGTTGGCATTGAGGTCCGGCATCTTGATCTCGGCGATCTTGGTGAGCTGCTCCTGGGAGAGCTGACCAACCTTGTCGGCCTGCGGCTTAGCGGAACCAGACTTGAGGTTCAGCTCCTTCTTGATGAGGTGAGCCGCCGGCGGGGTCTTGGTGATGAAGGAGAAGGACTTGTCCTCGTAGACAGAGATCTCAACGGGGATGATGTCGCCCTTCTTGTCCTGCGTCTCGGCGTTAAAGGCCTGGCAGAACTGCATGATGTTCACGCCAGCAGCGCCCAGGGCGGGGCCGACGGGAGGAGCGGGGTTAGCGGCACCAGCAGGAATCTGGAGCTTAATGACGTTGGCAACCTTCTTCTCAGCCATGGTCATTCCTTTCGAATCACGAGTGTGAAGACTTGCTATATCGTAAGCACGCACGTGTTAGAAGCACTCCTGAGATGAGCAGTCACAGAAGAAGCACGCTCGCGCGAACGGACGAAAACTTAAGCGATGACAGCGACCTGGTTAAAGTCGAGCTCGACCGGCGTCTCGCGGCCAAAGATCATCAGCGTGACCTTAAGCTTGCCAGCCTCGGTGTTAACCTCGGAGATCTTGCCATCAAAGTCGGTAAGCGGACCATCGGTGACGCGGACGGACGTGCCGACCTGAATATCAACCGAAGTGCGCTTGGGCGAATCGCCCTTACCGGGACGACGAGTCATCTTGTTGTACTCGTCGCGGGAAAGCGGAGCGGGCTTGCCGTTGCCGCCCAGGAAACCGGTGACGCCAGGCGTGTTACGAACACACGTCCAAGCATCGTCATCCATCTCCATGCGGACCAGGACATAACCCGGAAAGATCTTGGAATCCTTGGTCTCACGCTTGCCACCCTCTTTAATCTCGGTGACACGCTCCATAGGAATCTCGATATCAAAGATACGGTCCTGCATGCCCATAGTCTCGATGCGATGCTCGAGATCGGACTTAACGCGGTTCTCGTATCCAGAGTAAGTGTGAACGACGTACCAACGCTTAGACATGGTTTAGCCCCTCAATCCAGAGAACAGAGCAAGAGCCTCGCCAAAGCCAGCATCGAGCAGAGCGATGACGACGCCGACGACGATCAGAGAAGCGCAAACGACGACCGAGTAGTTCACGAGCTCCTTCTTATCGGGCCACGTGACACGCTTCATCTCGGACTTGACCGAAGCGAAATACTTCTTGGTGCGGGCGAAGAAACCAGGCTTCTCGTTCTTCTTGGACTTCGCAGCCTTCTCGTTCTTCTTGGCAACGGCCTTCTTGGCCTCAACCTTGGAGTTGGCGGCAGCGTTGTTGGCAGGCGCCTGCTGCTGAGCCTTCTTCTTGTTCTTCTTGTTGGCCATTTGGGTTACCTCCGCGCAATGCGCTTATACATGAGTAAACCGTAAGCCCCCAATTGGGAGCTTACGGAATAATGACTGGCACGCCAGGAAGGACTCGAACCCTCAACACTCGGTTTTGGAGACCGATGCTCTACCAATTGAACTACTGGCGTATGTGACTAGAGACTAGCGAGTCTCTTTGTGCAGCGTGTGGTGACGGCACCAGGGGCAATACTTCTTGATCTCCATACGATCAGGCATGGTCGACTTGTTCTTGGTGGTCGTATAGTTGCGGCGCTTGCACTCAGTGCACGCAAGAGTAACTAGAGTACGCATGTATCCTGAACCTTTCATTTCCGCCCCGTACGGGCACGAGTTGATACTTTATCAGCTCTACGTAAGTGCTGTCAACGAAAACCTCGAATCAATTGGTTCTCGGTGAACCCATTCATATTTGGAACACATCAATGGAGCCAACGAGATCTAATCGACGGTGCACCCAGGACCATTATCGATCCTCTCGACACCAGCAACGGCTCAATATCCATTGCAGAAAAGAACCCGGCACCCATATAAGTGCCGGGTTCTCTAAGTCAGCTATATCAAAGAGCTAATTTACTCAATGATCGTGGAGACGATGCCCGAACCGACGGTGTGGCCGCCCTCGCGGATAGCGAAGCGCAGGCCCTCCTCCATGGCGATCGGGTGGATGAGGTCGCCCTCGATGGTGATGTGGTCACCAGGCATAGCCATCTCGGTGCCCTCGGGGAGCTTGACCGTACCGGTAACGTCGGTGGTACGGAAGTAGAACTGAGGACGATAACCATCGAAGAACGGGGTGTGACGGCCGCCCTCCTCCTTGGTCAGAACGTAGATCTCGCCGGTGAACTTGGTGTGCGGGGTAACCGAACCGGGCTTGCAGAGAACCTGGCCGCGCTCGATGTCCTCGCGCTTGATGCCGCGGAGCAGCAGACCGACGTTGTCGCCAGCCTCGCAGAAGTCCATGGACTTACGGAACATCTCGATACCGGTAACGACGGTGTTCTGGGTATCCTTGATGCCGACGATCTCGACGGGCTCGTTGAGCTTGAGCTCACCGCGCTCGACACGGCCGGTAGCAACGGTACCACGGCCGGAGATGGTCATAACGTCCTCAACGGCCATCAGGAACGGGAGGTCGTTGTTACGAGCAGGCGTCGGGATGTACTCGTCGACAGCCTTCATGAGCTCGCGGATGGCGTCCATCCACTTGGCGTCGCCCTCGAGAGCGCCCAGAGCGGAACCACGGATGACGGGGATGTCGTCGCCGGGGAAATCGTACTCGGAGAGGAGCTCACGGGTCTCCATCTCGACGAGGTCGATGAGCTCGTCATCGTCGACCATGTCGCACTTGTTCAGGAAGACGACGATGTAAGGAACGCCGACCTGACGGGCGAGCAGGATGTGCTCTCGGGTCTGAGCCATGGGGCCGTCGGTAGCGGCGATGACCAGGATAGCGCCGTCCATCTGAGCAGCACCGGAGATCATGTTCTTGACGTAGTCAGCGTGGCCCGGGCAGTCAACGTGAGCGTAGTGACGGGCAGCAGTCTCGTACTCGACGTGGGAGACGGAGATCGTAATGCCGCGCTCGCGCTCCTCGGGAGCCTTGTCGATGTTCTCGAACGCAGTGAAGTCAGCCTTGCAGCCCTCGGTCTCGGAGAGAACCTTGGTGATGGCAGCGGTCAGCGTGGTCTTGCCGTGGTCGACGTGACCAATGGTGCCGATGTTAACATGCGGCTTAGTGCGCTCAAACTTCTCTTTGGCCATAAAGCCCTCCTCTTAACAGGTCGTCCCCGGACGGGACTTTGCCTTTATACCATAGTGGCCTCTCAACATACTATTGAGAAGCCACCGTGTTACCTATGGTAGCGGTGACTGGATTCGAACCAGTGACGCCACGGGTATGAACCGTGTGCTCTAACCAACTGAGCTACACCGCCGGATGGAGCCTGCAACCAGACTTGAACTGGTGACCTCTTCGTTACCAACGAAGTGCTCTACCGACTGAGCTATACAGGCACTTGACGGGTGGGAGCTATAGGATTCGAACCTATGTAGGCAGAGCCAACGGGTTTACAGCCCGTCCCCATTAACCACTCGGGCAAACTCCCAATCGTTCAAGTATCCGCAGGTCCTTTGGTCTTTTGGACCGCCGCCCCCGCGAACGAAAAAGATAATACGATGCAACCTTGGGGGCTGTCAACGAAAACCTCTAGATACACGGTGCCGGGCGTATCTATATAGCTGTGACCTGCGGTTTTGTTGAGTTTGGATATGAAGGACGGTGGATTTGGCTACGCTTGTGACATTTCACGAGGGAACACTTTGTCACGGTGGAGTACATCTGCAGCATCGACCTTCGATACCGACCCTCTTGCACTATTACATAGGTCACGATCGTGCTTCCACGGCACGTTCAAGCGTGGATAATCTCCCGCTTTTAGCGCGGCTCTAAGCCCAAAGCGGAGATTATCCACGCTCATTCTCCAGACGGGAGAACTATAGAGCCGCTACTGCTCGGGCCAGACCAAAGTAGACCCATAGAGCGGCTCCCCCTTGGTGCAGGGGTAGCGACTCAAGTAACACGACGATAGCAAGTCGAAGAAATAGGTCATGGCGTATTTCGAATAAACGCCGAGTCGGTCAATTCCGTTTCCCGCATTACCAAGACGATATACACGGTCAAAAGACCTCGATTTGTCATCGTTGCTAAACGCAGTAATTAGAATCTTCCTGCCCGAACGGCAATCAAGATACTCACGCGCCTGGGACGCAAATAGCCCGGAGACCGATACGAGAATTATCAATGACTGCGAAGCGTCTCCCATGTTTTTCAATTCCGCGACGTTAGCCCCAGCAACTATGCGAACTATCTTGCCCGCATAAAACATTTCCTGCTGAAATCGTACGAGATTGGCGCTCACATTATTGGTGCACCAGATTTCAACGTTTTTATGGCCATCAATTTCGTCGGCAAGGTGCTTAATAGCGATATCGGACACGCCGCTTTCAACCTCAGCGAACATCTCGATCATGCGAACGCCGAGCTCTGCCCTGTACTCCTCGTAGCCAAATTCCTCCTCTCGATGGCTTAAGTCGCTTGGAAAGACTGATTGAGTAAATGATTCTTTCAAATCGCTAAGAGACTGGTAGCCCAATCGATTGCAGAAACGACGAACAGCGGAACGGGTCACGAATGCATCGCGGGTTATTGTGGCAACATTGATTTCGCTCGAACGCCTAATGTGAGCGATGAGATATCGAGCGATGGCGGCATCGTTTGACCCAAACTCGCTGTTGATGATGGAGCTAATGCGATTGAGCACATCGAAGTCATTGATATTCACGTGATCCCTCTTTCCGCTCTCCTCGAAATCATAGTTCATTTATTGAATCAAACAGCTTTGGTCGTTCTCCTATGATTCAAATCAGTTGACGTCATCTTAATCGTAATTCCGCCACACGTATCCACCGTGTTGAATGATGGAAAGGGGATTCATGGGCAACGTGAACAACATCCCGTTTCTCTGGGGTTCCGCCACGGCGTCTTATCAGTGCGAGGGTGCCTGGAACGAAGACGGCAAAGGCCTTGGCGAGTGGGATTTCTTTAACCACACAAGCAATAAGAACATCAACCATGTTGACGGTGATGTATCTTGCGACTTCTACCATCGCTATGAAGAAGATATCCGCATGATGAAAGAAGGCGGACAAAACACCTATCGCTTCTCTCTTTCATGGAGTCGAATCATCCCCACGGGTATCGGTGAAGTGAATGAAAAGGGTATCGATTTTTATAATCGGGTCATTGATTGCTGCCTCGAAAATGGCATAGAGCCCAACGTTACGCTGTTCCATTACGATCTGCCATTCACGCTTGCTTGCAAAGGCGGATGGCTGAACAACGATATGGCAGAGTGGTTCTGCAAATACGCCAAGATTTGCTTTGAGCGCTTTGGAGACCGCGTCAAAATCTGGGCTACCGTTAACGAGCCGCATTTCTACAGCTACTGCGTAAACATGTTGGGCAACTATCCCCCCAATCGATCGCTCGACGTTCAGTCGTACATGCAGTTTCAGTACAACCTGATGCGCGCAAGCGCACTCGCAGTCCGAGCATATCGTCAAATGGGCTACGACGGCATCATCGGCGCCGTCCACGATGGCGGCGTTGTCGAACTCGACCCGGCAACCGAGCACCCCGATGACGTATTTCGATACGCAGACTTTTTCGCCAATCGCATGATTCTGGCACCAGCACTTCAGGGTCAACTGCCGCCAGAAATGGACGAAATCCTTGAAAAACTTGGCGTCTCGCTCTATCGATCCCCAAATGACGTAGAAGAATTCAGAGACGGTAAAGTGGATTTTATTGGACTCAACGTGTATTGCCGAGAGTATGTAACCGACTGGCACGGTGGAGAGCTTGCCGTTTCGGCGAACAATAAGGGCGGTTCGAGCAAAAAGGTCGAAGGAAAATGCATTGCGCCCTTGTTTGAAAGCGCCCGCGACAGCAATGTTCCCCGCAATAAATGGGGCCGCGAAATACTCCCAAGTTGCATGTATTCAACCATCATGGATGTCCACGAGCGCTATGACGCGCCCCGCATCTTTATTACGGAAAACGGACATGGCGCCTATGAGCAACCAGACGCAGACGGAATAATCCACGATGATGACCGCATCGAGCTTCTGGGCCAGTTCATCGAGCACATGATGAGGGCTAAGCGCGACGGCGCGCGCGTTGAGGGCTACTACCTCTGGTCGACGATGGATCTGTATAGCTGGATCAACGGCTACGAAAAACGATACGGACTTGTCCATATCGACTTCGAGAACAATCTGGAGCGCACCCCCAAAAAGAGCTGGTATTGGTACCGAGACCTTATCTCGAAGTATCAGGAGCAGGAAGGTTAGGAGAAAGAGATGAAATATCAGGCAATGTCCGAAACAGTCCTAAAGGCTGTTGGCGGCAAAGAGAACATTACATCGGTAACTCATTGTGCGACGCGCCTTCGCATCGACGCACGAGACACCTCGATCATCGATCTCCAGCTCGCCAAATCGGCTGACCAGGCGCTCGGGGCAGTAGTCAGCGGTGGCCAGCTTCAGGTGATCATCGGCCCCAACGTCACCGAGGCCTACAACGACTTCCTCGACTTCGCGGGAATCGAAGTCGGCGGTGGCACGGTTGCCGACGATGCCCAAACCGCCAAAGACCTTGCAGAAGGCATTAAAAGCGGTAACACCGCCATGGGCTTGATTGAGAAATTCGGGAACGTCTCTGCACAGGTATTCATGCCCATCGTCCCGGCGCTCATCGTTGGCGGACTCATTCTTTCGATCAAGAATCTCCTGGTCAATTATTGTGGATTGAGCACCGATAGCGGAACCGCCCAGGTTCTGCTGGCGATCTTCAGCGCCTCATTTAGCTTCCTGCCCGTTTACCTCGGCTATCAGCTCGCCGCCGTCATGAAAATGCAGCCTATCATGGGCGCACTGCTGGGCGCAATCATGATTAGCTCGTCTATTAGCGGTGCTGAGGGTCTCGACTTTCTTGGCATCCCCATCCCGACGAATGACTACTCGAGCACGGTGGTGCCAATCGTACTGGGCGTTGTGTTCATGTACTTTGTTGATCGCGGTCTTCAGAAAATCATCCCCGACATTACCAAACTGTTCTTGAAGCCGCTGCTCACCATGTTCATCGTCGTGCCTGTTGAGCTGATTATCCTCGGCCCCGCCGGCAGCATGATGGGCTACGCGCTGAGTGATGCCGCCACGTGGCTCATGGATAACGTGGCATTTATCGCTACTCCAATCCTTGCAGCCCTTAACCCCTATTTTGTCATGCTCGGTCTTGATAAGGCCTACATCGCGATCGAAGTTACGAGCTTGGCGCAGCTCGGCTGGGCGCCCATCATCTTTGGCTTCATCTCAAACCTCTGCATTGGCGGCACGAGTCTCGCCTTGGCAACTGCAATGAAAGGCAACAAGGAGAAGAGAGGTATGGTCACCACGGTTGCCGTCACCGCACTCTGTGGCGTAACTGAGCCCGCATTTTACGGCTGCCTCATCGAGCGTCCCCGCCTGCTTGTCGGCACAGCAATCGGCGCCCTCTGCGCGGGACTCCCTGCAGGCATCTTCGTCCTGAAGGAGTATGTTGCGGGAGCATGCCCCGGTCTTCTTTCTGCGCTGATCTTTATCGCTCCCGATGGATCCATGGGCAACTTCGTACTGGCGTGCGTTGTCGCCGTCATCGCCATCGTTGTCTCGTTCATCGCTGCACGCGTGATCATCAAGAAGAATCCCAACTATATTGAGTAGATGCCCGCTGCTTGCATTGGGGACATCCTCGGCAGACCATTAGCAAGAACCCAAGAAGTCCCTTAGGAGCTCGATTAATCCATTCGGATTCCTCAGGCACAAACGACCCCGATTCCACAATGAAATCGGGGTCGTTGTTTCTAAAGCCTTCGATAGACAATCGGTGTTTACCTTAGCTCCCTATCCAAGTTAATTATCCACGCTCGTTCTCCGGTCGGAAGATTTTCTTCTCTCGCGTGTCCAGAAATCCACGCTCGAGCAGAACATCCAGGTCCGCACCCGCCCTTGTCTCGATCTGTAACAGCAAGAGGCCTATTCCGCTTCTACATGTTACAGATCAAGATATTCCTAAAACACCCTAAGTTTCATCTCAATCTGTAACAGTTAGATGCCAAATATCGGTCTTGGTGTTACAGATTTAGACAAACTGGAGGACGAGACAAACCAAAAACGGGATGGGCGCTAACCCGATGGCGCACCACCTAAATAGAAACGGGCTCTGTCCCATATAGAGACAGAACCCGAAACTCTCATGGAGCCAGTGACAGGAATCGAACCTGCAACCCACTGATTACAAATCAGTTGCGCTACCGTTGCGCCACACTGGCACACTTGGCGCTTTCGCGCGAAGCCTGTTAAGGATAAAGGAATTACGGACGGGGCGCAACAGGCCACACGGCGTTATACAAATATGCAAAATCCAGCAACAACAGGTACCAGGCCCGTTCATTTCTGTCGGTTCGCCCTCAATCTCAAAACCATTCGTCAGAACGAATAGTTTTAATTACAATTGCTATATATAAAACTATTCGTTTTGACGAAGGGTTTCGTGATGCTTACTACCAAGGAAGCCGCCGAGCTGCTCGGCATCACTCCGCGCAGGGTGCAGGAGCTCATAAAAAACGGAGCACTTGATGCCCGCAAGGCTTCTGGTGTATGGCTCATCGACAAAGACAGCGTCGACACGCGACTCCGTTCCGTGACCAAAACGGGGGGACGTCCCCGCCGCGGCCACGGTAAGAGCGAGATCACGTTCACCCTCATGAATCGCACGCACGAAGTCGCTCAGCTGGTCTACAGCACATCGCGAAAAGACTTTACCCATATCGGCGCCGACATCGATTACGCCCACGCCCCTATTGGAGTATTTGGCCCTAATAGCCCCATATCGCTCGACTCTTTCCGCACTTGGTGGCGTGGCCGCGGTATCCCGCTCGCACGCATTGGGCTAGCCTCCCTGCTTGCAGAAGCCGCAGTTGATGTTCCCGATGAACTCGTACAGCGAAATCTTGGCCTCTCCTTATCCGACCAGTATTGGATTAGGCCCCAAGACTCCGGTCTCGCGTGGAAAGATATCAATTTCTTCAATAATGCTTTTGATGACGTCTCGCTAACCATTGCACCCTTCGCCCCAGAGGGCAAGGCAGCTGCTGCCAAGCCCGACAACACCTCGGACGGCAATCTTCAAAAGTACTGGACATGCGAGGGTGACCGTCGAATCCTCCACAAGGCAGGTGCGCATCTAAACCAGGAACCCTATAACGAGATGGTGGCGACCGCACTCCACCGTCGCATCCTAAACGCCTGCGATTATGTGCCTTACTCGCTCGAAGGCGCGGGTACTTCCGCCTTGAGCACATGCAATGTCTTCTTAACTGACGAAGAAGAATATGTCCCTGCGTTCTATGTAAACCAGCATGCAAATGCAGACGAGCGACTAACCGATTACGAACGGTATGTAGCAAACTGCGAAGAGCTTGGAGCGACAGATATAAAAGACGCCCTTGACCGCATGATCGTATGTGACGACATCATTGCCAACTACGATCGTCATTGGCGCAACTTCGGCCTCGTGCGAAACGTAAACACGCAAGCTTGCAGACCTGCCCCCATCTTCGATTCGGGCTCATCGCTCTGGTGCAACATATCACTAGAGGAGCTTAGGGCGGGAGAGCACAGTTTTACCAGCGCACAATTTCATTCAAGCCCCGCCAAACAAATGTTGCTCGTCGAGGACATGGGCTGGTTTGGCTGCGACAAACTCGAAGGCTTCGTTGACGAGGCAATCGAGATTCTTTCCAGAAACGACGCGCTCACGGCAAGGCTGCCATATCTAAAAGAGGCGCTAACGTGGCGCCTCGAAAGAATGATCGACATCGCTGAATGGAGTTAGCGAGGCAGCATTGCCCCGCCAACTTCCCTACCTCCCGCGCAGGGCCTTGAGCTTGGCCAGGGCATCGGGGCTCAGGCGACTGCCCAGAGTCATCTTGATTTGTGGAGCTTCCTCGGCCTCGTGCACGTCGTTGTCGATCTGTTTGATCTCGTCCACCAGCATACGGCTCGAGATGCGCGTAACGCCCTTGCCCATGACGACGGCCTGGATCGTGCCGTCGCTCGACACTACAGAACACGCGCGGCCTTCCTCGCGCGCCTCGATGCAGAGCTTCTGCACCACGGTATCGGCCGAAACACCCGTCGGCGAAAACTCAATGCGCACACCGCGGGCCGGTAGGTTGGGGCGCTCGCTGGAGATATTGCCCGCGCCGTCAAATACGATCACGGCCTCGTAGCGGCCCTGGGCAAACGCAGCTACGTCATTAATGAGCGCCGTGCGCGCCATATCGTGAACGTCGCTGGAATACGGATCGTCGGAATGGTCGTACACGAGCTTTTCGTAGCGCGGCGTGCAGTGGATCACGTTGTAACCGTCGACCACCAGCAGCTCGGGCTTGTTGGAGTGCACCGTCGAGACTGGGTCGGCGATAGCCTGCGCAAACGCATTGCCGCCCACGCCATAGGTCGCGGCCGAAACAATCGGCTTGGCCGAGCCCTCGCCAAAGCGCTTGGCCTTGGACTTGGCACGGTTCTTTTTGGACATGCGCTACTCCTCCCCCATCAGCTCGCCGGCGTTGCGGCGCAGCCACTCAAAGCACAGCGCCGTGGTCGCCTGGGCAACATTGAGGCTCTCGGTCATACCGCGCTGGGGAAGCTTGGTCAAAAAGTCGCATTTCTCGAGCACCAGACGCGAGATGCCGTCGCCCTCGGAGCCCATGACGAGCGCCACGCGGCCCTCGAAAGGAGCATCCCAGCAACTGCCTTCGGCGTGCTCGGAAGCACCGCCCACCCAAAAACCAGCGGCCTTAAAATCGTCGAGCGCACGGGCGATATTGGGAACCTGCGCGATAGGCAGATGCATGACGGCACCGGCTGAGGTCTTATAGCTGCCCACGGTCACGCCGGCGGCACGCTTATTGGCAATGACGACGCCCGCCGCGCCCACAACCTCGGCGGAGCGCACGATGGCGCCAAAGTTGCCGTCGTCAGTCACGTGGTCGAGCACCACGACAAGTGCCGGGCCCTCGCCTGCGCGGTCGAGAATATCGGCGACATCAGCATAGGGGAAGTTGCCAACCTCGAGTGCGATGCCCTGATGAGCGCCATGACTCGACAGCGCATCGAGCTGCGCGCGCGGCACATACTTAATGCGGACGCCTGCAGCGTTGAGGTCGTCGACCAGACGAGACAGGGCGGCATCGCGCTCCCCGCCCTCGGCGATGAGCGCGCACTTGATGGGAAAACCAGTGCGTAGCGCCTCGGCGGCAGCACGGCGACCTTCGATAAACTCGCCCTTGGGGACCTGAACGTTGTCGCGGTTGCGATCTCGCTGCGGACGCGCAGCCTGGGTTTGGGAGCGCTCGCGCTGGCCCTTGGGAGCGGCAGCGCGGTCGTTGCGGCGAATCGGACGCGAGCCAGAAGCAGCATGCTTGCCTCCACGCGATACACGCTTGCGATTGTCGGCCATAAAGCGACCTCCTAAATACAACTATCAAACGAAACAAATAGACCGACCGCCCGAGGTGCGGCAGATTGCCTTGAAAGAGGAGGGCATAGACCTTGAGGTCATGCCCGACGATTGAAAGGCAAGGTGCCGTGGCTCGGGCGGTCGGGTGCTTGGGAAACCCGCGGGGATTAGAGAGATTTGATACGGGTGCCGGCGGCGGTATCCTCAATGGTGAGGCCCAGGTCCTTGAGCTGGTCACGGATGGCGTCAGCCAGGTCCCAGTTCTTGGCGGCACGGGCCTCGGCGCGGGCCTCGAGAATCTTGGCAGCGGCCTCGTCCACGTCGTCACCCGTGTAGGCAACCAGGCCGGCGGCAACGCCCAGCAGGCCCAGCGGCAGCTCGACCTTGGGCTCGGGGAGCTCAACGCCAAGCGTATCGAGCAGCTCGGCCAGCGTGTCGGCGGCGGCAAGCGCGGCGGCCTTGTCGGCAGCATCGCCCGCCTGCTCCAGGTACTGGTTGCACTCGGTCACAAAGCCAAAGACGGCACCCATGGCACCAGCGGTGTTAAAGTCGTCGTCCATGCACTCCTTAAAGGTGGCACGGGTATCGGCGGCCTTGGCGGCAAACGCCTCAGATGCTGCCTCATCGGCATCGGCCGTCGCATGGTTCGCGGCCCAGCGCAGGTTCTCGACCGTACCGGCGATACGCGTGAGCGAGTTCTCGGCACCCTCCAGGCGCTCCCAAGAAAAGTCGAGCGGCGAGCGATAGCTCGTCTGCAACATCAGCAGACGCAGGGCCGCGGCAGAGTGCTGCTCGAGGACCTCGGCCAGCGTAAAGAAGTTGCCGAGCGACTTGGACATCTTCTCGCCGTCTACCAGCAGCATGCCCGTGTGCATCCAGGTGTTGGAGAAGCCCTGGTGCCAGGCGCAGGTGGCCTGGGCGCACTCGTTCTCATGATGCGGGAAGGCAAGGTCGGAGCCGCCGCCGTGGATGTCGATCGGAGTGCCCAGGTAGCGATGCACCATGGCGGCGCACTCGGTGTGCCAACCGGGACGGCCCTCGCCCCAGGGGCTCGGCCAGCTGGGCTCGCCGGGCTTGGCGGCCTTCCACAGGGCAAAGTCGAGCGGGTCGTTCTTGTCCTCGTTCTCCTCGATGCGCGCACCCACCATAAGGTCGTCGATGTTGCGGCCCGAGACTTGGCCGTAGTTGGGATCGCTGCGCACGGCAAAGTACACGTCGCCGTTATCGGCGGCATAGGCATGGCCCTGCTCGATGAGCGTCTTGATCATGGCGATCATGGGGCCGATCTCCTTGGTGGCGCGAGGACGCACATCGGGATCGAGCACGTTGGCGGCGCGCATAACGCCGATAAACTTGTCGGAGAACTCCGTCGCAACCTCGGCGGCGGTACGGCCCTGCTCGTTGGCGCGCTTGATGATCTTGTCATCGACATCGGTGAGGTTCTGGGCGAATGTGACCTCGTAGCCGCTCGCGATGAGCCAGCGACGAATCACGTCAAAGCTGATGAACGTGCGGGCGTTGCCGATGTGGATGTTGTCGTAGACCGTGGGGCCGCACACGTACATGCGGACCTTTCCGGACTCGATGGGCTGGAACTCTTCCTTTTTATGGGTAGCGCTGTTGTAGATACGCATTCGTTACTCCTTAACGGTTTTCTGTAGCAGGCAGACGGCCCAGGCGCCGATTCCCTCGCCCTGGCCTTCCCAACCGAGCTTTTCGGTCGTAGTGGCGGCGACGCCCACGTTTTCGACGTCAACACCCAGGGCATGGGCAAGGTTGGCGCGCATGGCATCGCGGTGCGGGGTGATCTTAGGCTGCTGGCAGGCAATGGTGCAATCGGCATCGACAAACTCGAAGCCCAGCTCGCGCGCATAGTCCATCACGCGAGCGAGCAGCACCATCGAATCGGCACCCTCATAGGCGGGGTCGGTATCGGGGAATAGCTTGCCGATGTCTCCCCCGCGGCAGGCGCCCAGAATGGCGTCGGCCAAGGCGTGCGCGAGCACATCGGCATCCGAGTGGCCCAGCAGGCCGCGCTCGTAGGGAATGTCGACACCGCCGATGATACATCGACGCCCCTCCACCAGACGGTGAACGTCGTAGCCATGGCCAATGCGCAGGTTACTGAACATGGGGAAGGTCCTCTCCCTCGGCCATGCGACCGAGCAGAATCGCGGTTACGGGACGCAGGTCCTCGGGCACCGTCACCTTAAGGTTGTCGCGTGGGCTCTGGACGCAGCGGACGCGCCCACCCATGCGCTCGACCAGCGATGAATCGTCGGTACCGATAAAACCCTCGGCGATAGCAGCGGCGTGAGCGCGCTTCATGGCGTCGACGCTAAAAATCTGCGGCGTCTGCGCAGCCCAGTACAGCTCGCGCGGCGGCGTCTCGACGATGTTGTCGCCGTCGACGATCTTGAGTGTGTCGATCGCGGGCTGACCGCACACGACACCGTCGAGCGAGCGGTCGCCCATGAGCACGTCGATAGCGTGGTCGATGGCCTCGGTCGTAATGAGCGGACGAGCACCATCGTGGATGGCGACATATTCGAAACCCGCCGGAACCGCATGCACGCCGGCACGGGTGGAATCCTGACGGGTCGCGCCGGCATCGGCAAAGCTGATGGGCGTGTCATAGTCAAACGGGTCGATGGCCAGGCGGCGCATCTCGGCACGGCGCTCGGCAGGACACACCACCACGATGTGGCCGACCTTGTCGCTCCGGTCGAACGCGCGGATGGACCAGCTCATGAGCGGACGGCCCGCCACGTTAACGAGCTGCTTGCCGCCGGGATTTCCAAAGCGCTGGCCGCTGCCACCGGCAACGACCACGGCGCATACGGGCGCCATTATGCGTTCCCCTGTTTGGTACCCTTCATGCGGTACAGCGAGTCCGCAAGAATGGCAGGGTTGTTGACGCCAAAGTCGCCTAGGCGCTCCGGATCCTCGCTGATGTCGTCCATGAGCTCCTGCAGCGAGCCGTACTCGTCGACGATCTTCTCGGCCACGCCGTCGCGCACGACGGACACACGCGAAAGCGTGCGCAGGCCCAGCGGCGTCATGACGGAGTCCTCGTCCAGATCGTCGTAACCCAGAACTGCCGCCACGTGCTGCGGGTCGGACAGGTCCTTAGGCGTCATGCGAGCGAGCTCTGCACGAATCTTCTCGGCATTAGCCTCGGAAGAATCACTTGCATAGTCGCGAATCATCAGGTCGTACTCGGTATCCATGCTGGAGCCGGCGAGCTGCTCGAGCTGCATCTGCACGAGCTTGCCCTGGTTGCCCAGCTTGACGATGCAATCCTTAAGCTCGGTCTTTGCCTGCTGCATGATCTCGAAGCTCGAGAAGATGCCAGTGATGTCGGCGAGCGTGACGTAGTCGTCCAGCTCGAGTGCCGTCAGGCGCAGCAGGGAGCGATCGAGCGACTGACGGGTAGTCTGGAGCGTGGCGACGAGCTGGTTGACCGAGCTCATGATGGTGGTGACGGGCTGGATCTCGTAGCTCTTGCCGTGAACGTACACGTTGACGACGGCACGACGGGCCGAAACCGAGATCACGATGGCATCGGTGAGCACCGACATGCGAGCGGCGGTGCGGTGACGCATGCCCGTCTCGCTCGTGGCAAGCGAGGGATCGGGATTGAGGTGGAAGTTGGCGCGCAGGATCTGGGTGAGGTCGCCGTCGATGACGATGGCACCGTCCATCTTGGAGAGCTCGAACAGACGGTTCGAGGTGAACGAAATGTTGAGCGGGAAGCCGTCGTTACCGGCAGCGAGCACGTTTTCGGTGTCGCCGACGCAGATAAGGGCGCCCAGGTGACCGGCGATGATCATGTCGAGGGCGGTGCGGATCGGCTGGCCGGGGGCAGTCAGGCGAATGGCCTGTTCCATACGCTTTTGCAGCTCGTTCTTATCCAAGGCATCGCTCCCATCGTATACGCTCCATAAACGCTAAATAGTTTCTCACGGTTTGTCCCTGCGGCGCTTGCGAAATCCGATGCTTACAGAATGAGCGAACACAGCTTAGGTAGCTCATTTGGGACGGGGCTCCTTTGACTGCTCATGTGGTAGCATCGGGTCTCATATAAATGAGGGAGTAGTCGCGTAATCGGGCTCGCCCGCAGAGAGGGAGCCAGACTATGGGACTCGCAGAGCTCGTGCTGCTCGCCGTTGGCCTTTCGATGGACGCCTTTGCCGTTTCCATCTGCAAGGGCCTTGGCATGAAGAAAATCAACCTTAAAGTCGCCGTAGTGCTCGGCCTGTTCTTTGGCGGCTTTCAGGCCGGCATGCCCGAAATAGGATGGGCGCTCGGCAGTCAATTCATGGGCATCATCGGACCCATCGACCATTGGATCGCCTTTATCCTGCTCGCCTTCATCGGCGGCAAAATGCTGTGGGAAGCCTTTACCGAGGACGAGGATGAAGGCGACGACAAGGATGCCGAAAAAATCGACCTGGGCGAGTACCTGATCCTCGCCATCGCCACCTCAATCGACGCCCTAGCCGTGGGCATCTCGTTTGCGGCGCTCTCGGTTGACATCGTTCCCGCTGTATCGCTTATCGGCATCACAACGTTTATCTTCTCCGTCGCCGGCGTAGCGATCGGCCACACCTTTGGCGCGCGCTACGAAAAACCCGCCACCATCGTGGGTGGCGTCGTGCTCATCCTCATCGGGCTTAAGATCTTGCTTGAGCATCTGGGGATTTTGGCGCTGTAACGCCAAGCACAATCGCTCAAAACTCAACGCCAGCACAAGGCCTTATGCAGAGTTTTGCATGAGGCCTTTTCGTGCAGACTTTTGCATGTCATACTAATATGCAAAAGTCTGCACGTTAGGAGATCGCCGTGGACACCCTTCCCATCACCACACCGCGCCAAGCTGGCGTCTACGTGCGCCAGGCACGCGAGGCGCAAGGGATCACCCGTGCGACCCTCGCTAAAAAAGCCGGTGTTTCGGAACGCCTGCTCGCATCGCTCGAGCTGGGAGATGCCACGGGCATTCGGCTCGACAAGCTGCTGGCAGTTTTCGGTGCTCTTGGACTGGCGCTCGCCGCTCAAGGGGATATAGGCGAAACGAAAAATGAGCAACCAGTCGACGCCCCGCATGCTGATCAACCTTGCAGCACCTCCAGACGCCATCACGCCCAACGTCTTCATCATCGCAACCGTCGCAGCACAACCATTCCGGCTCTTGCAGATGCCCCCTTTACATCCGCACTCTACGACGAGGTCTTCGCCGATTTCGCCATGTCCAATCTCGGAGTCTCGATTGCCACAAACGCATCTAGCCAAGCCATGCCCGAAGGGAAATAGCCAATGGCCAGAACATCACTTCGGACCATTATTTGCGGCGTGCCTGCTGGAACGCTCACGCAAGATGAGAACGGTCTTATCAGCTTTACCTACGATCATGACTATGACGGGCCAGCCCTATCGACCAACATACCCGTATCGAATCGCACATACGGACAACAGGTCATGAATCCGTACCTGTTTGGCCTTCTACCCGACAGCGAGGACCAACGAAAAGCGATTGCCGCCGAATTCGACGTTAGGCCCAACAATCCCGTTGCGTTGCTCAGCCATATCGGACTCGACTGTCCGGGCGGCGTGCAGTTTTGTGCCGAAGAAGATACCGACGCCGTCCTGCATCGCGCTGGCGAATACCGCCCTATAGACAACCACGAAATTGCTCTTCGTCTCAAGTCGATCAGAGATGACCGCGATGCATCGTGGATGGGTCTAGATGAAAGTTGGTCACTTGGAGGCAACCAGGGCAAGTTCGCGCTCGCGTTCATAAACGGCCGCTGGTGCGAATGCATGGGCTCCTCGCCCACGACGCATATTTTCAAAAATGGCGTTATCGGATTTAAACTCGAGGCTCTCAATGAGTTTGTCTGCATGAAAAGCGCCCAGCGCGCCGGCATCGCAACGGCAAACGTCGAATATCGTATGTTTGAGGACGAACCTGCCCTCATTGTTGAGCGCTATGACCGCGTGAAAGTCAAAGACGGAACGATCAGGCGCCTACATCAAGAAGACCTCTGTCAGGCACTTGGGGTGATGCCCGCCCAAAAGTACACGGCAGACGGCGGCCCGACCACCCGCGACATTCAAGAGCTCCTCGTAAATACGAGCCACCATCAACTTAACCTGTATCTGTTTACGCAGATACTTTTCTTTAACGCCATCATCGGCGCACCGGATGCGCACGCGAAAAACTATTCCCTGCTCCTTGGAAACGACGGCGCAGCCATGATGGCTCGAATGTACGATGTCGCGTCGGGCTTGGCGTACGAGCGCATGCGCCGCCGGGCGCGCCTTGCCATGAGCGTTGGCGGCGAAAACCGTGTGGGACGCATCGGTCCAGGCGCTATCCGCCGATATCACGGTATGGGCGACCCCGCGCTGGAGGCGGCGCTCACCGACGCCGGGCTATCCGAGAAGTTTTGCTTTGCGACCATGATGGACCTCGCCTACGAGGTGCCCATTTGCATGGAAGAGATCATGGATGAATATGCCGACCTGCCCGGCATGGCGGACCTACGCGAGCATATGCTCGGCCCCGTCCGCGAAAACTGCAAGCGCACCCTCAACCTCATCAAGGCGGATATGGGCTAGACGTTCGCAATTTCCCATTTCTTAAAAGAAAGGAGGGGGCACCCGTCGCAAAAGCTCGGATGTCCCCTCTCGTAATGTCATTTGCAATCCGCTAGCACGTGGCTCGGACTGCTGCTAGCGCAACCTTTACGCAGCGAGGCGCTTGAGGACGTCGATGAGCAGCTCGTAGAAGCGCTCGGCAGAGGCGAGCTCCATGCTCTCGTCCGGGGTGTGGACATCGGAGAGCGTCGGGCCCACGGCGATGGCGTCCAGGCCGTGCAGGGCCTCGGCAAACAGGCCGCACTCAAGGCCGGCGTGAATGGACTCGATGCGCAGCTCGGAACCAAAGAGCTCGCGATAGCTCTCGACAAAGACGTCGCGGACCGGCGAATGCTCGGCATAGCTCCAGCCGGGATACTCGAACTCGAACTTGGCGTCGAAGCCCAAGACATCGGCCAGCGTCTGGAGGCGATCCTTGAACTCGTTCTGCAGCGAAGTGATCGAGGAGCGCGGGGACAGCATGATCTTGACCTCGTCGTCAGAAGTGGCAACCACGCCGATGTTGGAGGAAACCTCGACGGAGCCGTCGGTGGCGACGTTGCGGCGAATCACGCCGTTAGGGGCAAGACGCAGGGCGCGGATGAGGGCAAGCGCGGACTTCTGGTCCATGGCCTCGACCTCGGCGTCGTCGGCAATCTCGACGGTGCAGGTAAAGCCGGGGTCGAAGACCTCGAGCTCGGCAGTGACGTCGGCGATGATGTCCTTTGCAATCTGGGCCGCGGCCTCGGCGGCAGCGTGGTCGGCGTAAACCAGCTCGGCCTTGCACTCACGGTTGATGGCGTTGTCCTTGGTGCCGCCGTTAAAACTGACGATGGCGGGCTCGCCGGCGACCATCAGGCGGTCGATGATACGGGCCATGATGAGGTTGCCGTTGCCGCGCTCCAGGTTGATATCGGAGCCGGAGTGACCACCCAGCAGGCCGGAGATGTCGAGCGTGAGAGCGCTGCCGGTCTTGCGCTCGCGCGCGATCGGGCAGGTGTAGGTAACGACGACGCCGCCGGCGCAGCTGACGGTGGCAACGCCCTCTTCCTCGGAGTCGAGGTTGATCATGGTGCGGGCGCTAATCTGGGACTTGTCGAGCGTCTCGGCGCCGACCAGGCCAGTCTCCTCGTCGGTGGTGAATACGCACTCGAGGGCGGGGTGAACGATCGAATCGTCATCGAGAACAGTGAGCATCAGAGCGACGGCGATACCGTTGTCGGCGCCCAGGGTGGTGCCGTTAGCGGTGAGGACGCCGTCCTTGACGACCAGGTCGATACCGTCGGTCGTAAAGTCGTGCTCAACGGAGCCCAACTTGTCGCACACCATATCGATGTGGCCCTGCAGCATCACGGTCGGGGCATTCTCGGCGCCGGCAGAAGCGGGCTTGCGAATGATGACGTTGTAGACCTCGTCCTGGTACACATCGAGGCCGCGCTCCTTGGCAAACGCAACCAGGAAATCGCTGATGCCCTTCTCGTTGCGAGACCCACGGGGGATCGCGCTGACCTCCTCAAAGAAATGGAACAGTTGGGCGGGCTCGTAGCCGGTGATCTTGTAATCCATGGTGCCTCCTTGGCGCAACTGGTTAGACAGTAAGACATGCGACTTGTATATTCCCAGACTTTGCGTGCATAAACCAGTCGAAAACGCCGAGCGCCCTTGCATCATCGGCTAACGGCGGGGAAACGCCACTTTATTAAGATAAAGCAGGTTAGACGGGCCTCGCCGAAGGGACGTTGGACCCTTCAACCAACCTCAACGCTTGATCAACGTTTATGCATACGCCATTGGTATGTTTAATGAGATTCTTGTCCTCCGTCACGACGTAATCGGCATCGATGCGATTGGCGACGCCCAGCATCAGGTCGTCCTCAAAGTCGTTGTGATGATACTTGAACACAAAGGAGTCGAAGACCTCGTCTGCACCGACCGGGGTGATGAGGGCTAGCTCGCGCATCTGTCGAACGCATGCCCAGGCCGTTTCATCTGCCGCCGCAATGGCGTTATCACTCAGTGAGCCAGTCTTTCTTCGGCACTCCTGCTTGATTGCCGCCGAGACAAGATATGAAACGTCTTTGACCGAAAGCGACGAGGCAAACAGGGCAATCCGCTCCGAGGCGTCGGCAATCTCGATCAGATGGACGACATTTGCCGTACGGTCGGACCTGCCAGAAAAGTAATCCATCCATACGTTGGTATCGATTAACAGCTTGAGGACGCCTTCTGTGCTCATAGTTCCACCCACTCGGGATAGCGCTCCGCCATGGCCTCCTCATAGAGGTCGTCATAGTCTCCCGAGAACTCAGGGATGGGGATGCCGTATTTGAGGCACGAATCGCGAACGATATGGCTGCCTTGCGCGGCCCTTGATTCCATGCGCCGGGGCTCCACTCCGTCAGAAACCGGAGCCGCCGCGTCTCCCTTCGAGGGCATGCGTCCGTTAACGACCAGATACTCCCAAAGTGTCCGAACGGCTTTTGACGGCGTCATGCCAATATGCGCCAGAACGGCATCTCCGGCTTCTTTGAGCTGGCGATCTATGCGCACGTTCATCTGAATAGATTTTTTATCGAGCAATTCGGCTTCCATGCCTCATCCTTCAGGTTGCTATACATCATCCTGGACTTAGTATAGCATCCATAAGAGCGCAGCAATGCCTTACCGGGAGGTGTAGTGGCTTACATTTTCCGGTAAGCACCAACCTCGAACAGCTTTCCACCATGGCAGAAATTAAGACTCAAATGGGCTAACCTTCCGGCGTCTACAGCTCAATCACTTCGTCGCAAGCCTCAAGCAACTCGGGATCATGCGAGACAACAACCACTATATGATCCTCTTTCTTCTGTTGCAGAATATCAATGAACGCTGACCTACTCGCTCCGTCAAGAGCCGACGTCGGTTCATCGAATAACATGACGGGTGAGTCCTTAAGCAAAACACGAATAATCGCAATCTTCTGCTTCTCACCACCCGATATATTATGGTTTTGCTCGTCCAGCACCCCATCAAGACCATTGGGAAGTGTTGAGACCAGTTTGGTCAGACCAAACTGGTCTACAAGTCGCCCGACTTCAAAAATTGGACAATTATCGCCCGCGAGTAGCGTCAGATTCTCTCTGAGTGTTCCGTTAACGATATCAGGTTCTTGCTCGGCAATACCAACGACATACGAGCGTAGATTTATAGAATCAATCTGACTCAAATCAACCTCGTCATAAGCAATAGTCCCAACGCAATCATCGGGATATAGACCAGCTATGCCATCGAGAAGCGTGCTTTTCCCGCTTCCGTTTGCGCCCGACACGCCGTATAAGACCCCTCGATTAAGCGAGATGAGCTCTGGATAATCTATGATTCGATCGGTATCAGGGCGACAAATCGACAGGCCCTTGCACACAAGTGAAACAGGAGAGCCAATGCGGACAGAACCGTTCACCTCTTCATCCATTGCCCAAAGGCGCTTAAGGCGTTGGGCGCTCACCTTGCTCGCCTGGTAGCTTTTGCCCCAAGAAAGCAAGTTCACCAGAGCAGAATTGGCGCTCGAATAATAGCTCAATGCCGTCAGCAGAAAACCAACCGGCATTTTGCCTGCGACAATCTCACAGCCTCCAATCGCGAGCAAACAGAACTGCGCAAAGGAAAAAATCAACTGATTCGCAAGTTCGAACCGTGATCCGGCTTTTTGGTTAGCCAATATAGCTGGATAAAGACCATCGAAAGCCTTCTGCAGCCTCAAGGAATAGAAATCGAATAATGAATGGCGACGAAGAAAGGAGACGCTCTCCAGCTGGCTCTGGAGAGTCCCATAGAAAGCAGCGGTCTTTTCTTGAAACTCAAAGCCTCGATTGAACAGCAGCCCGCTAAACAATCGATAAACTACTGCCCCCGTAACGATGCAGGCTAGACAGGCAATCGCCATCGCAATGTTTATATTCATCAACATAATCAAGGAACAAACAATCGTTGCAACACCGCCAATGATATTTGACGCCGATGTTATTCCGAATATTATGAGATCGTTTGAATCGTGATTGATTTGCTGATTATAATAGCCCGCATCAAATCCGATGAAAAACTTCCGGGGCAAACGCTTGACGTGTTCAAGTGTGTCAGCGTTAAGTTGATATCCCGCATGCGCTTGAAGGTCGACATAGATTAGGGAAGTCCAATAGGCCAACACCGACCCCACAATGGCGACCACGCCAATCGCGAAAATACATAAGACTAGCGTCCGCAAACTAATTCCGAGGACATTTTTTGCCGCCAGCACATTTACAGTCAGTCCCAACAAATATGGTTCAGCAAGGCTGCACAGTTGAGACAAGACATCGAGAAGCAGATAGACATAAAGCCTTGGCTTATGGAGGAGATATATCTTCCAAAATCTAAACATCGTGATTTGCCTCATGCGAATACTGATAATTACAAGCCAACCGCATTCTCTGCCTTGCATTGAATTTAACGCTCGCGCATTTTCTCTGACCCTCCATCGCGGCGTGGGGACATCCGCCCATACAAGCCGGAAACATTACACACTCGCCACATACCGGGTCGTTTGGTAAATACTCCATCCATTTCAAATAGATCGAATTAGCTTTCACACCTTCTCGAACATTTCCAACGGCGCACTCGCCCTTGCCAACCTCATCCCAACATTTAAAAAGTCTACCAAGCGGATCGATGACAAACGAATTAAGGGAAACCGCACAGCAGACACCTGGTTCATACGGCGTAAACGGAATAACGTTGAATCCGCGCTCGCTAGCTTTATCCATAAAGAACGTTTCAACTTGAGAGAACCCACGCTGAGAAAAACAATGAATGTCATTTGCGCAAGTATCGTTAACATTGTCGACCGCAGCAAGATAAATCGCGACTTTACCGCGAAGCCCTTTAGCGTCAAGCTCGTCAATCAACGCATCGACCTCTTTGCTATTGGACTCATCGACATTCACGGGTTGATTTCCGATCTCAGCCGAACACATTGAGCAAATAGGCCATTCCCGCAGTTAGCTGAACGCCCCCGCGGCCCCTCCTGGGGTCCGGGGGCGCCGTTTTCCCAGTTGAAGGAACGGTGGAGATGTGTTTCGATGGGTCCGGTGGCCATGCTCCGCCCTCCGCCCGGCACCTCTTCCCAGACTCAGCCGGACGGCCGGTCCGTCTATTCCGTTT
>NZ_JAHONA010000075.1 GCF_019131995.1 Collinsella aerofaciens | reverse complement strand
ACCTATGACGTTCTGATTCGTAGTCAGACCCTCTATCCAGCTGAGGTAACGCCGCGACTTGTTGATTATTATGCACAGGGACTGAATAATGGTCAAGCAATTTTTCGAAAAAAGTTATTGAATTTGATTTTTACTCATTTAGACCACTTGATGCGATCTTCGACGCATCGCGATATAAGAAAAGCTCCCGTTGCCGGGAGCTTTAAAATCAATTGGTGCGACGTATAGGATTCCGCGCATCCGCTGCGCGGATCCGCACCGGCTTCGCCCGCCTGTCGGCGGACTCGCCCGCTCGCTAAAAACGCTCCGCGTTTTCTTGACGCTCGCGCCTCGAACGAGGTTCGAATCTCCGCAATGCCCCCGTAAAGGAAAAGCCCCCGTTGCCGGAGGCTTAAAACTCAATTGGTGCGGCGTATAGGATTCGAACCTATGACGTTCTGATTCGTAGTCAGACCCTCTATCCAGCTGAGGTAACGCCGCA
>NZ_JAHONA010000074.1 GCF_019131995.1 Collinsella aerofaciens | reverse complement strand
GCTGCGACGCGGAAATCGCGCGCCGTCGCCGCGCCCCGCAGTGCCCGCTTCCCCCAAGGACAATTATCAGTGCAGGTAGACGGCCTGCGGTTTTCGCGAAATACGGGGTATGGTCTAGGGGCCGGGGTCAAACGTAGTAGATGGGCCGGTTTCGCGGCGGCGGCATCGCAGGCAGCCGACCGAGGGCGCCCGGAAGTGAGCAAGCAGGCTATTCGCAAGTGAAAACTACTGCCATGAAAAAGAAAACAGGCCAGACATATTGTCTGACCTGTTGAAAAACCTGGTGGGCCCTCCGGGATTCGAACCCAGAACCCAGGGATTATGAGTCCCCTGCGCTAACCGTTGCGCCAAGAGCCCTTATAAAGTGACACTTGCAGTTGGGGTGGCAGAACAGCCTCCAACGCTTTGAACCACGATGTGAAATACTACCATGCGCGCGGCACCCGTTCAACGCACGATCTTGTCGACCAGGAGGATCATGGTGCCGCCTTTGACCTTGTGTGCCTATAT
>NZ_JAHONA010000007.1 GCF_019131995.1 Collinsella aerofaciens | reverse complement strand
CATCCTCTGGACCGTGTCCCGCTCGTGCCTCGTGAGCCTTCCGTAGGCCCTCGGGACCGCCCTCGCGGAGCCCCTATTCTTCTTTCCGGACATGCCGTCCTCCGATCTCCCGGGGCCGGCCGGTCCGGCCCTCAGGGTATCGGGTTCCCACATTCATCCGCACATGTGCGGATGAATGTGGGAAGTGTTCGGATGAAGTTGATAATCAAGGCGTAAATGCCTATCTTTCCAATTCGACTGGATTTGAGACGCACTACGAGAATTACGCTTATGCTGACGGTGTGGTAATGAGAGCCTTTCGCTTCAAGAAAACGTTGGACATCGAGCACCCTCTTCGCCATATGCTCAAACTATTCAATGATTACTTTCTTGCGGAAAAATCTGGGCGTGGTGGTCTTAATAGTGATAATTTAGGCTATCTCATTGAACAGTTCTGTTATGACGAGGGCGGCTATAAGAAGGGCAAAGATTGGAGATCACTGACCACTGAGTTGGCGAAATATAATCTCGACTATATACCAGGCGTGTCAATTGAATATCTATGCAAAGACGGTGTATATCGTGATATTTCTACGATGTCCCCAGGTACACAGACGAATATCCTGCTGGAATATATAGTCCATACGGATACATCTAGGCCGCTTCTTATCGATCAGCCTGAAGATAATGTTGACAATCAAACGATTTTCAATCAGATAAGAACATGGTTCATCAAGCTCAAACATAAGAAACAAGTTATTGTCGTTACCCATGATGCCAACATCGTCATCAACTCAGATGCCGAGAATGTCGTGATTGCAGAGCAACCGACTCCCGGTAAATTTTACTATAAGTACGGGGCACTTGAGAGTGGCGAAGTAATAGATTGCGCTTCGTTGATATTGGATGGCGGACGCAGTGCCGTGAAGAGAAGGTTGATGAAGTATGGTGAATAATACAATTATCGTAAGGCTTCTGGACGGTAAGGAAATTGAACTTGCTTCTGATTCGCCGGATTTAAAGAGCCTGGTTCAGGCAATCGTGGAAAACCGCGACGCAATAGATCCAGAGAAGATTGTCGTTGAATGCGATGATGAACGCTTTGATTCAGTAGGTTTTGCCGAGATTATTTCTGTTGCGGTGAAGTCGTTTCTTGATGAGTTGAGAATCGATAAGGAAAAGCTCGAGACAGCGCTGTCGGAATTAGAAGAATAGACATAATAATCGTTCTTATTGCGTCGTTAGCTAAGACCTGCTTTGCTTCGACATTGAGTAGTGTTTTTCATGATTTGAATTGGATGCCTTTAGATGCTTGACTAGTAGAATCGGTATGGCAAATCTCAATAAACAAATCCGTTAATACCGTTGCCCGCCTGATAAAGAAGGTGGTATGCATGATGGCTTAAATGTTAAGAACGTTTCCGTCATGGCCGGGTCTGGAGATGAGCAAGAAGGTTTCCGAGGCGAGGGCTCGCTCGACGAGGAGCTCGAACAAGATGGTCACCGTGATGGCGGCGAGAATCATCTCGGAGAAGTCTTTAAAGGTAAAGACCTCGAAGTAGAGGGCAGAGTCGGCTCGACTTGACGTCATGAATAAGGCTGATGCCGAGCAGATTCCTTGAGCGCAATATGGAACGATACTTCTTAATCTTACGTTGATGGCCGGCGCCATCATATTGGGCTGTTTGGATAAAACAACCGTTGCCTGTTCTCTTGTAGGCGGGCTTGCGGCGATTAATGTTCTCAATCTATTTGTGTCCAACCGCTCTTCGAAATAGTGATGCTGCGCTATGATGTCCTAAATGAAAAACGAAGGCGTGCTATAGGCCATCGTTTTGCAAGGGGGTTCCTTCCTAAGGGAGGGCATCCCCTAGTTTTATTTAGATGGAGATTTGGGGAGCGGACATCTGTATTTCTGATCGTTCCTCATTAGTGCCCTATTGGGTTGATGGGCGTTACGGTAAGAGGTTCTCGGTGATACTGTCGTCGTGCACTCTACGTGAGGCGATGACCAAGAAGGGTCGTTGTTCGGTTTTCCGGTAACGACCCTTTGACGTTTCCGCGGCTACTAGGTGTTGTCGTGGATGCCACCTTTGTTGTTAGAACCCTCGATGCGGAGTCGTTATTTCGGAAGTGCGGGGAAATCGAAAACCTCCGAGCACAACTCGAATTTTGACGACAAAACCGCAGGTCGTGGAAGGGTAAGACCAAGGTCTGGTCCCCAGATCTCGGTCTTACCCTGCACTTCCGGATAGACGCAAAAAAGGCGTTAATGCGCCCGATGCGGACCGTCATATAGAGTTGCCAATTGGCAACAAGACGAATATAGTTAGCATTATGCTAACTAAGGGGTGGTTATGAATCGAACCAAGCTCCGACCGACATATTCACTTGACGAAGCGAAGTCTTTGGCTCGCTCGGGAAAGATGATTGTAAATGGTAGGGTGCGCAGACACCTGATGAATCAGTTTGGTTATTTGGACATCGATCATTTCCTTGCTGACCTATTTGATTATCTGAAGCCTGATGATTTTAGAAAATCCATCGCGCTCGATATGGATGGGCCTCTGCATGATGTTTACGCAGATGTCTACGTGTGCCGAGGTTTTGAATGCGAGGATTGGTACGTTAAGTTTTCAATTGATTCCGAAGGAAATGCACATTTAAACGTTTTGTCTGCGAACATCGATGGATACATTCATTAAAGGAGGAGTCATGCGTTGCATGGAATGCGGCAAAGAAATGCAATTTACCACGGCGCCAATGACTGAAATTTACCGTGGAGAGAAAATTACCGTAAAAGGAATTGAGCATTATGTTTGCGAGTGCGGCAACGATGAAATGACTGTTGCAGAGGCGACTAAGCTCGCCCATGCACTTGCCGCGCAATACGCCAAGGCTCATGAGCTTCTATCTCCCTCGGAAATAAAGCATTTGCGCTCAGATCTCGGCTTAACACAGCATGATTTTGAGTCGGTCTTAGGTGTTTCGAAGCCCACGGCCTCTCGTTGGGAGAACGGCGCATCGCAACAATCTATTACTGCCAATACCCTTATGAGGCTCATTCGCGATGTTCCTGAGGTCCGCAGATATCTCGGCTTGTCTCCTCATGAGAGGAGTGCAAGTCTTAGCTCGTCGCTTTTGTCTGTAATACCAGGAGGAAAAGTTCCTGCTTATAGGGATTCTGATCCTTTGGTTGATGAGAATCTCTTCCGATTGGAGATGTAAATGGACTCTCTGAAGAAGCAGCGCATTGAGTCTTCATCGATTACATGCATGTCTAAAAAAGTCGACAGGTTTTCATTTGATGGCGGAATGACCCCTAAGGAGGGAGTTAATAAGTCAGACGGTGAGTTTAACGTTAGAAATGACATAACGAATGCCTTCACTGATGAAAATGGAGCTAGATTTCGGCAGCTCAACCTCGTCATAGAGCTCATTCCCAGCGATGAGGGGCACTATTACCGTTCCGAAATATCCGTGTCCGGTATCTATCGTGCTCCGTCTGATTTAGACGACGAAGCATTTGATAGGGAGGCTCTTAGCTTCGGCATGCAAGACCTGTATTCCTACGCAAGGGGCATTATTGAAAATGTCGCTGCTGGTGGAGTATGGGGGCCGCTTTATCTGCCACAGATTGGATTCACTATTTAGTTCTCCTGGCCCCCACATCCTCTAAAAAAGTTCTTAAAACAGCCTTAAAGGCGCTCCAGCTCGCGTTGACAGCGTAAAATACGCATGTTTGACTATGACAAAAGTGGATTTTAGGGGAGGGGTGCGCCATGGAAGTGCTGGTTGTTGGCAACACCGCATATGTTGACGATGACTTTTGTGCCAAGGCGTTCCCCGGGGACCATGTCCAAGTTGTCGCCGCGCAGGACACGCGTCGCGACGAGTCGTCGCCCCATGCCTCGTGGAAAGAGCTTCTGCAGCACTTGGATCAGGCCTACGAGTTCGACCGCGTGGTCTACCTGTCTAATTACCTTACCCCGCATATCGATAGCGTGGGCGATATCGAGCTGCTGCGTTCGGTCTTTCGCGCCTGCATGGGTCGCCGGATCCAGCTGTTGTATATAGCGGGGCCCGCAGGTGCCGAGGGTGCCGCCGATGCCGCGGGGCGAACGGGCAAGGGCATTATCGCGCACGCAGCCAACGACCTGTGCCGCTACTACGCTGCTCGCGATGGCGTTCAGACCAAGATCCTGCGCGTGCCCTTCCTGTACACTGCCTCCGCCGCGCTGGAAGATCCGTTTTTGGTGCCGTTGTTCGATGCGTGCTCAACTGGATCGGTCGCTCTGCAGGGCGCGCAGGATGCGGCGTTTCCCCTGCTGTGTGCCGAGGAGCTTGCGGTGCTGGTGCGCCGTATCTTCGACAGCTGGGATGGTAACTTTGAGACGCTCGACGTTGCCGATGCCTTCCATCACACGGCGGGTGAAGTGGGCGAGGCTCTTCAGGCGCTGTTCCCAGGGCTTTCAGCTGCCTATGGCGATTCTGCCGGCTACAACCTGCCCGCCAACGACGTCGCTCGCGTGCGCTATGGCTGGTTTCAGCGCTACGACTTGCTGCGCGATCTTTCGACCATTCAAGCGCGTTGGGATGCTGGCCGCGCAAAGAAAGTCAACCCCTTGCGTGCCGCCATCGACCGCATCCAGATGCGCTCGCTGCCCATCAAATGCCTGGAGACGGGCGTTGCCTGGGTTCTGTTCGAGGTGCTGGAGCATCTGTTCTCACAATCGGCCCAGCTCAACGTGCTCGATTATCGCCTGCTCTACGTGGTGTTGATCGGCACGCTGTATGGCTTGGACTTTGGCCTGGTTGCGGCGCTGCTGGCGTCGGTGGGTTTGGCCGCGAGCTACTTTACTCAGTACGGCTATACCTTCCAGGGCCTGTTCTACGAGCCGTCCAACTGGCTGCCGTTTATTGCGTACTTTGTTGTGGGTGCCGTGTGCGGCTATGTTCAGCTGCGCAACAGCGAAGCCATTAGGGCGGAGCGCGATCAAAACGAGCTCGTGCGCAACCGCAATACGTTCCTTACGCAGCTCTACCACGACGCGATCGAGGACAAGCGCGCGTACAGGCGCCAGATCGTGGGTCGCCACGACAGCTTTGGCAAGATCTTTGCCGTGACGCAGGAGCTCGACGTACTCAACCCGCGCGACATCTATCGCAAGTGCTGCGAGCTTCTGGGCGAGATCCTCGAGAACGATTCGGTGGCGATCTACCATGTTTCGGGCGGGGCGTTTGCACGCCTGGTGGCAGCAAGTCCCGCGATTGCCGAAGATGCCGCACGCTCGCTCACGCTCGAGCAGCTTGCACCTCTTTTGGGCGACGGGGGTCGTTCGAACCTATGGGTGAACCGCGAGCTGACGCCGGGGCTTCCCATGTTTGGATACACGATCGAGCGCGACGGGGCACCCGCCGTGTTGATCTTTGTGCGTAGTGCGGCCGAAAACCAAATGACCCTCTATTATCAAAACCTGTTCCGCATCTTGTGCGGGCTGGTCGAAAGCGCGCTGGGCCGTGCCTTTGACTATGAGGCGGTGGCGCAGGATAAACGCTGCGTTGACGGCACTTGCGTGCTCAAGCAGGCTGCCTTTGGCCAAGAGCTCGCGGCGGAGCAGGCGCTGGCAGATAGCAAGATGGGGAGTTTTTTGCTCCTGCGCGTGGTACCGGGCATGGAGCCTGTCGGCGAGCTGGTGGGCGCAATTGGGTCAGCAATCCGCGAGAGCGACGCGGCGGGTTTGGTCGACGGCGACGTGCTCTACCTCCTTATGCGCCAGGCAAAGGCGTGCGATCTGCCCATTATCCGCGAGCGCCTGAGCGCAAAGCATATTGCGGTGGAGCCCGTCGACGGCGAGGACATCGTGGCGCTGTTGCAGCACATCTCTTACACCGGTGACGGTGAGGGGGTGCCGCTTGATCTCGCTTGTCGTTGCTGCCGTCTTGCTGCTGATTCATGCGTTGGTTTGCCTGATGCTGTGGACGCTCATGAAGCTGGGCCTGCTGCCGGTGCGCGGACACATGCTGGCTGTGATAGTGCTGGTGCCGCTGTGGGGCCCGTTGCTGGTGGTTCTGCTATCGGTCCGCAGCGCGGTGTTTGGCGAGGGGCTGAAAGAGTCTGCGCTGGAGTCGCTGCGCTTTAACGACGACCTGCATCGCAATATGTCGGTACCGAGTGGTGAGGACGATGCAGGCGTAGTGCCGCTCGAGGAGGCGCTCATCGTCAATGACCCGGCATTCCGGCGCCGACTTATGCTCTCCATGCTCACCGAGGAGCCCGACGCTTACCTGGCGCAGCTGCAGGCGGCTAAGCTTAACGACGACGTTGAGGTGGCGCACTATGCCGCGACGGCGGTGGCGCAGATCTCCAAGGAGTCCGACCTTAAACTGCAGCAGCTGGAGCGTGCCTTTAAGACGAACCCGAGCGCGCAAAACCTCAACGAATACTGCGATTTTCTTGGTGAGTATTTGAACTCGGGTTTGGCTGAGGGACGCGTGGCTCAGATTCAGCGTCAACAGTACACGCGTCTGCTTGCGCGTCGTTGCGAGCGCGAGGACACCTTTGAGCTGCGCATTCGATATGCGACGGCGCTGGCCGATGTCGGCCAGATCGACGAGGCGCAGGCCGTGACCAACCAACTGGTGCTCGACGTGCCCGAGGAGCAGGAGGTTTGGATGCTTTGCCTGCGCCTGGCGGTGATGCGCCAAGACGGTGACGAGGTCCACCGTGTGATTGATGCAATCGACAAACAGCATGTGTACTTGAGCGCCGCCAACCGTGAGGAGCTGGCTTTTTGGCGCAACGGAGAGGAGGCCCGATGAGCGTGGTTCAGCATATCCGCGACCGTGCGGGCCATTTTCGCTGGATGGGCCTGCTTGTGGTGTGGGCGGTCTTTATTGCCATGGCCGCCGTGCTGCTGGTGGAGCGTGCCGGTGTGCAGTACAGTGCGGGCCAGCATAAGCTGGGGATGCTTGCCGCTAACGATGCGGTGCCGGCCTCCTCGGTTATGTTTGGCCATAAGCCCACATGCCTAGTTATTACCGACTCCGACCAAGCGGACGTCGAGGGCGTAAAGGAACAGTTCGACCAGATTCTGCTCGACATGAAGATCGCGCACCGCGACGTGGACCTTGCCTTGGACGGCGCGGATGCCATTCCCTCGTTGACGTCCTTCGATCGCGTGATTTTGCTCATGCCGTCGCTCGATGGGCTCGGTGCGCACCTGAGCGACATTATGAGTTGGGTGAGTGCCGGCGGTTCGCTTATGCTCGCCATGCCGCCGGATAACTCGAGCTATCTGCAAGTGATTGCCCCCAAGCTTGGCATTGAATCGGCCGGTTATGACTATGTAAAAGCCGAAAGCATTGTGCCGAGCGAGGACTTTATGCTGGGCGGGGGAGAGCGCTACGAGCTCTCGGATCCCTTTGATTCGTCGCTTTCGGTTTCGCTGCGCGAGACGGCGCATTTGTGGGCTAAGACCGGTGATGCGGGCTCGCCGCTCATTTGGTCGAATGATTGTGGTAGCGGACGCACCGTGGTGTGCAATATCGGTGTCTACGACAAGGTCATGCGTGGGTTTTACGCCGCAGCGATCAGCCTGTTGGGCGATGCCACGGCCTACCCCGTCATCAACAGCGCCGTCTTCTATCTGGATGACTTTCCCAGCCCCGTGCCCTCGGGAGACGGCACCTACATCAAGCGCGACTACGGCCTTTCTATCGCCGATTTTTATGCCAAGGTCTGGTGGCCCGACCTGCAAAAACTCGCGCAGCAATACGACATTCGCTATACCGGCGTGATGATCGAAAACTACGAGGACGTGGTCAACCAAACTGAGCCTGCGCGACAGGCCGATACCACGCAGTTCCGCTACTTTGGCGGTATGCTGCTGCAGATGGGCGGCGAGCTGGGCTTTCATGGCTACAACCATCAGCCGCTGGCACTTTGGGACACCGACTATGGCACGCTGTACGACTACAAGACGTGGAAGAACAAGGAGGCGCTCGTCGCATCGCTCAACGAGCTTATCGCCTTCCAGGATGAGGTGCTGCCCAACGCTCACGGTTCGGTCTACGTGCCGCCGTCGAATATCCTTTCGGCCCGCGCGCGCAAGCTTATCAGTACCGATGTTCCGCGTATTAAGACCATTGCCAGTACGTATTTTAAGGATGGCACCGACCTGCCGTACGTGCAGGAGTTTGGCGTGGCGAGCGATGGCATTGTGGAGCAGCCGCGCATTGTTTCGGGCGGCATGGTCGACGATTCCTATATGCGTCTGGCCGCGGTGTCCGAGCTCAACATGCACTACGTGAGTACGCATTTTATGCACCCGGACGACCTTTTGGACCCCGATCGCGGAGCCAAGGAGGGCTGGGAGGTCTACAAGGGCGGCCTGGTCGACTACCTGGAGTGGCTTACCAAATCCGCGCCCGACCTGCGGCACCAGACGGCGTCGGAGTGCTCCGGTGCCATCCAGCGCTTTTCGTCCGTGTCGGTGAGCTTGGATACCAGCGCGGATGCCTGGACGCTCAGCCTGGGCAATTTCCACGACGAGGCGTGGCTCATGTTCCGCGCCAATAATGGCGAGCCGGGTGCGGTGACGGGCGGCGAACTGACGCACCTTACGGGCAATCTGTATCTGCTCAAGGCAAATGATAAGACCGTGACGATCGAGCGCAAGGAGGGTGGCGATAAATGAGAATCTGCTTGGTACTCGAGGGTTGCTACCCCTATGTGCACGGCGGCGTATCTACCTGGATGCATGGCTATATCCAGGCCATGCCCGAGCATGAGTTTGTGCTATGGGTGATCGGCGCACATGCTGCCGACCGCGGCAAGTTTGTCTACGAGCTGCCCGGCAACGTGGTCGAGGTGCACGAGGTGTTCCTGGACGATGCCCTGCGGCTTTCGGGCGAGCAACATGAAGCCAGTTTTAACGACCGTGAGCGCGAGGCGCTACGCCGTCTGGTGTCGCTCTCCAATCCGGACTGGGACGTGTTATTCGATATCTTCCACCGCCGTCGCGTGCATCCGCTCTCGTTTTTGCAGAGCCGAACGTTTATGGACATCTTCCGCGACGTGTGCCTTGCCGAGTACCCCTACACGCCCTTTGCCGACGCATTCCACACCATGCGCTCTATGCTGTTGCCGGTGCTCTACCTGCTGGGCAGCGAGGTGCCGGTTGCCGATGTGTACCACGCTATCTCGACCGGCTACGGCGGCCTGCTCGCCTGCCTGGGCTCAAGCGTTCACCATGCGCCGGTGCTGCTCACCGAGCACGGCATCTATACCCGCGAGCGCGAGGAAGAGATCATTCGCGCCGATTGGGTGGTGCCGTCCTTTAAGGACCGCTGGATTCGCTTTTTCTACCTGCTTTCGGAGGAGATCTACCGCCGCGCCTTCCGCGTGACGAGTTTGTTCCATAACGCCCGCAAGACGCAGATCGATATGGGCTGCGATGCGAGCAAATGCCTAGTCATCCCCAACGGCATCCAGTTCGACCGCTTTAAGGATATTCCCTTAAAGCCCGATGACGGCTGGGTGGACATTGGCGCGGTGGTGCGCCTGGCACCCATCAAGGACGTCAAGACCATGATCTATGCCTTCTTTGAGCTGCACGAGCGCCTGCCCAAGGTGCGCCTGCACATCATGGGCGGCGTGGACGACGAGGAGTACGGCGCCGAGTGCCACGCGCTGGTCGAAACCCTGGGCGTGCGCGACCTGATCTTTACCGGCCGCGTCAACGTGGTCGAGTACATGGAAAAGCTCGACTTTACCATTTTGACGAGCATCTCCGAGGGCCAGCCGCTCAGCGTGCTGGAGTCGCTTGCGGCGCGCCGTCCCTGCGTGACGACTGAGGTGGGCTGCTGTCGCGAGCTTCTCGAAGGCGCCCCGGGCGACGACTTTGGCGTGGCGGGTTTTGTGACGCCGCCCATGTATCGCAAGGGCTTGGCTGATGCCATGGAACGCATGTGCACAAGCCGCGCTCGTCGCATTGAGATGGGGGAGCGCGGCCAGCGTCGCGTTGCCACGTACTTCTTGCACGAGCAGATGCTCGCCAACTATCGCGCGCTGTACGACGAGACGGCGCAAGCGTTTGACCTGCCCAGAGAGGGGGAGTAGCCGGTGGCCGGAATCGGTTTTGAGCTCAAGCGCCTGTTTAGGCGCAAGGGTCTGTTTGCCACGATGCGCGCCTATGGCTACGCCGGCATTGTGTGTACGGGCCCCATGCTGCTGGGCGTGCTGCTCCAGGTGGGTATCTTGGTGCTGTGCGGTCTGTGGGGTGTGGGCCGTGCCAACCAAGATCTGCTGGTGTGCATGGTGACCTATACGCTGCTGGCGTCGCTCACGCTCGCGAGTTTTTTCTCTATGCCGGTCACGCGCTTTTTGGCCGATATGCTTTTTGCCGAGCGCGAGGATGAGATCCTACCTTCGTTTTGGGGCTCCAACGCCATTATGCTCGTTGCGGGCACGGTGCTCTACGGCGTCTTTTTGCTGTTCTCGGGCGCCACGCTGCTGCAGGGGCTGCTGTGTCTGTGGCTGTTCAACATTATGATCGTCAACTGGAACGGCATGAGCTACCTCACGGCCATCAAGGATTACCGCGGCATCCTGTGCAGCTTTGCGGCTGCCATTGGCGTGGCGTGCCTGTGCGCCCTGGCCGCGCTGGCGCTGGGACTGCCGCCGGTCGAGGGCTTGTTGGCGTCAATTGCTCTGGGCTACGGCGTCATGCTCGCCTGGGACGTGGTGCTGCTGTACCGGTATTTTCCTCAGAGCGACCGCAGCCCCTGGCCCTTTTTGCAGTGGCTCGATCAGTTTATGCCGCTGGCGCTCACGGGCCTGTTAACCAATCTGGGACTTTTTGCGCACCTGGTGATTATTTGGGCCGGTCCTATTGGCGTGCAGGTCAAGGGCTTGTTTTATGGTGCGCCCTACTACGATGTGCCGGCGCTCATTGCGTTTTTGACGATCCTGGTCACGACCGTCAACTTTGTGGTCTCGGTCGAGGTCAACTTCTATCCGCGCTACCACGACTACTACAGCCTGTTCAATGACGGCGGCGTGGTGGGCGACATTGTGGTGGCCGAGGAGGAGATGCTCTCCACGCTTAACAGCGAACTGCGCTTTTGTGCGCTCAAGCAGCTGTTTGTGACCGCGGCGGTCATTTCGCTCGAGACCACGGTGCTGTCGGCCCTACCGTTGGGCTTTAACAACCTGATGCACGGGTATTTTCGCACGCTGTGCGTGGGCTATGGCCTGTATGCCGTGGGCAATACGGTGATGCTCATCTTGCTGTACTTTACCGACTATAAGGGAGCCGTGCTGGCTTCGGGCCTGTTTGCCGGTGTGGCCGGGCTGGCGACTGCCGCTTCGTTGCTTTTGCCGCAGCAGTTTTACGGCTTTGGCTTTTTGTTGGGTGCGGCGGTGTTTTTTATCGTGGCGCTGCTGCGGCTCGATACCTATACCTCCAACTTGCCGTATCGTATCCTGAGCCAGCAGCCCATTGTGGCGACCGACAAGACGGGCTGGTTTACCGAACTTGGCCGGGTGCTCGACCGTGTTGAGCAATGCTACGAGGACAAGCGCGCGGGCGGTGAGCCGCGCAGTGCGTTTGAACGTATGGTGGTCCGCCTGTACCAAAAACATTGGGGAGGTTCTGATGATCGATAAGTTGATGTCTCGCCGCTGCCTGATCGAGGCAGCTGCCGGCGCGCTGTTGCTTTCGGGCTGTTCGTCTCAGGACGAATCCTCGACCAAAAAGGTCAAAAAGCAGGACAAGATTAAAAAGGCTGAGGCCTCGGACGGTACCAAGCACCTTCGCGATAAAGATGAGCTGTACGAGGTCTACGACGACTCGGGCATTGTGACCATGTACCTGACGGTCTCGCGCGGCAACAGCTCCGAGAACACCGACCACAGCTGGGCCGAGATCAACACGTACTCGGTGTATGACTATGCCGACATGGGGGTGACGCGCTATCAGGTTATGGGCCTGCTGCAGGCGGGCGACGAAGACGGCCCGGTGGCCGGCGAGGTTGGCTATGGCGAGGAAGCGCCCAATGCCACCGTGCAGGTGCGCGGTCAGACATCGAGCAACAACTCGCAAAAGAATTACAAGGTGGAGCTCAAAAAGGGCAAGGGTACTTGGCGCCAACAGCGCGCGATTGCGCTCAACAAGCACATGGGCGAGGGTATGCGTTTTCGCAACAAGATGGCCTATGACCTTATCCGCGGGATACCCCAGATGATGGGCCTGCGTACGCAGTTTGTGCATCTGTGGGTGTGCGACCAGACCGAAAAGTTCAACGACACCTTTGAGGACTACGGCCTGTTTACGCAGGTGGAGCAGCTCAACAAGACGGCGCTTAAGGCACATGGCCTGGATAAGAACGGGCATCTGTACAAGGTGAACAACTTCGATTTCCATCGCTACGAGGACACCATTAAGCTTGCCGACGATCCCGACTACAACCAGGCAAACTTTGAGGGCATGCTCGAGATTAAGGGCGATTCGGACCACACCAAGCTCATCGAGATGCTCGATGCGCTCAACGACGATACGCAAAAGATCGACGATGTGCTCGACACCTACTTCGATACCGAGAACCTGGTCTATTGGATGGCGTTTCAGATCTTGACGGGCAATTGCGACACGCAGAACCGTAACTGCTATCTGTACAGCCCGCTTAACTCCAAGGTCTGGTACATCCTGGATTGGGATAACGACGGCATGCTGCGCAAGCTCGAGTTGAGCCTGACGGGATTCTCGGATTATGCGAGCTGGGAGCGCGGCGTGAGCAACTACTGGGGCAACGTGCTGTTTAACCGCGCGTTGCGCAGCAAGTCGTTCCGCAGCGAACTCGATAGCGCCGTCAAGGACCTGCGCTCGTATTTGACCGAAGAGCGTCTGAGCAAGATGGTCGAGCATTATCGCGAGGTCACGGAGCCGCTCGTCTTTGCTGCGCCCGACCTGGAGAATCTGCCCGTGACGAAGGACGAATACGAGCAGATTGCCGCGGCGATTCCTTCCGAGATCGAGGAGAACTATAAGAGCTTTCGCGAGAGCTATAAAAAGCCCATGCCGTTCTACATTGGCGTGCCGCAGATCGATAACGGTAAGTTGCGCATCAACTGGGATGCTTCCTACGACTTTAAGGCGCGCGACATTCGCTATACCGTGGAACTTGCGCGCGACTATGCCATAAGCGACGTGGTCTTTAAGGCCGAGGACGTGCTGCTGCCGGAGGTGACGTGCGATGCGCCCGATGCCGGCCAGTACTTTGCGCGCGTGCGCGCCACCAACTCCGACGGCTATACGCAAGATGCGTTTGACTACTATGTGACCGACGGCGGCAAACAGTACGGCATGCTGTGCTTCTATGTCAAGGATGGCGGTAAGGTCGTGGGGGACACGTATGAGGAGGGCTAGCGCGCTGCTTGAGCGCTTGGCGGCTCCGCCTGCGCGAACCACGCAGGAGCGTTACCGCCACGAGCTCAAATATCTCATTAATGAGGGCGAGCATGCCGCACTAGCCTGCCGTATGGCGCCGGTGTTCAAGCTGGATAAGCATGCGCGGGCGGGCGGTTACACCATTCGCAGCCTGTACTTTGACGACTACTGCAACTCGGCCTACGAGGAAAAAGACGCCGGCATTCTCTTGCGAAAAAAGTATCGCGTGCGCATCTATAACGGCAGCGACAAGGTGATTAAGCTCGAGCGCAAAAAGAAGTACGGTAGCTGGATCTACAAGGAGGACGCGCCGCTCACGCGCGACGAGTTTGAGCAGATCCTGGCCGGCGACTACGACTTTTTGCTCAGGAGCCCCTATCCGCTCTGTCGCGAGTTCTACATCGAGTGCATTTGCAACATGATGCGCCCGCGGACCATCGTGGATTACGAGCGCGAGCCGTGGGTGATGGACGAAGGAACCGTGCGTATTACGTTTGACATGAACGTGCGTGCCGCGGTGGGGAGTTTCGATATTTTTGATGCGACCTTGCCCGCATTGCCCGTGCTGGAGCCCGGCAAGCTGGTGATGGAGGTCAAGTTTACGGAGTTTTGCCCGCAGCTGGTGCGCGATATGGTGCCGCCGGGCGCGGCTGAGCTCACGGCGGTCTCCAAGTACTGCCTGTGTTACGAAAAGACCGCCTACCTGCGCGGATTTAATTACTGGGAATCGGATTTTGAGAAACGAGGGGATATTTAGACCATGAGCACCAGGGACTTTTTTAAGAACTCCGTCTTGGAGGCGTTTGGTCAGGTCGACCCTGCCAAGATCGGCCTGTCGCTGCTCGTGGCGCTCGCCATGGGCATCCTGATCTATTGCGTGTACAAGCGCTTTTTTACCGGCGTGGTGTACTCGCGCAGCTTTGCCGTGACGCTCGTGGGCATGTGCGTGCTCACCTGCATGGTCACACTCGCGATCTCGACGAACGTGGTCATCTCGCTCGGTATGGTCGGTGCTCTGTCCATCGTCCGCTATCGTACGGCGGTCAAGGACCCGCTCGACCTGCTATATCTGTTTTGGGCCATTACCACGGGCATTACGGCGGGTGCCGGCATGTATGCGCTCGTGGGGCTCACGGCGGTGGTCATCGTGGTGATGATCGCCGGCTTTGCGAGCCACCAGGACAAGGCGCGCGTGTACATGATGGTCATTCACTACACTGGCCAGAACACTGGCGATGACATCGTGCGTGCATTTGGGCGCACCAAGTTCACCGTCAAGTCCAAGACCATGCGCGGCGACAAGGTGGAGATGGCCGTCGAGGTGTTCTCGGACGGCATGGATATGCCCTATGCCGACGCCATCCGCGCGCTCGACGGCGTGGAAGACCTGACGTTAATCCAATACAACGGCGAATACCACGGGTAACTATGTTCCGGCGTTTTAACAAACGCCGGACCGCTCGACGCTGCGCGGGCATCTGCTCGACCAGGAATTCTATTTACTCAATTTGCTGGCAAGGCAGCTATCATGGTGCTTGTGAATTCGTTGTCAGGGGTGCTTGTGGTAAAGATGAAAGATGTGGCCGAGCTGGCGGGCGTTTCGAGCGCCGCCGTCTCGCGCTACCTCAACGGTGGATATATCTCGGCGGACAAGGCCGAGCGCATTAAGCAGGCGATTGAGCTGACCGGATACGTGCGGTCCAGCCAGGCTCGCGCGCTGCGCACCGGCTCTACCAAGCTCATCGGCGTCATTGTGCCCAAGATCAACTCGGAATCCGTGAGCCGCATTACCGCCGGCATCGGCCAGGTGCTCGGTCGTCGTGGCTACCAGATGTTGCTTGCCAATACCGACAATGCCCCCGATCGCGAGCTCGAATACCTCGATTTATTCCAAAACCACCCGGTCGATGGCATTGTGCTGGTAGCAACCATGATTACCGACGAGCACCGTCGGGCGATTGAATCGTGCCGCGTGCCCATCGTGCTGATCGGTCAGAATGTTGAGGGCGCGGCTTGCGTCTACCATGACGATTACGAGGCTGCCTTTGAGCTGGGCCAGGCGCTCGCGGGTCGGGTAGATGGCAAGATCGCCTACATTGGAGTTACTGAAGAAGACCGCGCGGCTGGTTATGACCGCCGTCGCGGTTTTGAGGCCGGATTGCGCGCCGCGGGCAACCCGCTCGATGCCGCCTTAATTCGCCTGGGCTCGTTTACGCTCGACTCGGGCTATGGTGCGGCGCGTGAACTGCTTTCCGTCGACCCCGATGTTTCGTTTATCGCGTGCGCGACCGACACCATGGCGGCGGGCGCGCTGCGTGCCATCGATGAGGTTCGCGGCATGGGCGAGGGTATACACCGCGTGAGCGGTTTTGGCGACAACGCGTTTTTGCGCGCGCTGACGGGCGGCATTCCCACCGTGCATTATGGCTACCTGACCAGTGGCGTCGAGGCGACCAATATGTTGCTCAACACGCTCGATGGCGTGGAGGGGGAGAGCGGTCTCAAGACGCTCAAACTCGGCCATCAACTTATGAATGTCTAGGCTTTGGGCATGTCTGCCTGCCTTTGAGGCCCCTGTTTTTGCGGTAAAACTACCATTCGCCGGCTTTTTCCTACCGTTCACCCTACTATGAAAACGATTACAGACATATGAAACTGAAAACGATTACAGTGTAAGTGTCAAAGGTAGTCGGGTGCGCATGCACCCGTTGGAGGAAAGGGAAGTCATGGACTACCGCAAATCAGCCCAAGAGGTGCTCGACAACATCGGTGGCGCCGGCAACGTTGTTTCGGCCGCGCACTGCGCCACGCGTCTGCGCTTGGTGATTGCCGATAATGCCAAGGTTGACAAGGAGGCCCTCGAGAATATCGACGGCGCTAAGGGCGTCTTTGAAGCCCAGGGCCAGCTCCAGATTATTTTTGGCACTGGCACCGTTAATAAGGTCTACGAGGAGTTCATCGCGCTCAGTGGCGTCGAGGCTGCCACCAAGGCCGAGGTCAAGGAGGCCGCGGCGCAGCAGCAGAACATCTTTATGCGCGCCATTAAGGTGCTCGGCGACGTCTTTGTCCCCATCATCCCTGCCATCGTGGCCTCGGGTCTGCTGCTGGGCATTATGAGCTCCCTCAACTTTATGGCCTCCAACGGCTTTATCGCGCTCGACACCAATAACTTTATCTACAAGATTGCCGACCTGGTCTCGGGCACGTCCTTTGGCATTCTGCAGATCCTGATCGGTTACTCCGCCGCTAAGGCCTTTGGCGCCAACCCGTATCTGGGCGCCGTTGTCGGTGGTGCGTTCATCAACTCCTCGCTACAGAGCGCCTACACGGTTGCCTCCGAGGGCGTGCAGACCATGGTCAACGTCATCCCCGGTGTGTACAGCTTTGAGTGGGTCGGTTATCAAGGCCACGTTATCCCCATCGTCATCGCCTGCGCTATTCTGGCCTTCCTCGAGAAGCGCCTGCACAAGATCGTTCCCGAGATGTTCGACCTCTTTGTGACCCCGCTCGTCTCGGTGTTCGTGACCGTGCTCGTGACCCTCGTTGCCGTCGGCCCCATCTTCGTGTGGGCCGAGAACGCCATTCTCGGTCTGATTCAGGCCCTGCTCACCCTGCCCTTTGGCATCGGTTCCTTTATCGTCGGCCTGTTCTATGCCCCCACGGTCGTTACCGGTATCCACCAGATGTACACCGCCATCGATCTGGGCCAGCTCGCTCAGTACGGTGTGACCTATTGGCTGCCCATCGCCAGCGCTGCCAACATCGCCCAGGGTGGTGCCGCGCTCGCCGTTGCCTTTAAGACCCGCGATGCCAAGATCAAGGGTCTGGCGCTTCCTTCGGCCCTGTCCGCCTTCATGGGCATTACCGAGCCTGCCATCTTTGGTGTGAACCTGCGCTTCTTTAAGCCCTTCATCGCCGGCTGCATCGGCGGCGGTTGCGGTGCCCTGGTCTGCGCGCTCACTTCGCTGGCTGCCTCCGGCACGGGTGTTACGGGTATCTTCGGTATCCTGCTGTGCCTGGCCCAGCCTGTGCAGTACGCGATTATGTTTGCGATCGCCGCGCTGGTTTCCTTTGCCGTCTCGTTCGTCCTGTACAAGGACGAGCCCAAGGCTTCCGAGCAGGCCTAAGAGCTTTTGACTAAGGAACACCCGCGGGCTGTATGCGCGCGGGTGTTCCCCGCATCTGGCGCCGATCTTTGGCGTCTTGTAGCTTTCGATCCGTTAGGACTTTGATATGTCTAATGCACTTGGTCGCGACCTTGCAAAGCTGGTTGCCGCTGTTGACGCTGCCGCCTCTGAGTGCGGTCATGGCGCGTATGGCCAGCGTTTCCATATTATGCCGCCGGCGGGCTGGCTCAACGACCCCAACGGTCTTTGCCAGGCCGATGGCGTGTTTCACGCGTACTTTCAGTATGCGCCGTTTGATGTCGAGGGTGGCGTTAAGGTCTGGGGCCATGCGGCGAGTCGCGATCTTATGACGTGGGACTACGTTGGCGCCCCGCTGCTGCCCGACGAGCCATTCGATTGCCATGGCGTGTATTCGGGCTCCGCGCTTGCTGAGGACGGCCGCATTCGCGTGCTCTATACCGGCAACGTTAAGCTCCCCGATGCGGACGGCGTCTTTGACTATGTCAACTCCGGTCGTCGCGCCGATACCGTCTATGTAGAGAGCGTTGATGGCCTTGCCGGTCGGGAGTTCAGCCAAAAGCGTGTTGTGCTGGCGTCGGAGGACTATCCCGAGGATTTGACCTGCCACGTGCGTGATCCCAAGGTGTGGCGCGATGATGATGGGCGTTACCACATGGTGCTGGGCGCGCGGCGTCGCGTAGACGGGCCGCATGTCGATAGTCGATTTTGCGCCATGCACGGTGAGGGTGCCGGTCGCGATGTGGGCGAGATTCTTGTGTATGGTTCGATGGATATGCTGAACTGGGAGCTTGAGAGCCGTGTGTCTACGCCCGAGCGTTTTGGCTTTATGTGGGAGTGCCCGGGGTATCTGGAGATTGAGACGGATGGCGGTATACCGGCGAAGTGGCTGTCCTTCTCGCCTCAGGGGCTCGAGGGCGGTCGTTGGGACCGCGGCAATGTGTATGCCGCTGGCTACATGCCTGTAACGGGCGACATCACTGGTGGTGACGGTGCCTATGAGCTGGGGGATTTCCGTCTGTGGGACGCCGGTTTTGACTTCTATGCTCCGCAGGAGTTTACGTCCGAGGACGGTCGCCACATTCTGATCGGCTGGATGGGCATGCCCGATGAGCCGACCTATGGCAACGAACCCACCGTGGCGTGCGGTTGGCAGCACTGCATGACGGTGCCGCGCGAGCTTACGGCCGGTGACGGCGGCGTGGTGCTGCAGCAGCCGGCGCGCGAGATCGAGCGCCATTATGCCTCGGTGCGTGTGGGGGAGGGCTCGTTGGAGGTTGTCGGCGATACCTGCTTTGACGTTGTTGCCGACGGTGTCAACGGCGCGTTCACCGCGACCGTTGATGGCGAGCTGAAGCTGGCGTTTGTGCCCGCCGAGGGCGAACTGCCCTCGCGCTTTGAGATGCGATTTACCGATGAGGGTCGCGCTTCTGCCGGCTGCGGTCGTACCGTGCGCTGGGAGCCCGTCGACGAGGTTCGTAACGTGCGCATTGTTGGCGATGCCTCGTCGGTCGAGGTGTTTGTGAATGATGGCGCGCTCGTGTTTTCGACGCGCATCTATCCTGAGACCTATGGTGTGTCCGTTGACGCTCCGGGTGCGAACGTGACCTACCACGCGCTCAACATCTAGGCGATTCGTCGCATATCGGCGCTATACTGCAGCCGTTGCCCACGATGCGGGAAACATCCGCATCGTGGGTTTTGCTTTTAAAGGGAGGTTGCCATATGGGCGTAGAGCAGCTAGAAGAGGCCTGGGCTTTGAGGGCCGGCTCGCGTGAGGCGCGTCTTGTTGAGGCCCCGCATGTTCCGGCAGCGCTGTCGCTGTTGGGGATTGTACGTCCCGGCGATCGCCTGGTTGCGTTTGCCGATGACTTTGCCGATGCGTTTGCGCACGGCTTTGATGGCCGCGACGTGACTATGGTGGGGGAGCCATCGGCTGCAGCGTTTTCTGCTGCGTCCGAAGGATTTGATGCTTCGTTTGATGCTGAGGGACCGCACCTGTGGTGGTTTGTGAACTCAATCGGTGGCTTTGGCCTGCGTGTGCCCGATCTGCGTGCGCTGGGCCGCGCGGCTCGTGAGGCCCGCGCGCTGCTGGTTGTGGACAACACCGTGGCGTCGGCTTTTGGCTGCGATCCGCTGCGGCTGGGCGCTGCGTTGTCGCTCGAGGCACTCGACCGCGTGTGTGCCGGTAAGGCTCCGCGTAAGCTCGTTGCTGCTTCGGTGGCGCGCTCGCAGCTCAAGCGCCATCGTGTGGATGCTGCTGCCGAGTGCGCGCACGCGCTGCTCGAGGGGTGCGGATTGGCCGCGCTCGACTTGTCCTCCGATGAAGCCGAGGTTCTAGAGCGTGGGCTCGACACGCTCGACACCCGCACGCAGGCACATTTCGACCGCGCCCGTGCGCTGGCTGAATATTTGGCCGCGAACGAGATGGTGCGCAACGTGCGCTATCCCGGGTTGAATTCGCATCCCGACCATGCGGTTGCAACGGGAATCCTCGAGCACGGCTTTGGCCCGGCAGTTGAGTTTGACCTGATTGACTGCACCGCGTGCGAATTCTTCAGCATACTGCCGGACGAATTCCGCACATCGCCCGCCGGCGGCGCAACGACGCGCCTTTCGGCTCCGCGTGGCAAGCAGGGGAGCACCATCCGCCTCTTTGCCGGCACCGACAACCCCTTGATCGTGGCCGCCACCCTAGACAACGCCCTCCGCAAGTAGCTAATCGGGGCCTGTGCCACGAAAACGGCCTATTTACTACGTTTAAGCCATAGGGGTCGACCATGCCCGCCTATTTTGAAAATCACCAAGCTGTCTATCAGCGGTTTTAATTTCATAATGTCCGGTATGGTCGAGGGTATTCAGCCAAACGTAGTAGATGGGCCCGTTTTGTGGCGCGAGCCTCAATCCGAGGGTGCGGTGGACAACAATTCAGCCCCAAAAGGACTACTCTGCATTGATGCTGGCGATGAGGGCGTCGGCTTTTGTGGCGATGACGTTGTTGATGTCGGCCTGGAGGGTTTCGTAGACTTCGATGGCTCGCTCGCCGGCGGGGGTGAGGGTGGATCCGCGGGCGCCGTCGCGCTCGATGAGCTTGCAGCCCAGCTGTCCTTCAGCCTCATTCACGATGCGCCAGGCCTTGGAATACGCCATGCCCATGCTCTTGGCGGCGCGGTTCAGCGAGTGCTCGCGGGCAATACCCTGCAGCAGCAAGACGCAGCCGTGACCAAACACGCCCGGCAGATCTTTGTCGCACGCTTGAATGACCAACTTTGCCGTCGTCTTGTACTCCATACGCTCCACGTCTCCCCGCTAAAGTGTTTGCTGGGCAAACGCAAAGCCTGCGTCAAGCCCTCGTGTGCTCTTCTTAAATCATGCATTGTAGCAGTCAAAGTGCGTTAAGATACTTCGCCAGTATTGGGCGCCCAAGGTTGGGCTGGGTCCTACGAGGCCTGCAGCCGACCGGTCGCATGGAAAAAGGAGAAACATGGCTACGTTCTTTCCCGGTGAGTCCCACACGTTTTCGGAGTATCTGCTGGTCCCTGGTTACTCGTCCTCGCAGTGCATCCCCAACAACGTCTCTCTCAAGACGCCGCTAACCCGCTTCAAGCGCGGTGAGAAGCCGGCAATCACCCTGAACATCCCCATGGTTTCCGCCATCATGCAGTCCGTCTCGGGCGTCGACATGGGTGTCGCGCTCGCTACCGAGGGCGGCCTGTCCTTCATCTACGGTTCCCAGAGCGCCGAGTCCGAGGCCGCCATGGTCAAGGCCGTCAAGGATCACAAGGCTGGCTTTGTTCAGTCCGATTCCACGCTGACCCCCGATATGACCATGGAACAGGTCATCGAGCTCAAGGAGAAGACCGGTCACTCCACTATGCCGGTTACCGACGACGGCACTCCCAAGGGTAAGCTCCTGGGCATCGTCACCAGCCGTGACTATCGCCCCAGTCGCGATGACCACCAGACGAAGGTCTCCGAGTTCATGACCCCGCGTGAGCAGCTCATCGTGGGCGACAAGAACATTAGCCTCAAGGTTGCCAACGACGTCATCTGGGACAACAAGCTCAACGCCCTGCCCATCGTCGACGACAATGATCACCTTATGGGCATCGTCTTCCGCAAGGACTACGACAGCCACAAGACCAACCCCAACGAGCTGCTCGACGGCGATAAGCGCTACATGGTCGGCGCCGGTATCAACACCCGCGACTATGCCGAGCGTGTGCCGCTGCTCATCGAGGCCGGCGCCGATGTCCTGTGCATCGACTCTTCCGAGGGCTTCAGCGAGTGGCAGAAGCGCACCATCGAGTGGATTCGCGCCAACTACGGCGAGGACGTCAAGGTCGGTGCCGGTAACGTCGTCGACGCCGAGGGCTTCCGCTTCCTGGCCGACTGCGGTGCCGACTTCATCAAGGTCGGTATCGGCGGCGGTTCCATCTGCATCACCCGTGAGACCAAGGGCATCGGCCGTGGCCAGGCCACCGCGCTGATCGACGTCTGCCGCGCCCGTGACGAGTACTACGAGGAGACCGGCGTCTACGTGCCCGTGTGCTCCGACGGCGGTATCGTCTACGACTACCACATGACGCTCGCCCTTGCCATGGGTGCCGACTTTATGATGCTGGGCCGCTACTTCGCCCGCTTCGACGAGAGCCCGACCGAGCGCGTCAACGTCAACGGCCAGTACATGAAGGAGTACTGGGGCGAGGGTTCTGCGCGTGCCCGCAACTGGCAGCGCTACGACCTGGGTGGTGCCGCGAAGCTCAGCTTCGTCGAGGGCGTCGACTCCTACGTTCCCTACGCTGGCTCCCTCAAGGACGGCGTGGGCGGCACGCTTTACAAGGTTAAGTCCACGATGTGCAACTGCGGTGCCCTCTCGATCCCCGAGCTCCAGGAAAAGGCACGCCTGACCCTGGTCAGCTCCACCTCCATCGTCGAAGGTGGCGCCCACGATGTCGTAGTGAAAGACTCCCAGCAGTCTGTGTCTTATCGATAGGATAAGAGCTGCACATAAAGGTTGAGTATCAACCACGTTATTTAGATAAAGCGAGATGCATGCAAGTCGCAGGCATCTCGCTTGTTGTATTTGCTATCATCAGTCAAGTTAACCTTAGGGTCGGTCGGCTTGGCTTTGTTCGCTACAAGTTCCGCACGCAAAGAAGAGCACTTAATGTGCTCTTCGTCTTGCGCAGGACTGTCCGCAGTAGCGAACAAAGCCAAGCCGACCGACCCCAGCTAAGATTAAAGGAGCTGATATGTGCGATTGCACAGATCATAAGGACGAGATCCCTGCATACGACGCGCAGGCCATTGAGTCTAGGTGGATGAAGGCCTGGGAGGACTCCAACCTCTTTGCCGTCGACACCGACGACAGCAAGCCCAAGAAGTACGTGCTCGAGATGTTCCCGTATCCGTCGGGCGACCTGCACATGGGCCACGCGCGCAACTATACCATCGGCGATGCCATGGCCCGTCAGGCCCGCATGCGCGGCTACGACGTGCTGCACCCCATCGGCTTCGATGCCTTTGGTCTGCCTGCCGAGAACGCCGCCATCAAGCACAACACGCAGGCTGCCGCCTGGACGTATAAGAACATGGATCAGGCACTCGCCACGATGAAGCGCATGGGCTTCTCCTACGATCTGGATCGCATGGTCAAGACCTGCAGCCCCGACTACTACCGCTGGGGTCAGTGGATCTTTGAGAAGCTGTGGGAAAAGGGCTTGGTCTACCGCAAGAAGAACCCTGTCAATTGGTGCCCCACCTGCAAGACCGTTCTGGCTAACGAGCAGGTCACCGAGGGCAAGTGTTGGCGCTGCGGCACCGAGCCCGAGAAGCGCGACCTGGAGCAGTGGTACTTCAAGATTACCGAGTACTCCCAGGAGCTGCTCGACGATCTGGAGAAGCTCCCCGGCTGGCCCGAGCGCGTCAAGCAGATGCAGGCCAACTGGATCGGCCGCTCCGAGGGCGCCGAGGTCGACTTTACCCTGTGCGACAAGGATGGCGTGCCCATCGAGGGCGACGAGGGTAAGATCACCGTCTTCACCACGCGAGCCGACACGCTTTTCGGTGTCTCCTTCTTTGTCCTGGCTCCCGAGTACGCGCGCCTGCACGAGCTCGTCGCGGGCACGGAGTACGAGGAGGCCGTCACCAAGATCGTCGAGGACTCCAAGCACATCTCTGCCGTCGAGCGTGCCCAGGGCACCCTCGAGAAGCACGGTGCCTTTACGGGTCGCTATGTGGTGAACCCCGTCAACGGCGAGAAGGTCCCCGTGTGGGTTGCCGATTATGTCGTTGCCGACTATGGCACCGGCGCCGTCATGGCCGTTCCCTGCGGCGACCAGCGCGACTTTGAGTTTGCCCGCAAGTATGACCTGCCGATCGTGCCGATCATCCTGGACGATGACGACCGCGCAGCCGTCGAGGCCAGCGGCGAGACCATCGACACCTTCCATGCCGAGACCGTCGACTGGGATTGCGCCCACGCTGCCGAGGGCACGCTCGTCCAGTCCGGCAAGTACACCGGCATGCGCGGCGGCAAGCACTCCGAGGGCGAGGCTGCCATCGTGGCCGATCTTGAGGCCATGGGCTGCGGTCGTCGTAAGGTCGAGTTCCGTCTGCGCGACTGGCTCATCAGCCGCCAGCGCTACTGGGGTAACCCCATCCCGGCCATTCACTGCGAGCACTGCGGCATCGTGCCCGTGCCCGAGGACCAGCTGCCAGTGACGCTGCCCGAGAACCTGGACCTGGGTGCCGGCGAGACCCTCGCCGAGTGCAAGGAATTCTACGAGACGACCTGCCCGGTCTGCGGTCGCCCGGCCAAGCGTGAGACCGATACCATGGACACCTTCACCTGCTCCAGCTGGTATTACCTGCGCTATACCGACCCGCACAACACCAAGCTGCCCTTCTCCCGCGAGGCGGCCGACCGTTGGATGCCCGTCGATAATTACATCGGTGGCATCGAGCACGCCATTCTGCACCTGCTCTACAGCCGCTTCTTTACCAAGGCCCTGCGCGACCTGGGCCTGCTGAGCGTTGACGAGCCCTTCACCAACCTGCTGTGCCAGGGCATGGTCAAGGACGAGAACGGCGACACCATGTCCAAGTCCAAGGGCAACGTCGTGCCCCCGAGCTCGGTCATCGAGCCCTACGGCGCCGACACCATGCGTCTGGCGATCCTGTTTATCGCCCCGCCCGAGAAGGACTTCGACTGGGATCCCAAGGCCGTCGAGGGCGCTAACCGCTTTATTAAGCGCGCCTGGCGTATCGTGTGGCAGCTCGTCCAGTCCGGCGACGCCAACGTGGCCTTTGACAAGTCCGTGCTCGACGAGGTCGCGATGAAGCTCTATCGCGAGCGCCATCGCACCATTGCCAAGTGCACCGAGGACTTTGACCGCGGCCAGTTCAACACCGCGATCTCGGCCGTCATGGAGCTCGTCAACGCGGCGAGCGCCTACCTCAACGCCACCGAGGGTGCTGACCGCGATAAGGCTCTGTGCTACGGCGTGGCCAAGGACATCGTGAGCGTCCTTGCCCCCATCTGCCCGTTCTGGGCCGACGAGCTGTGGCACGAGGCACTCGGCTGCGAGGGCAACGCCTACACCGCCGCCTGGCCCGAGTTCGACCTGGCCGAGTCCATCGAGGACACGGTGCAGATCGTCGTACAGGTGCTCGGCAAGGTCCGTGGCCGCATTGACGTCGCCCGCGACGCCTCCAACGAGGAGATGCAGGCTGCCGCTGAGGAAGCCGTTGCCAAGTGGCTTGAGGGCAAGACGGTCGTCAAGGCCATCTGCGTGCCTGGCAAGCTGGTTAACCTGGTGGTCAAGTAAGCGCTGCGCGCATAGTTGACGTGCTATAGGCGAGGGGCGATCCGGCTGGGTCGCCCCTCGTTTTTCATGCACCTGTCCTGGTACCTGCGGTTAATTGTTCTATTCTTGTGGAGAACCTGTGCTCACGCTGACCTGCGGGTTTGTGTTGTGGTTGCACGTTTGCGCAGGTATTGGTATAGTTTGCTTGCAAATGAAGTTGTAATTGAAAGAAGTGGGGTTTCGGCCCCGCTTCTTTTTTGTATGGATGGAGGTGCCGCAATGGTCAAGACCAAGACCGAGCAGGCGATCATCGACGCGCTCGAGGCCGTCGCTCCCCAGCACGATGTCGACATCGTCGATGTTGAGCTCGTGGGTGCCACCAAGGCCCCCTGCGTGCGTGTGCGTATCGAGGGTGCCGAGGGTCAGAGCTTGTCGCTCAATGACGTCACGGCCAACACCAAATGGGTCGGCGACGTGATTGAGGAGCTCGACCCCATCTCATCGAGCTATACGCTCGAGGTGTCGAGCCCGGGTATGGCGCGCCCGCTGCGCCGCCCGAGTGACTTTGCCCGCTTTGTGGGCGAGAACTGCGAGCTCACCTCCACCGCCACCGAGGGACGTCGCAAGTACGCCGGCAAGATTGCCGCCGCCACCGAGACGAACGTGACCCTCGAGCTCGAGGACGGCGAGTCCGTCATCCTCGATTTCTCTGATGTTAAAAAGTGCAAGTTGAAGCCCACTTATGACTTCAAGCCCGCGAAGGAAGGAAAGTAAGATGGCAGCATCCGACATGATGTCCGCCCTGATGGAGCTTTGCCAGGAGAAGCACATCGACCAGCTCTACCTGATCGACCGCCTGGAGCAGTCGCTCGCCAAGAGCTATGCCGAGATCCTGCATCTTGAGTGGGGCGCTAAGGTGACTATCGACCGTACCACCGGTAAGATCTACGTCTACCGTCTGGAGCCGATCGACGATTCCATGGACGAGGAGGGCAACTTCACCGAGTTCGAGGAAATCGACGTCACTCCCAAGAACACGAGCCGCATCGCCGCCCAGCACGCCAAGGCCGAGATCAACGCCATCGTGCGCAACTCCGCCCGCGAGCAGATCTACGAGGAGTTCTCCGGCCGCATCGGTGACCTCATCAGCGGTACCGTGCTGCAGTCCACGCCCGACTTCACGATCGTCAAGATTCGCGAGGGCGTCGAGGCCGAGCTTCCGCACTTCGACCAGCGCCGTTACGAGAACGAGCGCAACGAGCGTCCGATGGGCGAGCGCTACCTGCACAACCAGCACATTAAGGCCGTGATCATCGACGTTCGCGACCCCAACTCCAACCTGCAGCCGGTTCGTGGCGAGCACAGCCGTCCGCCGATTGTCATCTCCCGTACCCACCCCGAGCTCATGCGTCGTCTGTTTGAGCAGGAGGTGCCCGAGATCTATGAGGGCACCGTCCAGATCAAGTCGATCGCCCGCGAGCCCGGCCAGCGCTCCAAGGTCGCCGTTCACTCGCTCGACGATCGTCTGGATCCCGTGGGCGCCTGCGTCGGCCCCAAGGGTAGCCGTGTTCGCGCCGTCGTGGGCGAGCTCCGTGGCGAGCGCGTCGACGTCATCCTGTGGGATGCCGATCCGGCCGTCTACGTCGCAAACGCCCTGTCGCCCGCCAAGGTCACCCGCGTCCTCATCGACGAGGAGAAGGCCTACGCCGGCGTTATCGTTCCCGACGACCAGCTGTCCCTCGCCATTGGCAAGGAGGGCCAGAACGCCCGCCTCGCCGCGCGCCTGACCGGCTGGCACATCGACATCAAGTCCGAGACCCTTGCCGTCGACATCCTCAAGAACGTTCCCGTTCACGAGGAGCCCGCCGCCGATCTGATCGGCGACGAGGAAGACGAGGACGTCCGTCGCTGCGAGTTCGTGTCCGAGGACGGCATCCAGTGCCGCAACCAGGCCCGTCCCGGCTCCCGTTTCTGCGGTGTTCACGACACCGACGCCTTCGATGATGCGGAGGACCTGATCTAGCGCGCGGTCGCGCCGGGCGGGTCCCGGCGCATATCCCACGCTCGTTCAGTCTCTAGGCACCCAAGGTGCCAGAAAGGGTAGGTGAAGTCATATGGCAAAAGTCCGTGTGTCCACCCTGGCCAAAGAGTTCGGCATGACCTCCAAGGAACTGATGGGTCATCTCGCCGAAATGAAGATTCCCGCTAAGTCCGCTTCCTCCGCCCTGGAGGACGCCTACGTCGCTATGGTCCGCAAGCAGCTCGCTTCGGTGATCGAGGCCCGCGCCCAGGAAGTCGAGGCCGCCAAGCTGGCCGAGGAGCAGGCCGCTGCCGCCGAGGAGGCAGCACGCGCTGCCGAGGCGGAGCGCGAGCGCATCGCTGCCGAGAAGGCTCGCGAGGAGGAGCGTCGTCAGTTCGCCGCCGCCCAGGCTGCCGAGGAGGCCGCCCGCGCTGAGGCCGAGGCCAAGAAGAAGGCCGAGCAGGAGCGTCTTGCCCGCGAGAAGGAGGAGGCTGCCCGCGAGGCCCAGCGCCGCGCCGTTCCCGCTTCCGACTCCGGTTCGCGCTTCCGTTCGCTGCTCGACCAGATCGCCGCACAGGAGACCGTGCTCAAGGAGAAGAAGGACGCCGAGGAGAAGGCCAAGGCCGAGCGCGCCGCCGAGCGCGGCAACCGTCGTGGCGGCAACAACGACCGCCGCGGTGGTCGTCGTAACGATCGCAACGCCTCCGACAACAACTCCGAGCGCAACGCCTCCGAGAACCGTCCCCACAGCCATCGCACTAATGCCAGCAACAACGTCGCTGCCGGTATGGACTTCCCCAACCCTGATAAGCAGGGCAAGGGCAAGAAGCGCAAGGGCGGTCACAACAACGAAGAGGATCACTACAGCCGCATGGCTCGCGAGGCCGAGGAGTACAGCCGCGAGAAGGTGCTCGAGGAGGCTCGTGCCGCCGTCGAGGAGGCCTCTCGCGAGTCCACTGGTCGCCGCAAAAAGCGCAAGGAGAAGCGCGAGCGCGAGGCCGCAAAGGCTCAGGAAGAGCGCAAGATTGAGGAGGCGCTGGCCCAGGGCGTGAACCCCGAGGACCTCGACGCCATCAAGGTCTCCCAGGGCGTTACCGTCCAGGAGCTCGCCGAGGCGCTCGACGTTCCGGCTAACGACATCATCAAGCGCCTGTTCCTGCTGGGCACGCCGCTTACCATGACGCAGTCCATGTCCGATGACCTCGTCGAGCTCGTTGCCGACGACCTGGGCCGCCAGATCAAGATCATCACCCCCGAGGAGGAGAACACCTTCTCGTTCTACGACGATCCCGCCGACCTTAAGCCGCGCGCCCCGGTCGTCACCGTCATGGGCCACGTCGACCACGGCAAGACTTCGCTGCTCGACGCCATCCGTCACACCGGCGTCGCTGCCGGCGAGGCGGGCGGCATTACGCAGGCCATCGGCGCTTCGCAGGTCATGATCAACGACCGTAAGATCACCTTCATCGATACCCCCGGTCACGCCACCTTTACGGCCATGCGTGCCCGCGGCGCTAAGGTGACCGATATCGTCATCCTGATCGTGGCTGCCGACGACGGCGTCATGCCCCAGACCATCGAGTCGATCAACCACGCTAAGGCCGCCGGCGTCCCCATCGTCGTCGCCGTCAACAAGATCGATAAGCCGGGTGCCAACCCCGACCGCGTGCGCCAGGAGCTCACCGAGTACGGCATCATCCCCGAGGAGTGGGGCGGACAGAACATGTTCGTCAACATCTCGGCCAAGCAGAAGATCGGTATCGACGACCTGCTCGAGACCGTCCTGCTCCAGGCCGACGTGCTCGAGCTTAAAGCCAACCCCGATACGTTCGCATCGGGCAACGTCCTCGAGGCTAAGCTTGACAAGGGCCGCGGCTCGGTTGCCACCGTGCTCGTGACCCGCGGTACCCTGCACGTGGGCGACACGCTGGTCGCCGGCCTCACCTATGGCCGCGTCCGTGCCATGCTCGACCCCAAGGGCAACGCCGTCACCGAGGCCGGTCCCTCCGACGCCGTCGAGATCCTGGGCCTGCAGTCCGTCCCCAACGCCGGCGATGAGTTCCGCGTGTTCGAGGACGAGCGCGAGGCACGTGCGCTGGCCGACGAGCGTTCGCTCAAGGCCCGTATCGAGGAGCAGAGCCGCGTGAAGCACGTGACGCTCGAGAACCTCTTCGAGACCATCGCCGACGCCGAGGTCAAGGAGCTCAACCTGATCATCAAGGCCGACGTCCAGGGTTCCATCGAGGCCCTTCAGGACTCCCTCGACAAGATGGATCAGTCCGAGGTGCGCATCAACACGATCCATTCCGCCGTTGGTGCCATCAACGAGACCGACGTGGTCCTGGCCGACGCCTCCAACGCCATCATCATCGGCTTTGGCGTCCGTCCCGACGGCAAGGCCCGCTCCGCCGCCGAGCGCGAGGGCGTCGAGATCCGTTGCTACGACGTCATCTACAAGTGCCTCGAGGACCTCGACGCTGCCCGCATCGGTATGCTCAAGCCCACCGAGGTCGAGGTCTCCACGGGTACTGCGACCGTTCTGGACACCTTCAAGGTGCCCAAGGTTGGTATCGCCGCCGGTGTCCGCGTCGAAGAGGGCGAGATCGCCGCGACCGATTCTGTGCGCCTGGTGCGCGACGGCATCGTGGTCTTCAACGGTAAAATCGCCTCGATGCGCCACTACAAGGACGAGGCCAAGAGCCTCAAGAGCGGCTCCGAGGGCGGTATTGGCCTGGAGAACTTCCAGGACATCAAGCCTGGCGACACCATTGAGGGCTACCGCATTGACCAGGTTGCCCGTACCGAGTAGGGGGTAGCGCTATGAAGCAAACGCAGGCAACCCGCCGTCTGGGCGAGCAGCTTCGCGAGAAGCTCGGTTATATCCTGCTCTTTGAGGTTTCCGATCCGCGTCTCGACCTGGTCACCCTGACCGCGGTCGAGGTCGCGGTGGACCGTTCGTTCGCGCGCGTGTACGTGTCGTGCGACGCGAGCCGCTACGACGAGGTCATGGAGGCGCTCGCCAGCGCCAAGGGCCGCATCCGTAGCCTGTTGGCCCGCTCGCTCGATTGGCGCGTCACGCCCGAGCTCGATTTTCGCATCGATCGCTCGACCGATGAGGCCGAGCGCATCACGCGTGCGCTGGAAAACGTTCCCGCCACGCTTGCGATCGAAAAGGACGAGGACGGCTATCCCATAGCGGATGCCGCCCAGGAGGCAGCTTTAGATGAGTAATTCCGCCGACCTCGCATCGTGCGAGTCTGCAGATATTCAGCGACGCATCCTCGAGCTCATCGAGGATGCGTCCTCCATTGCGATTTCGGGACATACGTCTCCCGATGGTGATGCCCTGGGCTCCGTGCTGGGTCTGGGCCTCTCGCTTATGAAGTTTTTTCCCAACAAGGACATTGCCCTGCTGCTGGCAGACGATGACCCGGTTCCGCGCATTTACCGCTTTATGGAGGGCGCCGACCGTCTGGTGCCGGCATCTGCGTATACCGGCAATCCGGACCTGTTCATCTCGGTGGACGTGCCGGTCGTCGAGCGTCTGAACAACTCAGCCGAGGTACTCCGCCGCTCGTCGCATGTGGTGTGCTTCGATCATCATCCGGCGCGTGAGGAATTTGCCGAGCTGAGCCTGAGGTGCGTCGGCGCCGCAGCCTGCGCCATGATCATCGACCGCTTTTTGGACAATTGCGGCATTGTGGCTCGCAACGGTGTCGCGACCTGCCTGCTGTGCGGCCTGGTGACCGATACCGGTCGTTTTCAGTACCAAAACGCCGATGCCGCTGCGTTCCATGCTGCCTCGCGCCTGGTCGCGCACGGTGCCGATCCGGCGCGCGTTGCGCTCGAGGTCTACCAGAGCATGCGCGTTGAGTTCTTGCATCTCAAGTCCATCGTTATGGGCCGCATCAAGACGGTGGCGCACGGTCGCGTGGCATATAGCTATGCGTACCAGAGCGACCTCGAGGCCTGCGGCGTCACTTCGGACGAGTGCGACGGCCTGGTCGATGTGGTGCGTTCGGTGATGGGCGTTGAGGTCTGCCTGTTCCTAAAGGGCATCGAGGGCGATACCAAGGTGCGCGGCAACCTGCGCTCCAAGGGCGACCTCGATGTGTCCGAAATCGCTGCCAACTTTGGCGGTGGCGGGCATCATGCCGCCGCCGGCTTTTCCAACAACGGAACGATTCGCGAGACGCTCGCTGTGGCACTTCCCATGCTGGCCGAGCTGGTGGGGGAGGATCCCGCTTCGGTGACCGTCGAGCTCTAACATTTTGGATGGTACATGGCTCGTCGTACGCCTTCTCAATTGAATATGCTGCTCGCCGTCGATAAGCCGGTGGGCTGTACGTCCCACGACGTGGTTTCGAAGTGCCGACGCGCCCTTCATGAGCGACGCGTCGGCCATGCCGGTACGCTCGACCCCATGGCCTCGGGTGTCATGGTGGTGGGCGTGGGCCAGGCGACCCGTCTGCTGGGCATGCTAACCCTCGATACCAAAAGTTATGTCGCCGACATTTCGTTTGGCGTCGAGACCAATACCGATGACGCGGAGGGCGAGGCCGTCCGCACGGTGCCCGTTGCCCCCGAGCTGCGCGATCTCGCTTACGCCCGTGAGCAGCTCGCCGCTATGCTTGGCCCGCAGATGCAGGTGCCGCCAGCGTTTTCGGCCATCTCGGTCAATGGCGTTCGCGCCTATAAGAGTGCTCGCGAGGGCAATGCGGTTGAGTTGCCCCCGCGCCCCGTCGAGGTCTATGCCGCCGACCTGATCGCCGTGGGCGGCGAGGGCGATACGTGCGTCTGGACCGTGGCGTTTTCGGTAAGCAAAGGCACCTACATTCGCGCGCTCGCTCGCGATCTGGGTCGTGCCTGCGATAGTGCTGCACATATTTCCGCGCTGCGCCGTACGGCCTCCGGCGTGGTTTCCATTGGCGCCTGTCATGCGGTAGAGGAGCTCTCTGCCGAGACCGCTGCCGGTTTCGCTCTGGATCCCATCGCCGCCCTAGGTGCCACGCGAGTCGATTTGCCGGGTAATCTTGCAGACGACCTGCTTTGTGGCCGCCGCATTCCCGTTGAACGCGCGCTTGCGGACTTCGATACGGCGAAGGCGCCGTTCGCGCTCGTACTCGATGGGGGATTGAAGGCGCTTGCTCGTATCGAGGGCGGCCGCTTTGTGATGGAGCACGTCTTTCCGCAGGCGATCGGCGGTGTTCGATGATGCTGACGCCCCACGAGCTCGCGCGTATCTTTTTCGCGGGTGAGTTGGATGAGGCCCGTATCGTTTCTGCCGATGCTTTTGATGGGTGCGAGTTCTTGGGTGCCGCGTCGATCGCTATTGGCGTGTTTGATGGCGTGCATCGTGGGCACCAAGAGCTGATCGAAGCGGTTATTCGCGATGCACATGATCACGGCAGCAAAGCGGTCGTGGTCACCTTCGATCCCGATCCGGACGTCGTGGTGAGTCCGTCGCCCGCCCAAAAATTGATGACGACGGCCGACCGCCTGCATGCCCTGGCTCAAACCGGGGTCGATGCGGTGGTGGCCGTTCCCTTTACGCCCGCCGTGGCGGCACTCGATCATGTCGGGTTTCTGGCGCTGTTGTCGCGCGTTATCGACATTCGCTCCATTCGTGTCGGTAGCGATTTTAGGCTCGGCCGCGGAGGCGCTTCGGGCGTTGCCGAGATGCGCGCCTGGGGCACTGAGCGTGGGGTTGACGTTTACGGTCACGACCTGCTCTGCGTTAACGGGCAGACCGTCTGCGCCACGCGCGTCCGCCATGAGCTGGGTCAGGGTCATGTGGAGCTGGCTGCCGAGCTTCTCGGCCGTCCCTATATGCTGCGCGGCGTTGTGGCGGCTGGCCGTCACGAGGGCTCCGACATGGGCTTTCCCACGGCAAACATCCAGGTGCCCGACGGCATCCAAGTGCCTGCCGATGGCGTCTATGAGGGTCTGGTGCTGGTCGACGATACCGTATGGCCTGCTGCCGTTAACGTCGGCCTGCCGCCGACCTATGCCGATGATGCCACCTCGGCGCATCTCGAGGCCAACTTGATCGGCTATGCGGGCGACCTGTATGGCGCCTCGGTGTCGCTGGCGTTTACGCGCTGGCTGCGTCCGTCTCGCGTGTTCGATTCCCTGGACGAGTTGATCGCGACCGTCGAGGGTAATATCGACGATATCCGTCATAACTTGGGTGAGCAGGGGGTGGGCATCCGTGATTAGCGATGAGGAAAAAGATCAAGTACGCGCGGCGTCGGACTTGGTTGCCATCGTGCAGGAAACGGTTGAGCTCAAGCCCCGCGGCCATGAGTTTTGGGGCTGCTGCCCGTTCCATGGCGAAAAGACCCCGTCGTTTCACATTATCCCTGCTACGCAGGTGTGGCACTGCTTTGGCTGCGGCGAGGGCGGCGACGTCTTTACCTATATCATGAAGCGCGAGAACCTGAGTTTTCCCGAGTCGATCCGCTATTTGGCTGATCGTGCGGGCATTGAACTGCACGATACCGGTGCGCAGCGCGATCGCGGCACCAAGCGCGCCCGCATCTATGATCTGTGCGCCGAGACGGCTCAGTTCTACCACACCATGCTTATGCGCGGTAAGGACAGCCGTCCGCGCGAGTACTTTGCCAGCCGCGGTATGGGTGGCGATGTCTGCCGACGCTACTGCCTGGGTTTTGCGCCTGGTCGCAACGCGCTGGTTTCGCACCTGTCTCAGGCGGGCTTTACCCCGCAGGAGATGATTGACGCCAACGTGGCCGTGAGCCGTGGGCGCGGACAGCTTGCCGACCGTTTTTACGACCGTGTGATGTTTCCCATCTTTGATGAGCAGGGTCACAATATCGCCTTTGGCGGGCGCATCATGGGCGATGGTCAGCCTAAGTACCTCAACACCGCCGAGACGAGCGTGTTTCATAAAAAGCGAAACCTCTACGGCTTTAACTGGGCCAAGGAGTTTATCGTTGCTCAGGATACTGCCATCGTGGTGGAGGGCTATACCGATTGCATCGCCTGCTGGGAGGCGGGGATCAAAAACGTCGTCGCCACCCTGGGCACGGCGCTGACGGAGCATCACGTAAAGACACTCACCCGCTTTGCCAAGCGCATTGTATATATGTTTGATGGCGACGCCGCCGGTCAAAAGGCCGCGCGCCGCGCGATTCAGTTTATCGAGCAGGATTCGATGGACCTCCGCTGTGTGGTGCTGCCCGACGGCAACGACCCCATGGAGTTCATCACGGCGCATGGCGGCGAGGCGCTGCAGGCGCGCATTGACACGGCCGAGCCCCTCATGGACTTTGTCTATCGTTCGCTGCAGGAGTCGAGCGACATTACCACGCCGGGCGGTCGCGCCAAAGCGCTCGAGGATGCGCTGACGCTCATCTATCCGCTGCGCGACAGCTATATGATCGACACGTACTTTATTCAGATTGCCGACCTGTTGGGTTTGGACCTGGAGACCGTGCGCGCGAGTTCGGGCCGCGTGTTTCGCGATATCGCCAAGCGTGAGGATGCCGAGCGTCGGCGTGAGCAGAACTACGAGCGTCAACGCGCGCAAGCTGAGCGCGCGGGCGGTTCGCAGGGACGAAGCTCGGGCGGCGGTGCGGCTGGTGCGCGCAGTGCCGGTCGCGGTGCCTGGGCCGCGGGTGCGACGCCGCCGGTGTCCGCACCGGTCGAGGAGGACCCGTACGACTACGTTCCGCTTGATGCCTATGGGGCCGCGCCGGTTGAGGTCGACGAGGATCTGCCGCCAATCGATGTGCCGGCGGGAATGGAAAGCGCGGCACCCGTTGCCGATAGTCCAAGCGCGGCGGCGGCTCCGTCGATGCCGATCGTTTTGACCGATCTGGAGCGGAAATCCCTGGCGGGGGAGCGCGAGCTGCTGACCATGCTCACGAGCTATCCCGATCTGTTCCGCACCTATGCCGATCGCATTTGTTCTATCGAGTGGGTCGACCCGCGTCACGAGTCCATTGCGTGGGCCGTGCTGGCAACGCCGCCGGGCACCGATCCTGCTGCCTGCATGGATGCGGCGCGCGCGGTGTGTCCCGAGGCGGCGTCGCTTGTCAGCGCCGGGCGCATCTCGGCAACGAGCAAGCACCCGACCGAGACGAACATCGTCTTTATGCTCGATACGCTCGAGCTCTACACCATCAAACGTCGCATGCGAGCTGCGCAGGCCAAGTTGCGTCAGGACCGTTCACTCGACGATGAGGCCCGTCGCGTGCTAACGATGCAGGCGGTGCAAGATTCACAGCGCCAGCGCGAGCTCCAAAAGTCGATTGGTGGCGTGGCCGACCCGTTCCGTTTGATCGGTTTGGAGACCGCAGGTGCCGATCAGGCCTAGATGTTGTGGTCAACCAGCGTATTCTCGCCTATATCCTGTCTTTATTTTGGGTATAGACGTCTTTGTGTGTGCTAAAGTATTGAGTCCTGTGGACTACGAAGGGAGAATCTGTGCCAAAAAAGACTGAGAGCACGGGTACTGGGCTGGAATCCTACGTTGCAAAGCTCATGGGCAACGGCTCAAACAGGACTTCGGTAACCGAGGACGAGATTCAGGTCGCCCTGAAGGATATCGATGTCTCCGATGAGCAGCTCAACGCGGTGTATTCCGCGCTGCGCAACAGCGGCATCCAGATTATCTCCGCGAGCGGAAACGACGACGCCCCGATGGGCGTCGACGATGACGATAACGATACCGACGATTTCGACGATGACGAGCACGATTCCGGCTCGCTTGACGATCACGAGCTTAAGATGGCCCGCCAGGCCGATGCCGAGATGGGCTCTTCCAAGAGCAAGAAGAAGCGCACCGTGCGCACGTCCCGTTCGCGTTCGCGCGTGCGCGGCATCGATGCCTCCACGGTGATGCTGACCGGCGACCCGGTTCGTATGTACCTCAAGGAGATCGGTAAGGTCGACCTGCTGACCGCATCTGAAGAGGTCGATCTGGCCATGAAGATCGAGGCCGGTCTCGAGGCTACCGAGAAGCTCGAGGCTGCCGATGCAGGCGAGATTGAACTCACACGCTCCGAGATGCGTCGTCTTACGCGTATTGAGAACGTTGGTCTTGAGGCCAAGCAAGCGCTCATCAGCGCAAACCTGCGTCTGGTCGTCTCCATCGCCAAGCGCTATGTCGGCCGTGGCATGCTGTTCCTGGATCTGATCCAGGAGGGCAACCTCGGTCTGATCCGCGCCGTCGAGAAGTTCGACTACCAGAAGGGCTTCAAGTTCTCCACGTACGCCACGTGGTGGATCCGTCAGGCCATTACGCGCGCTATTGCCGACCAGGCCCGTACCATTCGTATTCCCGTGCACATGGTCGAGACCATCAACAAGCTCGTCCGCGTGCAACGCCAGCTCCTCCAGGATCTGGGTCGCGACCCGACCCCTGAGGAGATCGGTGCTGAGATGGACATGAGCGCCGACCGCGTCCGCGAGATCCAGAAGATTTCGCAGGAGCCCGTGTCGCTCGAGACCCCGATCGGTGAGGAAGAGGATTCCCAGCTGGGTGACTTCATCGAGGACTCCCAGGCTATCGTTCCGCCCGATGCCGCCAGCTTCTCCATGCTGCAGGAGCAGCTCACCCAGGTGCTCGATTCGCTTGCCGATCGTGAGCGCAAGGTTATCGAGCTGCGCTTTGGTCTCGTCGACGGACATCCCCGCACGCTCGAGGAAGTCGGTCGCGAGTTTGGCGTCACGCGCGAGCGTATCCGCCAGATCGAGTCCAAGACCCTGGCCAAGCTCCGCCACCCGAGCCGCTCGAGCAAGCTGAAGGACTACATCGAAAGCTAGTCAAGCAAGAGGCGCCCTCAAGCACATCCGCTTGAGGGCGCTTTATGTAGTCGTTGGGGACGTTCTTAAATGACTAGTCGTTTAAGAACGTCCCCAACGACTGGGTCGGAAAATTTCTTAAAAAAGTTCTTGCCCTTCGCCCAATCGTCCGTATAATAAACTTCGTTGCTTGAGAGCACGCACCTATTCCTCGGTAGCTCAATGGTAGAGCACGCGGCTGTTAACCGCGCTGTTGTAGGTTCGAGTCCTACCCGGGGAGCCAGAATTTTCCAGCCCTTTCCGTTGGGCTTTAAATTCCTCGGTAGCTCAATGGTAGAGCACGCGGCTGTTAACCGCGCTGTTGTAGGTTCGAGTCCTACCCGGGGAGCCAGGTTTTAAAACCCGTCGCTTATGCGGCGGGTTTTTTCATGCCGCGATCACCGGTGGCGAACGTTACCGTATCAACATTTCGTGTCGAGGATGTAATCGCGAACCCCGTGGCCTTAACATGGCGCGGTCGTTGTAAAATGTTGGAATGATTGCTCCCACGACATGGTGCCGCGAGCACCAGAAAAGGAGATTCTTGTGTCTGAGACCATTAACGGCAGCCTGAGCGTCTCGAACGACGTTATTGCCGATATTGCCGGTTATGCCGCGATGACGTGCTACGGCGTCGTCGGTATGGCCGAACAGCTGCAGGGCGCCGAGAGCGTGCGCCTGCTTGCCGGCCAGCGCCTCCGCAAGGGCGTGCTTGTTTCCGCCGACGAGAACGGCCTTACGGTCGACCTTCACGTCGTGCTCGAGAACGGCGTCAACATGAAGTCCGTCTGCCACAATCTTTCGAGCTCCGTCGCCTTCACCCTGCAGGAGATCGCCCAAATCGATCCCGCCAGCCTTAAGATCGGCATTCACATCGACGCGCTCAAGAGCCGTCTGAACTAGCATCCGAATACGGAGATTTCATCACTTATGATTGCAAAGACCATTCGCACCTGTTTTCCGATCGCTGCGGCTGCCGTTTCCGACAAGGCCGAGGAGATCAACAAGCTCAACGTCTTCCCCGTACCCGACGGTGACACCGGCACCAACATGTCGCTTACGCTCGCCTCGGTGACCAAGGAGCTTTCCGCCCTTCCCGCCGATGCCGACATGGAGGCCATTGCTGGCGCCATCACCCACGGCTCCCTGATGGGCGCCCGCGGCAACTCCGGCGTCATCACCTCGCAGATCTTGCGCGGCGTGGCCGAGGGCCTTGTCTCTGCCGATGAGCCCATTACGTCCGCCAATATCGCCTTCGCCTTCCGTCGTGCCGTCAAGGTTGCCTTCCAGGCTGTTCGTAAGCCCATCGAGGGCACGATCCTCACGGTCCTGCGTGATGTTTCGACGAAGGCAGACGAGTGCGAGAAGAAGAAGTTCTCTGCCGAGGATGCGCTCGACGCCATCGTCGTCGAGGCCTACCAGTCCGTCGCCCGCACGCCCGACCTGCTGCCCGTCCTCAAGGAGAACGGCGTGGTCGACTCCGGCGCCTTTGGCTTTGCCATCTTCTTGGAGAACTTTGTTGCCGCCGCCCTTGGCCGCAGCACCGTGGTCGAGGATTTCTCCGCTACGTTCGATTCCGCCGGCTCTGCTCGCGATGCCGCTCTTGGCCGTGTTGAGATCGAGGCTAACGACGACTGGGAGGGCTCGGAGTTCCGCTACTGCAACGAGTTCCTCTTTAAGGCCGATGCTCCCTTTGACGAGGACGAGTGCCTGAAGTTCCTGGGCTCTATGGGCGACTGTGAGCTGCTCGTGGGCGCCTACCCCGACTACAAGATCCACGTGCACTCCAACACCCCCAACCTGGTGCTCGAGCATATGCTGCAGCTCGGTCAGATCTATGAGGTCTTTATCCACAACATGGAGATGGAGGCCCACGACCGCACCGCTAAGATCCATGAGGACCAGGAGAAGTCTGCCGAGCCCGCGAAGGCTCTGGGCTTTGTCGCCGTTGCGGCTGGCTCTGGTGAGGCTGACATCCTCAAGTCCCTCGGCGTCGATGTGATCGTGTCGGGTGGCCAGACCATGAACCCCTCGACCGCCGACTTGCTGGGCGCCGTCGACCAGGTCAACGCGACCTCGGTCATCATCCTGCCCAACAACGGCAACATCCGCATGGCTGCCGAGGCCGCTGCCTCTGCCTGCACCGACAAGAAGGTTGCCGTCGTTCCCACCAAGACCGTCCCGCAGGCCTTCTCCGCGCTGTTCGCGGTCCTGCCCGATTCCGAGCTCGAGGATGCTGTTGCCGCTATGGTCGATGCCATCAGCGAGGTCCGCGATGGCGAGGTCACCCGTGCCGTGCGCGATTCCAGCGCCTCCGACGGCTCGCCGATTCACTCCGGTGACGTCATGGGTATCATCGCCGGCTCCATCGATGTGGTCGGCTCCGACGTGAAGCAGGTCACGCTCGACTGCATCAACCGCATGCAGGAGGAAGAGGAGGGCGACGCGCTGACGATTCTGGCTGGCGAGGATTTGTCCGATGAGGCCTTCCAGGAGATCGTCGACGCCATCGAGGAGGCTCAGCCCGATCTGGAGATTGATGCCCATCGTGGCGAGCAGCCGCTCTATCCTGTGATCTTCTCGATCGAGTAGGCAACTGGCCATGTCCGAGCTGTGCTCCGTGCCGCGCGTCTCGGAGCGCTTTGCCCAGAGCAATGCGCTCGATGAGGATATCGCGCGACTCAAATATGTTTCGGGTAAACGTGAGGAGGCCCTTCGCCGTCTGGGAATTCGGACGGTGGGGGACCTCCTTCTCCATATTCCTCATCGCTACCTGGATTTCACTCGCTCGTGGTCCATCGAGATGGCGCCCATCGGCACCGTATGCACCATCATCGCCACGGTCGACCGTATTGTGCAAAAACAGCCCCGTCCGCGCATGCAGGTGACTGAGGTCTCGCTCGTGGACGAGACGGGCGTGCTGCAGGTTGCCTTTTTCCGTCAGCCTTGGATTGCCCAGCAGCTCAAACGGGGCGACCGTCTGGCGGTGATGGGCAAGGTCGAGTTTGCCTACGGCTTTAAGCAGATGGCCTCCCCGCACTTCGAGAAGCTCGAGGAGGGGCGTGCTGCCGGCACCATCCTGCCGGTCCACTACGTAAGCGACGGTGTGAGCCAGGCGTGGATGCGCCGTATCGTGAGCGGTGCGCTCGAAGTGGCTGCCTATCCGTTTGATCCCATTCCCGCACCGCTGCGTGCAAAGCGGAAGCTCATGAGCAATGCCCGTGCCCTGCGCTCGATTCACTTTCCCTCGAGCATGGCCGAGCGCGACATCGCGCGCCGGCGTCTCGCCTACGAGGAGTGTCTCTACCTGCAACTCGCGTTGCGCCTGCGCAATGACGGCGGTATGGTCGACGTAGTGCCTTATGCGCATGCCGCGGGCGAGCATTTGGCTGCGCTTAAACAGGCCCTGCCGTTTTCGCTGAGCGATGAGCAGGAGGCTGCATTTCAAGACATCCTGCATGACATGTGCGATGGCGGTCGCGTGATGAACCGTCTGCTGCTGGGCGACGTCGGTACCGGTAAGACCGCCGTTGCCGCCTGCGCGTTGGCGGTTGCGGCCGATAGCAGCACCCAGGCCTGCGTTATGGCGCCCACGGGCGTGCTGGCGCGTCAATATGCCGATAAGACCGGCCCCTTACTCTCGCAGGCTGGCATGACTTGGGCGCTCCTGACGGGAGCCACGCCGGCGGCCGAGCGTGAACAGATTCATACTCGGCTCCAGTCTGGCGAGCTCGACGTGCTCTTTGGTACCCATGCGGTGCTTTCGGAGAACGTCACGTTCAGGCATTTGTCGCTTGTGGTGATCGACGAGCAGCACCGCTTTGGCGTGGGCCAGCGTAACGCCCTGCGCGCAAAAGGCCCGGGTGCCGACTTGCTGGTCATGACTGCCACGCCGATCCCGCGTACGCTGGCGCTTTCGGTGTACGGCGACCTGGATACGAGCATCATCCGCCATCGCCCCGTTCCGGGTGCCGGCGTGACGACGCGCGTTCTCACCGAGTCGAGTCGCGACCTGGCCTATGGCGCCATCCGCGAGGCGCACGAAAAGGGGCAGCAAGCCTATGTTATCTGTCCGCTCGTGGAGCCGAGCGATTCGGCCGATGAACTCGAAGACGTACCCGGCATCGCTCGCGACGACGAAGGCCGCGTGACCGTGCCCGTGCCTCTGCATGACACGGCGACCGAGCTCGATCGCCTTCGTCTGGCATTACCGGGGCTTGCCATCGATCGTCTTCATGGCCGCATGCCGGCGGGGGAGAAGGACCGGGTCATCGATGCCTTCAAGCGCGGCGAGATCGACGTGCTCGTATCGACCACGGTGGTCGAGGTGGGCGTTGACGTGCCCAACACCACCGTCATGGTCATCGAGAATGGCGAGCGCTTTGGTTTGGCGGCCTTGCATCAGCTGCGCGGGCGCGTAGGCCGCGGCAGCGTGTCGGGTACGTGCCTGGTCATGACGCACTCCAAGGGCAACGGCGGCGCGTCGGCGGCTCAAGACCGCCTCCAGTCGCTCGAGAAGACCTCGGACGGCTTTACGCTCGCCCAGATGGACCTGCGTCTGCGCCACGAGGGCGAAATCCTGGGTTACCGCCAGCATGGCGGCGTGACCTTGCGCTTTGTGGACCTGGATGCCGACGAGGAATTGATCGAGTGGGCTCATTTGGACGCGGTCGAGCTCTTGCGGTATGCTTGCAACCTTGACTCCGTGGCGACGCGCCCTCTACGCGATGCGGTCGCCATGCGGTATCGACACATCTTTAAGGAGGTCAGCGGAGGATGAGAATCATCGGCGGCGAATGGCGCGGTCGTAAGATCGAGGAGCCCCGTGGTCGCGATGTCACCCGCCCCACGACCGATCGCGTGCGCGAGGCGTGCGCATCTATGGTCATGTCGGCATTCGACTTCGATCTGGACGAGGTCCGCGTGCTGGATGCCTTTGGCGGCTCCGGCGCCTTGGGCATTGAGATGCTCTCGCGTGGTGCCCGCTCGCTCACCACGTTCGAGATCGATCGCAACGCTGCTCGTCTGATTACCAAGAATATCGAGTCGCTGTGCCGTGACCGTGCGCGTTGGCGCGTGGTGACGGGTGACGTGCTGGCAAGCGCCTCGCGCGGCCGCGTGCCGGGCGGTCCCTTTGACCTGGTCCTGCTCGACCCGCCCTATGCTTTTGGTGCCGAGCCGGTCGAGGAGCTGCTGCAGAACCTGGCTCAGCAAGGCTTGCTGTCGCAGGGTGCCTACGCGCTCTTTGAGCACGCTGCGGCCGATACGGGCGCACATCCGGCAGGCTTTGAGACCGTGCGCGAGAAGCGTTACGGCATAACCTCGGTTGACTTGCTTCGCTGGGTTGGCAACGGCGAGGATGATGGCAACGATAGCGACGCACCCACGGAGGATGCCCATGAGTGACACCATTAACCGCGTAATCGTCCCGGGCACCTTCGATCCCATCACGTTTGGCCATATCGACGTCATCCGCCGCGCCCGCCGCATCTTTCCCAGCGTGATTGTGGCCGTTGCCGAGTCGCAGGGCAAAAACGGCGTCGGCACCACGTTTATGCTCGACGAGCGCGTGGCGCTGGCCCGTGAGGCGCTCGGTGATATTGACGGCGTCGAGGTGCTGCCCTTCACCGGGCTCTTGGTCGATTTTGCCCGCGAACAGGGAGCAGGAGCCGTGGTCAAGGGCCTGCGTGCCATGACCGACTTTGAGTACGAGCTGCAGCAGGCCGACCTCAACTACCGCCTGGATAGCGAGCTGGAGTCCATCTTTGTCATGAGTGCGCCGCAGTACGGCTATATCTCGAGCTCGGTGGTTCGCCAGATTGCCTCGCTCGGTAGCGACGTCTCTAATTTTGTTCCGCCCAATGTGGTCAAGGCGCTTAAACATCGCTTTTCGTGACGTTTTTTAATGCCTGGTGGCATGTGGTAAACTAACACGATGATATGTTACCTATGAAAGGAGACCGGATGCCGGGCGAGAATTTTCCTGGCGACAGGATCGTGAGTCTTGTCGACGAGCTCGAGGGGCTCATCGAAGAGGCTAAGACGCCGTTCGGCAAGAACGCCCAGATGAAGGTTATCGATGCCGACGTCTTCTTTAACATCCTCGACGAGATCCGCATGAGCTATCCCGAGGAATGGCAGAAGTCCCGCCGTATCCTCAAGGAGCGCGAGGAGCTTATGGCTTCCGCCGCCGCTCAGGCCGATTCCATCATCGCCGATGCTCAGCAGCAGGCGCTCACCATTGCCGGCGAGCAGGAGATCGTCCGCTTAGCGCAGCAGCAGGCCGACGACATCCGCGACCGTGCCCAGCAGTATGAGCGCGAGACGCGCTATGCCGCCGAGGATTACGCCGAGCAGGTCTTTACGCACCTCGAGGAGAACCTCAAGAGCCTGACCGGCACCGTCACCCGTTGTCGCCAGCAGCTTAACGAGGGTGCCGCCCAGCAGAATGGTCAGTGGTAATGGCTGAGTTCCCGAACGTTACCGTCGATCTTTCCGAGCAGCTCGAGTTTCCCGGAGACTCGTATCCGCTGACCGGCAAGGTCGATGTCGCCGCCTATACGGTGGGCGAGAAGGAGTACCAGCTGCAGGACGGCATTGACTACGACGTGGTCTTTACCAATGCCGGCACCGGTGTTCTGCTTACGGGCATGGTCCGCGCGCACGCAACCGGTGAGTGCGACCGTTGCCTGGAGCCCGCTTCGTTTGATATCGCCGGTGAGATTGAGGAATTCTATCTCTTTAACGAGCCCGAGGACCCCGAGGCCTACGAAGACGGCTACGAGCTGCTGGGCGAGGATCGCATCGTCGATCTGGGCGAGCCCATCAACGACGCGGTCGTCATGGACACGCCGTTCGTTGTCCTGTGCAAGCCCGATTGTCGCGGCCTGTGCCCCACCTGCGGCATCAATCTCAACGTCGAGCAATGCGATTGCGCCGCTCAAGCAGAGGCCGAATGGGCCGCTGCCACGGAAAATCCATTTGCAGCATTGAAGAATCTCAAGCTTGACGAGTAAAACTGTGGTAGTATCGCTACTTGCGCGTAATCGCCACACTGGATAGTTCATAAGGAAGGTCACTATGCCCGTACCTAAACAAAAGCAGGGTCGTATCCGCACTCACACCCGCCGTTCCGCCAACATGAAGATCTCGGCTGCGGCTCAGTCCACGTGCCCCCGTTGCGGCGCTGTCAAGCTCCCGCACCACGTGTGCCCCAGCTGCGGTTTCTACAAGGACCGCGAGGTTATCGTTACCGAGTAACTGTATACTCTGGATGTGATGCCGTTCCAACTGGAACCACAATGGCCGGCTCAATGAGTCGGCCATTTTTGTATAAGGAGCATGTATATGAGTAACGTTCGCGTTTGTGTAGACGTTGTGGGCGGAGACGAGAAGCCTCAGGTTGTCCTCGACGGTATCGAGGCGGCGCTTGCGGCGGATCCCGATATCGAGGTCTTGGCCGTCGGTCCCGCAGAGATCGTGAACCCCTTTGCCGCGGCTCACGCTCGCGTTGAGGCCTTGGAGGCGCCCGATGTCATCGCCATGGATGACGATCCCATTCGAGCCGTGATGACCAAGCGCAAGTCCTCGATCGTGCTTGCCTGCCGAGCCATTAAGAAGGGCAACGCGGATGCGTTCTTCTCTGCCGGCTCCACTGGCGCCATGACCGCTGCCGCTACCGCCTACGTGACGCCGTTTAGGTATCAGGCCGAGGGCAAGAAGCAACCGGTACGTCCGTGCCTCACCAACGCACTGCCCAACCGCGCCGGCGGCCTGACGGTTCTGTGCGACATGGGCGCCAACCCCGATGTCGAGGTCGACGACATGGTGCGTTTTGCCCAGATGGGTAGTGCCTATGCACGCGTCGTCTTGGGCATTGAGTATCCCCGCGTCGGTCTGCTCGGCAACGGCACCGAGGATGAGAAGGGCTCCAACTTTACCAAGGCATGCTTCCCGGCCATGAAGGCCGCGGTTCCCGGCTTTGTGGGCAACTGCGAGGGCACCGACCTGACCTCGGGTAACTTTGACGTCGTCGTTGCCGATGGCATGTCGGGCAACATCGCGCTCAAGGCAACCGAGGGCGCCGCTAAGTTTTTGCTGCAAGAGCTCAAGGGTGCCTTTATGGCTTCGCTCGGCACCAAGATCGCCGCGCTGCTCATCAAAAAGCAGATGCGCGAGATCAAGGCAAAGCTCTCGGGCGATGCTAAGGGCGGCGCCATTCTGCTGGGCCTGCGTGGCGTGGTCCTGATCGGCCACGGTGCCACCTCGGTCGAGGCCGTCAAAAACGGTACGCTTGCCGCGGCGGAGGCCGTGCGCGCCGGGCTGGTCGAGAACGTCGCCAACTCTATGGACGGCATCGTTTTGTAGGAGCGAGTTAGAGCGCTGTTATGTGCCTCGCGGCCTTCGTCGTGGGGTAGAATCAAAACCGTGTCTTGGCGCTGCGCTTGCGGCGCCAGCTCGTTGATGTTCACGCAATACGAGAGGAAGCGCTATGGACCGCTCCGAAATCTTCGATAAGATCGCCGAAGTCGCCGCTGACGTTCTGGGCGTCGATGTCGCCGACATTAGCGACGAGACTACCTTTGACGATCTCGATGCCGATTCGCTCGAGCGTCTGCAGCTGGTGACGGCCATCGAGGACGAGTTCGACCTCGAGATCGATGACGAGACCCTGCTGTCGCTCAACTCTGTCGCCGACGCTGTCGACGCTATTGAAAACGCCAAGGAGGCCTAAGTCTTGGCATTATCTGAACGACTTGCACGCGCCCAGGAAATCCTGGGCCACGAGTTCAATAACAAGGTGCTGCTGCGCGCGGCGCTCACGCACCCTTCTGCCGTGGAAGGTCAGCCCGTCTCGGCGAGTTATGAGCGCCTTGAGTTTTTGGGCGATTCCATTTTGGGCGCCGTGGTTGCCCGCTCACTCTTTGAGTCCTATCCGGAGTTTGACGAGGGCAAGCTTACGCGCCTGAAGGTGTCGCTCGTCTCGGGCGCCACGCTGTCCGAGGTGTCCCATGAGCTGGGCATCGACGACATCATCATCTTTGGTGCCTCCGAGACCGGCACGGGCGCGCGCGGTCTGCACTCGGCGCTCGAGAACGTCTACGAGTCGCTCGTGGGCGCCCTGTACCTGGATGCCGGCTGGGATGCGGCGGCGGAGTTCATCCACCGCACGCTTAAGCCGCACCTGGCCTCCGAGCGTGCCGAGCACCCCGCGAACCCCAAGTCGTTTTTGCAGGAGTGCGTGCAGGCCGACGGCCACGAGCCTCCCGCGTATAAGCTGGTCGGTTCCGAGGGCCCCGCGCATGCGCCCACCTTTACCGCTGTGGTGCTCATCGACGGTATTCGCCAGGGCCGCGGCACCGGTTCCTCCAAGAAGGAGGCCGAGGGGGCCGCTGCGCTCGAGGCACTCGACCGCATGGGCTACACCACCAACGGCGTGATTCTCAACAAGAAGCCTGTTTAAGCGAGGAACCGTGTATCTCAAGTCCCTCACGCTCAAAGGGTTCAAGTCGTTTGCCGACCGCGCCCACATGACGTTTGAGCCGGGCCTGACCGTCATCGTCGGTCCCAATGGCTCGGGAAAATCGAACATCTCCGACTCGATTCTGTGGGTCCTGGGCGAGCAGAGCGCCAAGCAGCTGCGCGGCCAGGCTATGGAGGACGTCATCTTCTCGGGCTCGTCGGCGCGCAAGCCGGTGGGTGTTGCCGAGGTCACGTTGGTGCTCGATAACTCGGACCATATGCTGCCCGTCGACTTTGATGAGGTCGCCATCACCCGTCGTATGTATCGCTCGGGCGAAAGCGAGTACCTCATCAACTCGAGCCCGTGCCGCCTGATGGACATCCAGGACATCTTGCACGATTCGGGACTGGGCAAGGATACGCACTCCATCATCAGCCAGGGCAAGCTCGATGCCATTTTGCAGAGCCGCCCCGAGGAGCGCCGCGCCCTGATCGAGGAGGCTGCCGGCATCTCCAAGCACAAGCGTCGCAAGGAGCGTGCGCTCAAAAAGATTAAGTCGATGGACGAGCACCTGACCCGTGCCCGCGATATCAACAAGGAAATCGCCCGTCAGCTGCGACCGCTGGAGCGTCAGGTCGATCGCGCGCGCAAGTACAAAGAGCTGTCCTCGCGCGCGAACGAGCTTACGCAGATGCTGGCCGTCGATGAGCTTCGTTCGCTGCAGTCGCAGTGGAACGACCTGGAGAGCCGCTCCAAGGAGGGCGCTGCCGAGCTTGAGCTCGCGCAGTACCGCCTGGGTGAGAAAGAGCGCGAGCTCGAGAAGCTCCAGGTCATGCTCGAGGAAAAGGGCCTGTTTGTGGGCGACTTGGGCGAGCAACGCCGCCATATGCAAGATGTGGTCGGTCGCATTAACTCCGACATGCGCCTGCTCGAGGAAAAGGGCCACAACATGGTGTCGCGCCTGTCCGACATGCGCGGCCAGATCTCGAGCTCCGAGCATCAGCGCCGGCGCGTGGTCGAGGAGCTCGAGGATGCGCGTGCCCAGCTCGAGGAAGTGACCGGTGCGCACATGCAGGCCCAGGACGACGTCGACGCCGCCGGCCCTGCCGCCGCCGAGCTTCACGAGCGCCGCGTGGCGCTTGATGCGCAGATTTCGCAGCTTACGCGCGAGCAGCGCGATGTGCAGCGCGTTGCCGATAATGCTGCGCTCGAGCTCGCTAAGATAAAGGATTCGCTTTCCAATGCCGAGGTCGAAGACAACATGTATGCCTCGCGCCTGGAGCAGATCGATGAGCAGCTCGAGGAGGTCACGGCATCGCTTGATAGCCGCCGCAACCGTGTCGAGGAGCTTGAGAGTGCGCTTGAGGCGGCCCGTCAGGCCCAGAGCGATGCACGCGAGGCCACCGAGACGGCGCGCGCTGCCCTCAAGGACCTGCGTGCCCGCGAAGGCGAGGCACGCAACAAGCTGTCCGAGGTGCGCTCGGAGCTTGCCAGCCAAAAGAAGCTTGATGCTCGCATGGCCGACAGCTCGCCGCTCGTAAGCCGTCTGGTGGGCGCGCTGGGCGACGATGTCTCGGGTCGTCTGGGCGATGTGCTCGAGGCACCTCGTGAGCTTGAGGGCCTGGTTGAGCAGCTGCTCGCCGGCGATATCGATGCCCTGTTGTTCGATAACGCTGCCGCACTTGAGCGCGCCGGTCGCGCTGCGCTGGACCAGAAGAAGGCCTCGGGCGAGGCGCTGCTGGTGGCGCGCAGCGTGAGCGGCTCTGCGGCTGCCGAGGGTGCCGCCGGTACCCGTCTTGTTGATCGTCTGTCCGTGCGTGCGGGCTACGGTCCGGTCGTCGAGGCATTGCTCGGCGACTATTACGTGGTCGATGACTTGGCTGCCGCGCTGTCCGCGCCGGTCGTTGATGGCGTGACCTATGTGACTCCCGATGGCGCTCGCGTTGCCTGCGGCGGCCTGGTTCGCGTGGGGCTTGATGCCGGCGAGGCTTCGGGCGCCCTGGAGCGCAAGCGTCGTATCCGCGAGCTGGAGGGCCTGGAGCCCGATCTTACTGCCGCGTTTGAGCATGTTTCTGATCAGGTCGTCGAGGCCAATGCGGCCGTTGAGGAGGCCCGTGCTGCCGAGGGCGATGCTGCCGGCGAGATTGCCCGCCTTGAGGGCGAGCGTCGCTCCCTGCTGTCCGAGATCGGCCGCCTGGAGCAGAGTGCCAACAACGCCGAGGTCGAGCGCGTGCGTATTTCCAAGCGCCGCGAGCAGGCTGCCGAGGCCGTTCGTGCTGCACGTCCGCGCGTGGATGAACTTACCCGTTCGCGTGACGAGGCTCGTGCGCAAGCGAGCGATCTGGGCTTGCAGATTGCCGAGGCCAATGATGAGCTCGATCGCGTGCGCCGTGATGATTCCGAGGCAGCCGGCAAGCTCGCCGATGCTAAGGTCCGCCTGGCCCAGACGAGCGAGCGCCTGCGTTCGCTGAAGGGCCGCGTGCCCGATCTTGAGCATCGCCTGGAAGGCATCGACCGCCGTATCCGCGGAACACGCCAGGCCTCGCGCTCGCTTGAGCTGCTGCGCCTTCGCGTCGATCCCATGCACGAGCGCTATTCTGCCCTGTTGGAGCGCGCCTCGGACTGGGCTGCGCGCTTGCGCGATCAGGCAACGCTTGAGGAGGCGGACTCGGCTTCGCTAAAGAAGACCATCGAGGACGCCAAGACCGAGGTCGCCCGCGCCAAGGAGCGGGTCGATGCTGCCACGGCGACGCAAAACGAGTTCAAGGTCGCACGCGGCAAGCTCGAGGTGCAGGTCGAGGCTGCCATCAAGGCCATCACCGCTGATGGCACTACGGTGCTCGAGGAAGCGCTCATGCTGCCGGCGCCCACCGATCGCGACGCTGCCGAGCGCGAGCTCAACCAACTCGTGCGCCAAATCAACAATCTGGGCCCCGTGAACCAGGTTGCCATGGAGGAGTACGAGCAGCTCAAGCGCCGCGCCGATTACATCGAGGAGCAACTGGCCGATCTGGAGAGCGCGCGCAAGGCGCTCACCAAGATCACCGTGGCGATCGACCGCAAGATGCGCAAGGCGTTCCTGGTGACGTTTGAGAAGGTTGATGCGAATTTCCGCGAGATCTTCGCCATGCTCTTCCCGGGCGGTCAGGCTCATCTGGAGATGACCGATCCCGAGCATCCTGCCGAGACGGGTATCGAGGTCGTGGCGCAGCCGCGCGGCAAGCGCATCACCAAGATGATGCTCATGTCGGGCGGCGAGAAGAGCCTGACGGCGCTCGCCGTGCTCTTTGCCGTGTATCGCACGCGTACGGTGCCGTTCTATGTGCTGGACGAGGTCGAGGCGGCACTCGACGACGCCAACCTGTCCAAGCTCATCGGCGCCCTCGATGTGCTGCGTTCCGATACGCAGCTCTTGGTAATCTCGCATCAGCGCCGTACTATGGAGGACGCTGACGTCCTCTATGGCGTCTCGATGCAAGCCGACGGCGTCAGTCGCGTCGTCTCGCAAAAACTCGATCGCGAAACCGGAAAGGTCGTGAATGCATAATGGGATTCTTTGACGCACTCTCGCGCGGACTTGAGCGCAGCCGCGAGGCCCTCAACGAGGTCTTCTACTTTGGCGGTGAGGTCGACGAGGATTTTTGGGAGGATCTTGAGGACACCCTCGTCATGGGTGACATGGGCGCCGAGGTCGCCATTCAGGTCTCCGATGACCTGCGTGACGCCGCCGCCAAGAAGAACCTCAAGACCGCCCCGCAGCTTCGTCGCGCCCTGGCCGAGCAGCTCGAGGGCCATTTTGTGCCTGTTGAGCGCGACCCGTTTTCCGATACGCCGAGCTGCGTGCTGTTTGTCGGTATCAACGGCGCCGGCAAGACCACTACGGTCGGCAAGATTGCGAGCGCCATGGCCGCCCGCGGCAAGAACGTGGTGATCGGTTCGGCCGACACCTTCCGCGCCGCCGCTATCGAGCAGCTCGATGTGTGGGGTCAGCGTGCCGGCGTACCGGTTATCAAGCGTGACCGCGGCTCCGATCCTGCGAGCGTGTGCTATGACGTGCTCGACGAGGCCGATAAGCGCGGCAGCGACCTGGTGCTCATCGATACCGCCGGTCGTCTGCACACGAGTCCCGAGCTCATGCGCGAGCTCGCCAAGGTGGTCAATGTGACCCGTAAGCGCGCCGCCAATATGGCCGCCGGTCCCATGCCTGTCTCGGTCGTGCTTGTGATCGATGCCGCTACGGGTCAGAACGGTCTGAACCAGGCTCTCGAGTTTAACGAGGCGCTGGGCCTGGACGGTATTATCATGACTAAGCTCGACGGCACGGCTAAGGGCGGTATCGCCATGGCCGTGGCCGAGAAGCTCAAGCTCCCGATCCTGCGCATCGGCGTGGGCGAGCAGGTCGATGACCTGCAGGAGTTTAACGCCAAAGATTTCTGCCGCGCCCTGGTGGGCGAGTCCAACTAAGGAGTAACCAGTGTTTGATTCCCTGAGCGATCGCCTCAACGACACATTTGACCGCCTGCGCGGCAAGGGTAAGCTGACCGAGGCCGATATTACTTCGGCCATGCGCGATATTCGCATGGCCCTGCTCGAGGCCGACGTTAACTTTAAGGTCGTCAAGGAGTTCGTCGCCAAGACCAAGGAGCGCTGCATGACCGCCGAGGTCATGGAGTCGCTGTCGCCGGCGCAAAACGTCGTCAAGATCGTGCTCGACGAGCTCACCGAGATGCTCGGCTCAACCGAGAGCAAACTCGTCTTTAGCAACCGCATTCCCAATGTCATCATGCTCGTGGGCTTGCAGGGCTCCGGTAAGACCACGGCGGCCGTAAAGCTGGCCTACCTGCTCAAGAAGCAGGGCCGTTCGCCGTTGCTCGCCGCGTGCGACGTCTACCGTCCCGCCGCTGCCGACCAGCTGGCCACGCTCGGTGGCGAGATCGGCGTGCCGGTCTTCCGCGGTGACGGAGCGCACCCGGTCGATATTGCCAAGGGCGCCATCCAAGAGGCCGTCGATCACCTGCGTGACGTGGTCATCGTCGATACCGCCGGTCGTCTTCAGATCGACGAGCAGATGATGCAGGAGGCCGTCGACATCAAGAAGGCTGTCAAGCCCGACCAGGTGCTGATGGTCGTCGACGCCATGACCGGCCAGGACATCGTCAACGTCGTCTCGACCTTCGCCGATCGCACCGACTTTGACGGTGTGATCATCTCCAAGCTCGACGGCGATGCCCGTGGCGGCGGCGCACTTTCGGTGCGTCAGGTGACCGGTAAGCCCATCAAGTTTGTGAGCATGGGCGAGAAACCCGATTCGCTTGAGCCGTTCTATCCCGATCGCATGGCCAAGCGCATTCTGGGCATGGGCGATGTTGTCGGCATTATCGAGAAGGCCCAGGAGGCAGCCGATGCAGAGCAGCTTGAGGCTGCCGAGCGTATGCTGCGCGAGGGCTTCACCATGAACGATATGCTCGACCAGATGAAAGCCGTCAAAAAGATGGGCGGCATGAAGGGTATCCTGGGCATGCTTCCCGGTGGCCAGCGCGCGCTCAACCAGATGGGCGGCAACCTGGACGAGGGCATCTTCGATAAGAACGAGGCCATCATCATGTCGATGACCAAGGAGGAGCGCCTGCGTCCCTCCATCATCAACGGCCAGCGCCGCGCGCGTATCGCCAAGGGCGCCGGCGTAACCCCCACCGAGGTCAACAGCCTTATGAAGCAGTGGGGCGAGATGAATAAGATGATGGGCCGCATGCGCACGATGGCCAATCAGGCACAGGCCGGCGGCAAGAAGGGCAAAAAGGGTAAGAAGGGCAAGAAGATGCGCATGCCCAATATCCCTGGCCTGGACGCTATGGGTCTGGGCGGCATGGGCGGCCTGGGTACGGGCGGTCCTAAGTCCGATATGGAGCTGCTGCGCCAGATGGAAGCGCAGATGCGTAATAAGAAATAGGGCTGTAATTCCAGCTTGATATGGCAAAGGCCACTCGGAAGCTACCGGGTGGCCTTTGTTGTTGGCTTTGATTGTTGGGTTGAGTTCGGCGTCGCGCCCCGAGCTCGCGGTGTCGTGCCGTTAGTGGCAGCTGCAGCCCTCGTGGCCCTCGTGCTCGTGATGGTCGTGGCAGCTGCAGGACTCGCCGTGTTCGTGGGCGTGGTCGTGGTCATGGCCGTGGCAGCCGCACGTGGCCTCGCCGTTCTGTGCGAGCGTGCCGGCGATAAGGGCCTCGACGCAAACGTCGCTGTTGCCCTGGGCACCTGCGTATACCGTGATGCCGGCTTGGGCAAGCGCGTTGATAGCGCCACCGCCGATGCCGCCGCAGATGAGCGCGTCCACGCCACCGTTGGCGAGCAGGCCCGCAAGGGCACCGTGGCCGGTGCCGCCGGTGCCCACGACCTGTTCGTTGAGCACCTTGCCGTCCTGGATGTCGTAGATCTTGAACTGCTCGCTGCGGCCAAAGTGCATAAAGATGTTGCCGTTGTCGTACGTGGTTGCCACCCTCATGGTGCCGATCTCCTTTGCTGGCCATGCGGCCGTTGTCGTGGTAATGGGGGAGTATGCGATGTTACCGCCTTCGATGACGATCGCCCGTCCGTTGACCAGCGCGTTTGCCACCTTGCGATGCGCGCGGCTGCTAATTGCCGCCACCGTGGCGCGCGCGATGCCCATCTGCTGCGCGACTGCCTCCTGATTGAGGCCTTCCAGGTCGCATAGGCGTAGGACTTCGAGCTCGTCGACCGTCATGTCGATGGCGTCTCCGCTGGCAAGGCCGTCGGGGGTAAAGCCGCGATATTCGGGGATGATCCCAACACGGCGCAATTTTTCGCGTCTTCCTGCCATGCGCACTCCTTATCTGACATATGTCAACAATAGAATAACGCGTGTGCGCTGCAGAGCAAGGCATTTTTGGCATATGTCAGAAAATGAGGGCTTATGTTTGGGCTGTGGGGCCGCGTGTGCCTGGGCTACAATGAATCTCGCTTGTAGGCGACTGACAGGAGGGTCAATGAGCAAGGCTGATCAACAGTTTGTAACCATGTGCCGCGATATCTTGGACCATGGCACCACCACCGAGGGCCAAAAGGTCCGCCCGGTGTGGGAGGATGGCACCCCTGCCTATACCATTAAAAACTTTGGAGTTACGGCGCGCTACGACCTGCGCGAGGAGTTCCCGGCGCTCACGCTGCGTCGTACGGCGCTCAAATCTGCCATGGATGAGATCCTTTGGATTTATCAGAAGAAGTCCAATAACGTGCATGACCTCAACAGCCATATTTGGGATGAGTGGGCCGACGAGACCGGCTCTATCGGCAAAGCCTACGGCTACCAGATTGGGCAGAAGAGCCATTATGCCGAGGGTGACTTTGATCAGATGGACCGCGTGCTGTACGACCTCAAGCACACGCCGTACAGCCGCCGCATCATGACCAACACCTATGTGTTTAGCGACCTGTCCGAGATGCACCTGTATCCGTGCGCCTACAGCGTGACGTATAACGTGACGCAGCGCCCGCAGGACGACAAGCCGACGCTCAACATGATTCTCAACCAGCGTAGCCAGGATATTTTGGCCGCGAACAACTGGAATGTGTGCCAGTACGCCATTTTGCTGATGATGGTTGCGCAGTCGGTCGATATGATTCCCGGCGAGCTGCTGCACGTGATCGCCGATGCCCATATTTACGACCGTCATGTCGATATCGTTCGCGAGCTTATCGAGCGTCCGCAGTTTGCGGCGCCTAAGGTAACGCTTAACCCTGACGTGCACGATTTCTATGCGTTTACGACCGATGATCTGATCGTCGAGGGCTACGAGCACGGCCCGCAGGTCAAGAACATTCCCATTGCGGTGTAGGTGACGCGCATGACGTGTAAGCTTTCTGCCATTGTCGCCGTGTGCGACGACTGGGGCATTGGTTGCGAGGGTGACATGGTGGTGTCCAATCGCGCCGACATGCGTCATTTTGTGGCGTGCACCAAAGGTTGCCCGGTCATTATGGGACGCAAGACGCTGCTGAGTTTTCCCGGCGGGCGTCCGCTCAAGAATCGTCGCAACATTGTGCTCACGCGCGACGAGGGCTTTGCCCCCGAGGGCGTTGACGTGGTGCATAGCATTGACGAAGCGCTCGCCGCGGTTGCCGATGAGGCTGTTGCATGGGTGCTCGGTGGCGGCGATGTCTATCGGCAGTTTTTGCCGTATTGCGTGGAGGCCGAAGTTACGCATAACCATTGCGTGCATGACGTGGATACGTACTTTCCCGATCTGGATGCCGATCCCGCGTGGGAGATTGCGCGGCGTTGCGGTGTTGCCACGATTGCCGCCGACGAGGGCGACGAGGGCGTCGATTATGAGTTCGTGACGTATCGTCGCGTTGAGGCGTAAATCGTCTGGCGTGAACGGTATCATCGGGTTGTTTGAATGCATGGGGCGGCGCTTAGCGTCGCCTCGTTTGGTATAGATGTACTGTAAAGAAGGGTGCGGGCAGGCTGCTATGACTGATGCCGTTGAGGTGCTGCGAATCGATTCGCTCGAGGACGAGCGGCTTGATGCCTACGTGCGACTGACCGAGCGTGAGCTGCGCTGCGTGCTGGAGCCGCAAAAGGGCATCTTTATCGCCGAGAGTGCCAAGGTTATCGAGCGCGCAGTGCGTGCCGGATACGAGCCGGTGAGCTTTCTTTTGGGCGAACGCTGGCTCGACCAGATGATGCCGCTGTTTGAGCGCCTGGTTGTGCGCGAAGGTGCGGGCCCGGTTCCCGTGTTCGTGGCCTCGATGGAGCTTATGGAGCAGCTGACGGGCTTTAACGTGACGCGCGGTGCGCTCGCGGCGTTCCGTCGCCCGCGTCAGATTCCGGTTGATGAGTTCTTGGGCGGCGTCGTCGAGGCGGCGGGGGAGCGCCCGGTGCGCGTGTGCGTGCTCGAGGGTATTGTCGACCACACCAACGTCGGCGCGATTTTCCGCTCGGCGGCTGCGCTGAACGTCGATGGCATTTTGGTGAGCCCTACGTGCTGCGATCCGCTGTACCGTCGCTCGGCCCGCGTGAGCATGGGCACGGTGTTCCAGGTGCCCTGGACACGCATTGGCAGCGAGGCGCGCGTATGGCCGCATGATGGGCTGGCGGCGCTGCACGATGCCGGCTTTTCGTGTGCCGCGATGGCGTTGACGGATGATTCGGTGTCGTTGGACGATCCCGCGCTGCAGGAGATTGACCGCCTGGCAATCTTTATGGGCACCGAGGGTGCCGGCCTGGGCGCCAAGACCATCTCGGGCTGTGACCGAGCCGTGCGCATTCCGATGGCGCACGGGGTCGATTCGCTTAACGTGGCCGCGGCAAGTGCTGTCGCCTTTTGGCAGCTGTGCCCGCATGTGAGCAACGAGTACCACTACCAGCCGGGGCTGTATCACTAGCGGGGTGCTCTCGAGCTTTGCCGCCAGAGGTGTTTCGACTGCCTTCGGTCGGTGTTAAGCTGATAGCGGCTTTGCCGTACTATTGATGTGTTGTATGACGTACGCTAGTGGGGAGGGCGTGTGGCTAAGAAATCTACGGCTATCGATGTAACGCAGGGTGTCATTTGGCAGCAGCTGCTGTCGCTGTGCGTTCCCATCTTCTTTAGTTCGTTCTTTCAGCAGGCATACACGCTTATCGGTACCTATATCGTCGGTCAGTTTGGCGGCAAGCTCGCGCTGGGTGGCATTCAGGCCACGATGGTGCTCACCGAGCTCTGCATTGGCTTTTGCGTTGGCGTCGGTGCCGGCTGCGCGGTCATTACGGGCCAGTTTTTTGGCCAGCACGATGACGAGCGCCTGAGCCGATCGGTCCATACGGCCATGACGCTCGCGCTGGTGGGCGGCATCGCCTTCTCGATTCTTGGCATAGTGTTCGTTGAGCCCATGCTGGTGCTTATGAACACGCCGCATGAACTATTGGCCGAGGGCGTGGCCTATGCTCGTTGCTATTTTGCCGCTATGGTTGCGGCGCTGCTGCTCAATATGGGAACGGCATTGCTGCGCGCCGTGGGCGACACGCGCGGGCCTGCTGTGATCATCGCCTCCGGCTGCCTTGTTAATGCGGTGCTGGATGTCATCTTCGTTGCCGTGCTTCATATGGAGGCTCTGGGCTGCGGCATCGCGGTGGCGCTGACCATTTGCTCCAATGCCACGATGATCGTGATTCGTATGATGCACGCACCGGGTGCGTGGCGGCTTTCACTGTCCAAACTCGGCATTGATCCTGCTATTTGTAAGAGCATGATCTCGTGTGGTCTGCCACTTGGCTTTCAGTCTGCTGCGTACTCGATTTCCAACGTTTTGATTCAGGTGTCGGTCAACTCGTTTGGTGCCGATGTCACCACGGCGTGGGGTCTTTCGGGCCGCCTGGATGGCATTGTCTGGATGGTTACCGAGGCGCTTGGCGTGTCGATCACCACATTCTCGGCACAGAACTTTGGCGCGCGCAACTACGAGCGCATGCGCAAGGGCTACCATACGTCGCTCGTGCTGTCGTTTATGCTCATTGGTGGCCTGTCTGCCGTGCTGCTGGTATTCTCGGGTCCGCTGTCTCGTCTGTTTGTCGACGATGCTTCGATTTCGGCGTACACCACGACCATCCTCCATTTCATTGCGCCGTTCTATGCGATTTTCTCGATTATCGAGAACGCGTCGGGATCCATTCGCGGCGCCGGCGTGAGCTTGCAGCCCATGCTGCTCACGATTTTTGGCACCGTCGTGCTCAGAGTGATCTGGGTGTTTGCGATTATGCCGTTCGACCCGTCGCTTGAGCACCTGCTGCTGGTCTACCCCGTAACCTGGCTCATCACCGCAACCATGTTCACCATCTACCACCACAGCGGCAACTGGCTAGGTCGCGCCACCGCCTAGCTCATCCGTCGGATACCCCTGATAAGTTGCGGTGAAATAGTTCCTGAAAAGTCCTTGCGGACCGTCAAACAAGTACTATTCCACCGCAACTTCCTTATGAGCTTTAGGTGTTGGCGGAAAACGAATCAATTAGTATTCGATGCCTTGGCGGGCTAGGAGACCTTCATCGAAGTAGTGTTTGACGGGGCGCATTTCGGTTACTAGGTCGGCAAGGTCGGCGAGGGGTAGCAAGCCGCGGCCGGGGAGCACGAGCTCCGTGGTGGCGGGCTTTATCGCAATCAGTTCCTCGACATCCTCTCGCGCCCCAAAGCAGCCGTCGTCTTGCCCTTGCCGTCGCCTGTATAGATTTGAACCTTGCCGACTTACAGTGATGCCATCTCTGTCCTTTCGTGCCCGGCGTCGGTTTATCGTCGCTCGGGTTGGGTATTCTAGAAACCATTATCAACCCCAGTAGATGGAGTTCAAGCAGATGGAGATGGATGACAACAAGCGTAGACGGAATATGATCCTCTACGTGCTCATCGCCTTCGTCGTCTACCTCGTGCTCTCGACCGTTCTGTTCCCCAACATCGGTCACACGCAGCAGATTACGAAGACCGATTACTCGACGTTTGTCAAGGCGCTCGATAAGAAGAGTGTCGACAAGGTCGAGTACAACACGGACGATTACTCGATTTATTACACCAAGAAGGGCGAGGACGAGAACATCGCCTATAAGACGACCGGTGTGCCGAACGATGCGGGCTTTACCGATCGCGTGCTTGAGTCTGGCGCTTCGCTGGAGTCGGTCGTTCCCGATAAAAACTCGGGTTTGATGACCTACTACCTGCTCACACTCATTCTTCCCATGGCGATTTTCTTCCTCATCGGTTGGTGGCTCAACCGCCGCATGAAGAAGGCTATGGGCGATGACGGCCCGTCGATGAACTTTGGCGGCGGCGGTTTTGGCGGCGGCGGACTGGGTAAGTCCGGCGCGCGCGTGATCGCCTCCAAGGACGTGGGCGTGACCTTTAAGGACGTCGCCGGCCAGGAAGAGGCCAAGGAGTCTCTCAAGGAGGTCGTCGACTTTCTGGAGAAGCCGCAGCGCTACGAGGAGATCGGCGCCAAGCTGCCGCGCGGTGCTCTCCTTGTTGGCCCTCCGGGTACCGGTAAGACCCTGCTTGCCAAGGCTGTTGCCGGCGAGGCCGGTGTTCCGTTCTTTAGCATTTCGGGCTCTGAGTTCGTTGAGATGTTTGTTGGTCGCGGCGCTGCAAAGGTTCGTGACCTGTTTAAGCAGGCCAAGGAAAAGGCCCCGTGTATCGTCTTTATCGATGAGATCGATACCATCGGTAAGAAGCGCGATGGCGGCGGCTTTAGCGGCAACGACGAGCGCGAGCAGACGCTCAATCAGTTGCTGACCGAGATGGATGGTTTCGATAACCACAAGGGTATCGTTGTCCTTGCCGCAACCAACCGCCCCGACAGTCTCGATCCCGCTCTACTGCGCCCCGGTCGTTTTGACCGCCGCATCCCCGTCGAGTTGCCCGATCTGACCGGCCGTAAGAACATCCTCGAGCTCCACGCCAAGAGTGTGAAGACCGAGCCGCCGATCGATCTGACCACGATTGCCCGTGCCACGCCCGGTGCCTCGGGCGCCGACCTGGCCAATATCATCAACGAGGGCGCCCTGCGCGCCGTTCGCGAGGGTCGCAAGCGTGCAACCCAGGACGACTTCGAGGAGTCGGTGGAGGTCGTCATTGCCGGCCAACAGCGTAAGTCCACGGTGCTGTCCGACCACGAGAAGCAGGTCGTTTCTTATCACGAGATCGGCCATGCCATCGTTGCTGCTCGCCAGAAGGGCTCTGCGCCGGTCACGAAGATCACCATCGTGCCGCGCACGAGCGGTGCTCTTGGTTATACCATGCAGGTCGAGGAGGACGAGCGCTTCCTGACGACGCGCCAGGAGGTCTTGGACAAGCTCGCCGTCTACTGCGGCGGCCGTGCGGCCGAGGAGCTCATCTTTGGCGAGATGACGACCGGTGCCGCCAACGATATCGAGCAGGCCACCAAGCTCGCCCGCAATATGGTGACTCGCTTTGGTATGTCCGACGAGTTTGGCATGATGGCGCTCGGTACCGTGCAGAACGCGTATCTCAACCAGGACACGTCGCTCACCTGCGCCCCCGGTACGGCCGAGCGTGTGGACGCGATTGTCGCTAAGCTAATCGAGGACGCGCACGATCGCGCTCTGCAGATCCTCAAGGAGAACAAGTTCAAGCTCCATGAGCTGGCTCGTTATCTGTACAAGAAGGAGACCATCACGGGCGAGGAGTTCATGAACCTCCTCACGCGTGAGAATCCGTTGATGCCCAATCAGCAGTAACGCCGCGGCCGATCCAGTAAACGCCGACGCCCCATTTGAGCAGCTTTCTCAAATGGGGCGTTTTGCTTGAGAGGGATGGAAATGAAGATCGTGGTGAGCGCCTGTTTAATGGGCGAGAGCTGCAAGTATAACGGGCTCGACAACTATCATCGAGAGCTGATCGAGGCTTGCGAGCGCACGGGGACCGAGGTCCTCTTGGTGTGCCCTGAGGTCTTTGGCGGCCTGCCCACGCCGCGCAAGCCGTCCGAGATTGTGAACGGCGAGGTCCGTACCTGCGAGGGCATCTCGGTTGATCGCAAATTTCGCCTGGGTGCCCAACGTGCGCTCGATATGTGCGAGCAGGCAGGCGGACCGGAAGAGATAGTCGCGTGCATCCTTCAGGACCGCAGCCCCTCGTGCGGTGCGGGTCACATCTACGACGGCACCTTTAGCGGTACGCTCACCGCGGGCAACGGTGTTTTCGTCGACCTGCTCCTGCGCCACGGCTACCGTGTGATCCCGGCAAGCGAGTTCGACCCCAGCATGTTGGAGCAATAAAAACCACCACAAAGGTGCCTGTCCCCTTTGTGGTGGTTTTGGGTTAGAGCTAGAGCGTGTGTCCGTAGGCGTTGGCGGCCTTGATGGCGGCGGCGAACTTTTCGTCAGTGAAGGGCTCAGGGTTGCCCTGCTTCCACTCGTTGGTGGCGTGCGCGTATTCGCACAGGGCAGGGATGTCGGCCTCGGAAAGCCCGACCTGCTCAAGCGTCACGGGCAGGCCCATCTGCTTGTTAAAGGCGGCGTAGCGCACAAGGTTCTCGGTATCGCCCGTATAGGCAAACAGGACGAGCACGCCCAAGCTCACGACCTCGCCGTGCAGATAGGTTCCCTCGCGCGCAATGCTGCACGTCGCATTGTAGAACGCGTGCGCCACGCTCGAGTTGTAGTAGTAATCGTTTTGGTTGGTCAGGTTCGAGACATAGCCCGTGTTGACCACGATGTCGAGCGCGATCTGCTTTACGGCCTCGGTCGACAGGTCTTGGCGCACGTCCTCAAGACCCTGGACGCCATAGGTAAACAGCGGCTCGGAGCAGGTGTGGGCGAGTGCCAGGCCAAGACCGGCGGTGTGCTCCAAATTACCGGCGCTCGTGGCGTACTCGACCTCGGGCTGCTTAGACAGGGCATCGCCCACGCCGGCCCAGAAGTACTCTGCCGGTGCCTCGGCGATGATCTTGGGGTTGATGAAGATGTGCGCCGGTCGGTTGGGGTACGAATAGCCCTCGAGCGAGCCATCGTCATTGTAGACAACGGCAATGGCGGTCGCGGCCGAGCAGTTGGAGCAAATCGTCGGTACGGTAAAGACGATCTTCTTGAGCTCGATGGCTGCGGTCTTCACGGTGTCGAGTGCCTTGCCGCCGCCACATGCGATGAGCGCGTCGGCTTCCTGGCAGGCAGGGGAGTTCACGACCTTGGCGATATTGGCACGCGTACTGTTGGTGCCATAGACGCGCGTCTCCAGGACCTCGACATCGGTACCTTCAAGTGCCGCCTCGATTCCCGGCAGCGCCGCAGCCAGGGCTCGCTTGCCGCCAATGATGGCGACCTTGGTCGCTCCGTACCCGGCCAGTGCGGCGGGCAGCTCGGTAAAGCAATCCTCGCCAACGGTATAATCACTCATTCCAATCGTGCGCATGGCAACCTTCTTTCTTTCGATAAAGTGCTTTCAGGTATTTTGCTCCTAGAGAAGGTCCACAGCCGCGAGAAATTTCGAACGTATAAAACCAGTGTTGAGGGTTTTTCGCCGGCGCGGAACGTGCTAGCATACTCCGCATAAGCGTTGATGGGGACGAGTAGTCGGCCGTCCGCATGCCACAGAGAGCGGGGAGCGCTGAGAACCCGTGCATGCGACCGATGAAAATCACCCCGGAGCTGCGGTCCCAACGGACGTGCCGCGCAGGCACGTCTTAGTAGATATCGCCGAGATGGTCGTCGATACAGGCCAGCCGAGTAACGGATGCGAGCGCGCGAATACGCGGGCGAGGGCATCTAAGCTGGGTGGTTAAACGAAGAGCTTTTGCGGGCATACAGCCCGTTTTTGTGGCGCTTCGTCCCAGCTTGTAGGGACGGGCGCTTTTTTGGTGCCCAACGGGCGTGCGCGCCCACGACATGAAAGGGGTACCGTGGCAAACGAGTACAAGCAGACGATGAATCTGCCCAAAACCGGTTTTCCCATGCGTGCCGGTCTTTCCAAGTCCGAGCCCAAGCGACTCAAGGACTGGCAGGACAACAAGGTCTACGAGCAGGTTCTGAAGAAGAACGAGGGTCACAAGAAGTTCGTGCTGCACGACGGCCCTCCGTACGCCAACGGCCCGATCCACATCGGCCACGCCATGAACAAGATCTCCAAGGACATGATCAACCGCTACTGGATGATGCAGGGCTATGAGGTTCCCTATGTTCCCGGTTGGGACTGCCATGGCCAGCCGATCGAGCATAAGGTCGAGGAGAAGCTCGGCACCGAGAAGTTCAACCAGACCCCCACGGCTAAGATCCGTGAGCTTTGCAATAAGTTCGCTGTCGAGAACATCGAGCTGCAGAAGGCCGGCTTCCGTCGCCTGGGCGTGCTCGGCGATTGGGACAACCCCTATCTGACGCTCTATCACCAGCATGACGCCGCCGACATCGAGGTTTTCAAGGCCATGTTCGACAAGGGCATGATCTATCGCGGTCACAAGCCCGTCCACTGGTGCAAGCACTGCCATACCGCACTTGCTGAGGCCGAGATTGAGTACTCCGACGAGACGAGCCCGTCCATCTTCGTGCGCTTTGAGATGACCTCCAAGCCCGTCGGCCTCGAGAACTTCGACGGCCCGGTTGACTTTATCATCTGGACGACCACGCCGTGGACCATCCCCTCCGACCAGGCAGTTTCTCTCAAGCCCGGTGCCGCCTACGTCGCCGTTGAGCACGACGACCGCGCCGAGGTCATGCTCGAGGACCTGGCTCCCAAGTGCTGCGAGGAGTTTGGCTGGGAGTACACCCCGGTTGTGGTCGACGGCAAGCCCTATGTGGTTCCCGCCGAGACCTTCCATCACATTCACTATAAGCAGCCGATCTTTGACGGTGTTGAGGGCGTGGCACTGTTGGCCGATTACGTCGGTGTCGATGACGGTACCGGTATCGTCCACAACTCGCCCGGTCACGGCGTCGACGACTACTTCGCCTGCCTCAAGGAGGGCATCACCGACATTTGCATGCCGGTCGATGACGACGGCAAGTTCTACACCGGCGAGGAGTTTGGCACCGGCGGCCCCTTCAGCGGCATGGATACCGACGAGGCCAACCCGCACATCATCGAGTTCCTGCGCGAGCGCGGCACCCTGGTCCTCGAGAAGAAGATCACGCACAGCTATCCGCACTGCTGGCGCTGCAAGCACCCGGTGCTCTTCCGTGCTACCGACCAGTGGTTTGTCTCGATGGACAAGACCGGCTTGCGCGAGCAGGCTGGCAAAGAGGTCCGCGAGAACGTTAAGTGGTATCCGGCCCACGCGGCCAACCGCATCGGCGCCATGGTCGAGCAGCGTCCCGACTGGTGCATCAGCCGTCAGCGCAACTGGGGCGTGCCTATCCCCAGCTACACTTGCGCCGACTGCGGTGAGAAGGTCATGAACGACGCCACGCTCGACGCCGTCATCAAGCTCTTCCACGAGAAGGGCTCCGACGCCTGGTTCACCGACGCTCCCGAGAGCTACCTGGGCGAGGCCTGCGTCTGCCCCAAGTGCGGCGGCCATCACCTCAAGGCCGATAAGGACATCCTCGACGTGTGGTGGGATTCCGGCGTCTCTTGGAAGGCCGTCTGCGAGTACCGTCCCGAGCTGGAGTATCCGGCTGATGTGTACCTCGAGGGCTCCGACCAGCACCGCGGTTGGTTCCAAAGCTCGCTGCTCACCTCGGTGGGCGCCAACGGCCACGCTCCGTACAAGGCGGTTGTCTCGCAGGGCTTCACCCTCGACGGCCAGGGCCGTAAGATGTCCAAGTCGCTCGGCAACGTCATCGACCCCAATAAGGTCTGCGACGAGATGGGCGCTGACATCATCCGTCTGTGGGTTGCATCCGTCGATACCAGCTCCGACGTGTCCATCGACCACGAGATCCTTGCCCGTACGTCCGATGCCTATCGTCGTTTCCGCAACACGCTGCGCTTCCTGCTCTCCGAGCTCGAGGGCCAGTTTGAGCCCGAGACCGACGGCGTCGCCTTTGCCGACTTGCTGCCGCTCGACAAGCTCATGGTTGCCCGTCTGACCCAGGTCCAGGCCGAGGTCGACGACGCTTACGCCAGCTACGAGTTCCCGCGCGCCTACCGTGCGCTCTACGACTTCGTGGTTACCGAGCTCTCCAACGTGTACCTCGACGCCCTGAAGGACCGTCTGTACTGCGACAAGCCCGGCTCGCTCGAGCGCCGCAGCGCCCAGACCGTGCTGGCCGAGCTCTTCTCGATGCTCATGCGCGACCTGCAGCCGATCCTGTCCTATACGGTCGACGAGGCCATGGCCTATGCGCCCGCCGGCTGCGTCGATCACCAGAAGTACGCCGCGCTGCTCGATTGGTACAAGTCGCCCATCACGGTCGACGAGGCCAATGAGTTTGAGGGCGTGCTCGAGGCTTCGCTCGAGCTCCGAAGCGCTGTGACCAAGGCCCTTGAGGATGCCCGTTCTGCCGGCACCTTCACCAAGAGCCAGCAGGTTCGCGTCAAGGCGGTCGTTCCTGCCGAGATGTACGCGCTGCTGACTGGCGACAAGGCCGTCGACCTCGCCGAGTTCTACATCGTCTCCGATGTTGAGCTGACCCAGGGCGAGGAGCTCTCCGTTGCCATCGAGGCTGCCGAGGGCGAGTGCTGCGACCGTTGCTGGAACTATCGCACCACCGTCGGCGAGTACAACGGCCACGCGCATATCTGCAAGCGCTGCGCTGACGCGCTGTAGTTACGCGGTTTTACCAAACCGCGTAACGGCTCGACGCTGCAAACCCGCCAGAGCGGCAATCTGCCTTTCAGCTTCGGCGGCATGACCATAAGGTCTATGCCGCCTCGCTTCAAGGCACCTTGCTCGCTCTGGCGGGTTTTCGCTGTCGGTAACGAATCATCGGCTATTTCGTTGCTGGTCAATATAAGATATTGATTTGCATTAAACGTAATTCGATGATCTTGAGGGTAGGGGATTGATTTGGGTCGTACTGGGGATATGACGCCGCCTTTGCGTTGGCGGTTGGGTGTTGCTGGTGGGGTGGCGCTGGTTGTGCTGCTTGTTGACCAGCTGACCAAGCTTGCGGTTCGTGCCGTGGGCGAAGCTTTGCATGTGACTGTCATCCCCGGTGTCATCGACTTTATGTTTGTCCGCAATATCGGCGCTGCCTTTAGTATGGGTGAGGGGCATGGCATCGCGTTTGCCGTGCTGGCGTTGGCGGTCATTATCGCTATTGCCGTGTACCTCGTTCGTGCACCCCAGCTCGCCCATCTTGAGGTTGTGGGCATGGCGATGGTTGCGGGCGGTGCTATCGGCAACGCTATCGATCGTTTGGCCTTTGGCTTCGTGACCGATTTTATTGCCACCACCTTCATCGACTTCCCCGTCTTCAATGTGGCCGATATCGGCATTACCTTGGGCGTCGTGCTCGCCCTTTTCGGCTACATGTTCTTGAGTCCCGCCGCCCGTGAGGTCGATGCGACCGCCGAGCTTAACGCCCGTGACGAGGCCCGCGCTAAGCGCAAGGCCCAGCAGCGTGGGGAGCGTGCCCGCAAGATTCGCGAAAGGAATGAGCGCTAATGGCCGACATCCATATCCTTGTTGCTGACGATGCCGCTGGTCAGCGTCTTGACGCCTATCTGGGCGCCAATGACAGCTGCCCTACGCGCTCTGCCTGCGCGCATCTGATTGAGGGCGGTGCAGTAGTAGTCAATGGCGAGACCTGCCTGTCCAAAAAGTACGCCGTGCGAGCCGGTGACCGCATTTCGGTCGATTTGCCCGAGCCGCACGATCCCACCGATGTGATTCCCGAGGCCATCCCGCTCGACATTCGCTATGAAGACGATTATCTCATTGTGCTCTCCAAACAGCGCGGCCTGGTGTGCCATCCTGCGCATGGTCATGAGAGCGGTACGCTCGCGAATGCCCTGGTTTATCACTGCGGTATCGACCATCTGGGCACCGTGCAGGGCGAGGACCGCCCCGGTATTGTGCATCGCCTGGATCGCGATACCTCGGGTCTCATGCTTGCGGCAAAGGACGACGACACCCAGCGCGCGCTCCAAAATCTCATCCGCACGCGTACGCTCGACCGTCGCTATATCACACTTGTTCACGGGCACATTGCCATGGACGAGGGAACCATTAACACCGGTATCGCCCGATCGACGCGCGATCGCGTGAAGATGGCGGTTTCTGACGATCCTTTCGCGCGCCAGGCCATTACGACCTTTAAGGTCCTCGAGCGCTTCGATTCCACGCGTTTTGACGACGGCTATACGCTCGTCGAGTGCCATCTGTTTACGGGCCGCACACATCAGATTCGCGTGCACATGCGCCATATCAACCACGCCTGCGTGGGCGATCCACTCTACGGCAAGTGCGATGCGCGTGCCGATCAGGGCCTGACCAGGCAATTCCTTCATTCCTGGCGCGTCGCATTCGACCATCCCGTGACGGGGGAGCGTATTGAGTGCCGCGATGAGCTGCCGTGGGATCTCGCTGCGGTTCTTGACGACCTGGCCCCGCGTTCGCTCGGCCGCACCGCTGCCGGTGACGACATCGTCCCGCAGCTCGGCCTGCTCGAAGCCTAGCCGGTATTAGGTGGTTTCTTGAACTCGTTAAGCCTGCGGTAAGATATACGATTGTTTACGTAACGCGTTCCTGGGAGCCTGCATGCTCGCCTTTTTACAAACCAACACGCCCATCGTGATCTTCAACCAGATTGTCGTCACGCTGCTCACGGTCTGCTTTCTGTACCAGGTGGTCTTCTTTGTCATCGGCGCTCTTCGTGGCGAGGTCGCGCCGCCCAAGGCCAAAAAACTCCACCGCTACGCCTTCTTTATTGCGGCACATAACGAGGAAGCAGTAATTGCCAATCTCGTACGCTCCATTAAGGATCAGGACTATCCGTCCGAGCTCATCGAGGTCTTTGTCGTTGCCGACGCCTGCACCGACAACACCGCGCAGCTCGCGCGCGAGGCCGGTGCCATCGTCTATGAGCGCAATGACCTGGCCCGCAAGGGCAAGAGCTGGGTCATGGACTTTGGTTTCGATCGCATTCTCAACGAGTATCCCGACACGTTTGAGGGTTACTTTATCTTCGATGCCGACAACGTTATCTCCCGCGATTACGTGTCTAAGATGAACGATGCCTTTGACCAGGGCTTCCATGTGGTCACGAGCTATCGTAATTCCAAGAACTTCGGCAGCTCATGGATCTCTGCAGCTAATGCCACCTGGTATCTGCGCGAGGCGCGCTTTCTCAACAACGCGCGTAACATCTGCAAGACGTCTTGCGCCGTCTCGGGTTCGGGCTACCTCATCTCCGCCAGCGTGATCGAGGGCATGCACGGCTGGCAGTTCCATACGCTGACAGAGGACATCCAGTTCACCACGTTCTGCGCCATTCACGGCATCCGCATTGGCTATGCGCCGGCGGAGTTCTTTGACGAGCAGCCCGTGACGTTTAAGGCGTCCTGGAAGCAGCGCATGCGTTGGACCAAGGGCTTTTACCAGGTGTTCTTTACCTACGGTAAGCATCTGGTCAAGTCGACCTTCCGCTATCATCGCTTTGCCGCCTACGACATGTTTATGACCATCGCTCCGGGCATGCTGCTGTCCCTGATCTCCATGCTCGCCAACGTGACCTTCCTCGTCGTGGGCGGTCTTTCGCACGGCTTTTTGGCCACCGAGGTCGAGATGCAGGCGTGCGCCGCCTCGCTCATCATGACCTTCGCGATGATGTACCAGACCTTCTTTATCCTTGCGCTGCTCACGACCATCTTTGAGTACAAGCATATTCACTGCGCGCAAAAGTGGCGTTTGGTGACCAACTTGTTTACCTTCCCGATCTTTATGTTCAGCTATATCCCCATCACGGTGGCGGCGCTGTTCCTAAAGGTCGACTGGGTGCCGACCCAGCACGCCGTCAACGTTACCCTCGACGAGGTCATGCAAGGCGCCAAATAACCACCACCAAAACCACCACAAAGGGGACAGGCACCTTTGTGGTGGTTTTTGCTTTCGAGTAGCTGCCCAAGGAGGTGCGCGATGTCCTACATCCCGTTCTGGATTTGCATCTTTGCCGGTGCGTTGGTTGATGCCCGTGAGCGACGGTTTCCCAATGAGCTTGCCGGCGTGTGTGCGGTGGCGGCGTTGGCAGGCGTCTGGCTCGACAAGGGCGTTACCACGGCGCTTGACCACGCCGGTCTTGCGGTCATCGTCTACCTTGCCCTTGTGCTCACTGAGTCGCTCTGGCGGTGCCTCCGCCACGCCCCCGGCATCGGCATGGGGGATGCCAAGGCGCTCTTCGCGCTTTGCACGCTTGACCCTCTGGGCGGCATCGTGGCATTTGCCGTCGCACTCCTGGTCCTTGCCCTCTCCTGCCTCTTCACAAAATCGCGCTCCCTGCCATTGCTCCCGTTTTTGGTGCCGATTTTTGCCATAATCGAGGTCGTGGGCTGCACGTTGTAACCGATTGTGCAGCCTTCTTAAGGAGCATGCCATGGCAACTAATCAAGAAACGGCCGTCATTAAGGCGCGCATGGACCGGATTCCGTCGGCGTTGTCGCCCGAGCTTGTCGAGCGCATTTCCGCCGATCGTGCTTCGGGTTCTGTCAACCCGTATCGTTGCAACGACAACCAGGTCATTCGTCGTATTGATCGCGCTGCCGACAAAGGCACGCTTATGCGACCGGCATTTATGCGCGATACCGAAAAGATTCTTCATCTTCCGGCGTACACCCGTTATGCAGGCAAAACGCAGGTCTTTAGCTTCCGTAGCAATGATGATCTGTCGCGCCGCGGTTTGCACGTGCAGCTTGTCTCGCGCATTGCGCGCGATATCGGTCGCGCCCTGGGGCTCAACTGCGATCTGATCGAGGCGATTGGCCTCGGCCACGACTTGGGACACACGCCCTTTGGCCATGCCGGTGAGCGCTTTCTCAACGATATTTACCACGAGCGTACCGGTCGCTACTTTTTCCATAACGTGCAGTCGGTCCGCGTGCTCGACGCGCTGTATGGCCGCAACGTGTCGCTCCAGACGCTCGACGGCGTCTTGTGCCATAACGGCGAGTACGAGCAACGCGTGTTTGAGCTCTCGGACATGTGTTCCTTTGACCAGTTCGATCAGACGGTTGAGGACTGTATTGCCAAGGGCTATAGCGCAATTGAGCACCTGCGTCCCATGACGCTCGAAGGCTGCGTGGTCCGCATCTCGGATATCCTTGCCTACGTTGGGCGCGATCGCCAAGACGCCATTGCGGCGGGCCTGCTGGCGCCCGATGCTTTTGACGATGGCCTGGGTGGGGCATACAACAGCTGGATCCTGACGCATGCCTCCATCGATATCGTTGAGCACAGCTATGGCAATCCGCGCATCGAGATGAGCGAGGAGCTGTTTGAGGAAATCCGCCGAGCCAAGCGCGAGAACTACGAGAAGATCTATAGCAAGGGCGGTATCGAAGGCGATTCCGAGGTGGAGCTGCGCGAGGCGTTCGAAAAGCTCTACGACCGTTGCCTGCGGGATCTAAACAGTGGTGACGAGCCCTCTTACATCTTTAAGCACCATATTTCGCGCATTGAGCAGCAGCTTTCCTACTACGATCGCACCTATGCCTGGCAGGAGAACAAGGATCAAGCCGTGGTGGATTATATCGCGAGCATGACGGACGGTTATTTCTGCGAACTGACGAGCAAGCTGTTCCCGGGTCTAAAGTTTCCGCATCGTACCTATATTAACGAACGGTAGTTCGTATCCTTTCGGTATACTGGTTAGTTGAAAACGTTTTTGATTGATACACGGGATGGCTATGGACGACCTTTTTTCTGCTTCGACGCGCGAGCGTTCCTTTCAGAATGCGCCGCTTGCGGTGCGTATGCGCCCCAATTCGCTCGACGAGTATGTGGGCCAGCAAAAGGCCGTCGGTAATGGCTCATGGTTGCGTGCCGCGATCGAACACGACGTGCTTTCCAGTGTGATTTTGTATGGGCCGGCTGGTACGGGTAAGACGACGCTGGCCCATATTATCGCCAACCATACTAAGAGCGAGTTTGTCGAGGTCAGCGCTGTGACGGGCACCGTGAAGGACTTGCGCCGCGTGATTGATGAGGCCAAGACGCGCCTGAATACCTACGACCGCCGCACCATTCTATTCATCGATGAGATTCACCGCTTCTCTAAGTCGCAGCAGGATGCCCTGCTGCATGCAGTTGAGAACCGTACCGTCATTATGATTGGCGCCACGACGGAGAATCCGTACTTCGAGGTCAACTCGGCATTGCTCTCGCGCGGTCGCGTGGTGGAGCTTGAGCATCTTAAAGACGAGGATATCGCCACGCTTATCGAGCGTGCGCTCGAGGCGCCGCAGGGTTTGAACGGCAAGTTCTCGGCCGATGAGGATACGGTTAAGACCATCTGCACGCTGGCAGCGGGTGACGCTCGCTCGGCGCTCACGACGCTCGAACTTGCGAGCGAGATTGCCGTCACGCGTCCCGATACCGAGGGAACGCCAGCGCCCGCGGCGGGGGAGCGCTATCCCATCACCGTGGATGACGTGAAGATCGCCAACCCGCGTCGTGGATTTTCGTATGACAAAAACGGCGACATGCACTACGACATCATCAGTGCGTTTATTAAGTCCATGCGCGGTAGCGACCCCGATGCCACGATCTATTGGCTCGCGCGCATGATTGATGCGGGGGAGGATCCCAAGTTTATCGCTCGCCGTATTATGATTCAGGCTTCTGAGGATGTTGGCAACGCCGACCCGCAGGCGCTTTTGGTGGCGTATGCCGCGTTTAAGTCTGCCGAGGTCATTGGCTATCCCGAGTGCCGCATTAACCTGGCTCAGGCTGCACTCTATGTGTGTTTGGCCCCTAAATCCAACGCGTGTGAGGCTTCGATCGATGCGGCGCTGGCCGATATCCATTCTAGTGGGCTTCGCGAGGTGCCGAGTTATCTGCGCGATCGCCATCGCCCAGGCAGCGATGAATACGGTGTTTATAAATACCCGCACGATTATCCTGAAGGCTGGGTCGATCAGCGCTATTTGCCCGAGGGGCTGGAGCGCGGTTCGTTCTGGCAGCCTGCCGGGCGCGGCTGGGAAGAGTGGCGCGTAGAGCAAAGCGAGCGCGACCGCAGCGGGAATGCACCGAAGTAGCTGCTGATAATTTTGTCCCACGTTGCTGCTCTTGGCATGTTCGGTCCCCTTTGGGGTACCATGAAAAGCGTCTGTATTTCGATTTTTCCGGGAGGCTTGTATGAGTCCCATTCAAATCGCCCTGCTGCTGCTCGCCGTTGCCGGCGTGTGGGCCATCGCTGAGCTCGCGCTTACCCTGCGCAAGACACGCAATGTTGTCGACTCGCTCGATAAGACCGTGAACGACCTCAACAACACCATCGCCGAGGCTCAGCCTGTGGTGGCAAAGCTCGATGGCGCTGTCGATGAGCTTACGCCGGCGCTTGCCCAGATGGAGCCGCTGCTTAAGTCGAGCAAGACGGCAGTTGATGCCCTTACCTCCAATCTCGTAGAGGTCGAAGCCGTGGTTCGCGACATTTCCGAGGTTACGGGCAGCATGGCCGAGGCCAGCAATGCTGTGTCGAGCGTGACCGACTCTGCCGCCGGTGCTGTGCAGAAGCTCTTCAATAAGGTGAAGGCTCCTGCAGCCGACGCCGATCGCAAGCTCGCCGCTGCCGCTGCGGAGGCCGAGCAGCCTACCGAGCGCGTCCTAATTGGCGAGGACGAGGCCGCCGCGGGCGACGATGATGGTCAGAAGTCTGTATCCAAGCCGGCTCAGTATTACACCTATACGCCCGCCGAGACCTCTGAGGAGTCCTGCGATGAGTAGCGAAGCAACCTGCCCTATCACGCTGACTGTTGCCGGTGACCCGCGTCTCGCTCGCCTTGTGCGCATGACGGCAGCCAACGTTGGTGCCCTGTGCTCTATGTCTGTCGATCGCATCGAGGACATCCGCATGGCTGCCGAGGAAGCCTTTATCTTTGGCTGCACGGCTGTTGATTCCGACGACATCTCAATCAAATTCGATGTCGATGAATCTCACGTTGGCATGACCTTTACCTTTGGCGATCAGGCCACCGTCGACGAGGATGACCAGGCTGCGGTGTATGCCGAGCTCATCCTCGCGAGCGTGTGCGACTCCTACGAAAAGACTACGGCGCCCCTGACGCTTTCCCTCGACCTCAAGGCGGATATCTAATATGACCGAACGTTCCCGGAGCGGCAAGACCGCTTGGGACAAGGAGAAAACCCGCGAGCTGTTTCGTCGTTACAAGGAGACCGGTGATCCGGACGCCCGTGAGCAGCTCGTCATGTCCCATATGAACCTGGTAAGGTTTCTTGCCAACAAATTTAAGAATCGCGGCGAGCCGCTCGACGACCTCATGCAGGTCGGCTATCTGGGTTTGCTCAAGGCTATCGACCGTTTTGACCCCGAGCGCGGGCTCGAGTTCACGACGTTTGCAACACCCACTATCCTGGGCGAGATCAAACGCCATTTCCGCGACAAGGGCTGGAGTGTGCGCGTTCCGCGTCGCCTGCAGGAGCTCTCTGCCAAGGTCAACCAGGCTACTGACAAACTTACCAACGAGCTGCAGCGTTCGCCCAAGGTTGAGGAGATCGCTGAGTATCTAGATGTGACTGTCGATGAGGTCCTCGAGGCTATGGAATCGTCTTCGGCCTATACCTCGGTGCCCATCGAGGCTCCTGGTGCGGCCGATTCCGACGATGCCCCCTCGATTCTCGACCGTTACGCCGACGACGACAACGAGCTCGACTTTACCGATGACCGCCTAGTGATCGAGGAAGCCATCCGTGATTTCTCGCCGCGCGAGCGCGAGGTGATCGAGCTGCGCTTTGTGAAGGGCATGACACAGATCGAGATCGCCAAGAAGCTGGGTATTTCTCAGGTGCAGGTTTCACGTCTGCTGCGCCGCACGCTTAAGAAGATTCAGGACAAGATCGACCTCGACGGAGTGATGATTCGTTCATGAGTGAGCACCCCCAACAAACCGATCGCGTGCTGCGCGACACCCGCATTCTGACGCTGCGCATTTGGGCTGTTGTCGGCTGCATTGTCATCGCCGCTGTCATCTTTAACCTTATGGGCATCCTGGCGCCGGTTATTGAGTTTCTTGCCGTCGGCTCCATCATTGCTTTTGTGATGTCCCCGATCACCAACTGGCTCGAGCACCATGGCGTGAATCGCGGCATCGGTTCGCTTATCGCGCTTATTGTTGTTGTTGCCGTGCTCGTCGGTGTCGTTTGTATCTTGTCGCCGATTCTCTTTGGTCAGATCATGGAAGTCCTGAGCCGCCTGCCCGAGCAGCTTCGTGTTGCGGGCGGTGATCTCAACGAGATGATCTCGCATGCCAAGACGCTCAACAACACGCCGCTCAAGGAGTATTTGGACGATAATCTTTCGTCGCTGGTTGCCGTGGCATCGAAGTATGTGTCTCAGATTGCCGCCGAGCTTGGTCGTGGTGTGTTCCCGCTCATCACCAATACAGCGTCGCAGCTGTTTGTTATCTTCCTTGGCCTGGTGCTTGCCTACTGGATGGCCTGCGACTACCCTCGCATGCACCACGAGATTTGCACCATCATCGGTCAGGAGAAGGAGACCTCGTACCGCTTTATGGTCGCCATTCTTTCTCGCTCTGTCGGCGGCTACATGCGCGGTATGGTCGTGACGTCCATCTGCGGTGGTTTCCTCGCCTTTATCGGTTTTATGATCATCGGCCATCCGTATGCGGCGCTCATGGCTATCTTTACCGGCATCATACATTTGGTTCCGGTCGTCGGTCCTTGGGTGAGCGCAGCAATCGCCACAGTGCTCGGTTTCATGTTCAGCCCTATGTTGGCGTTATGGACGCTCATCGTGACGATGGTCGCGCAAAACGTCACCGATAACGTCATTTCGCCCAAGGTCATGCAGAGCTCGGTGCAGGTGCATCCCATCATGAGCCTCACGGCGCTCGTTATTGGCTCGGCACTCATGGGGCCCATCGGCATGATTATTGCCATCCCGCTGTGTGCGGCCCTCAAGGGTATCTTCGTGTACTACTTCGAGAATGAGACCGGCCGCCAGCTTGTGGCCTATGACGGCGCCGTGTTTAAGGGCACGCCGTACCGCGATGCCGATGGCAACCCGGTCGCCGCCTACGACGCGCTCGGCGACGACACCTTCATCTACGAGTCTGAGCTCATCGGCAACGAGACTGCGCCCGAGGCCAAGGCCATGCCCAAGCCCGAGCTCGATAATCCCTGGATTAAGCTCTCTGGTCTGCAGCCCGATGCCACGGGCTTCTTCAAGAACCCCTTCGCCAAAGACGATGACTCCAACTCGGACGACGATACCAAAACCGGCATCGACGGCTCCATGGACGATGACGATAACTAGCGGGGTAATTCGGGTTAACATTCATACGTGCTAACATGCAATTTCGCTGGAGGGTCGCTGTTTGGCGGCCCTCTTTTTTGTACTTGCGCGGTGGGATGGTAATATCGTTACGTTTGAACTGTTTCGATGTGAAACCGAGGAGATTCCCTCTATGAGTGCTGACTACCCGTCAATGACTACGGCCGAGATTCGCTCCAAGTTCCTCAACTTCTTTGAGGAGCGCGGTCTTAAGCTCTATCCTTCTTCGTCCCTCGTCCCCGACGATCCTTCGCTGCTGCTTGCCAACGCTGGCATGAACCAGTTTAAGGAGTACTACCAGGGCAAGAAGACCATGAAGGAGATCGGCGCGATTTCCTGCCAGAAGTGCGTCCGCACCAACGACATCGATTGCATCGGCGAGGACGGCCGTCACCTGTCCTTCTTCGAGATGCTCGGCGACTTCTCTTTTGGCGGCGTCTCCAAGGAGCAGGCTTGCGCCTGGGCCTTTGAGCTCATCACCAAGGAGTTCAAGCTGCCGCTCGACCGCCTGTACTTTACCGTCTTTACCGAGGACGACGAGACCCACGACGTGTGGCGTTCTCTGGGCGTTGCTGAGGACCACATCTCCCGCCTGGGCGAGGACGACAACTTCTGGGCCGCTGGCCCCACCGGTCCCTGCGGTCCGTGCTCAGAGATCTACTTTGACATGGGCGAGGAGGTCGGCTGCGGCAGCCCCGACTGCAAGCCTGGCTGCGACTGCGACCGCTTCCTGGAGTTCTGGAACCTCGTCTTTACCCAGTACGACCGCCAGGAGGACGGCTCCATGCCGGAGCTGCCGCACCGCAACCTCGATACGGGCATGGGCCTGGAGCGCATGGCCGCCATCATGCAGCACAAGACCGCCAACTACGACGGCGATCTGATGCAGCACCTCATCAAGCTGGGCGAGAAGATTAGCGGCAAGACCTATGACGCCGACGATTACTCTGGCGCCAGCCGCTCCCTGCGTATCATCGCCGACCACTCCCGTGCCGTCGACTTTATGATCTCGGACGGCATCCTTCCCGGTAACGAGGGTCGCGAGTACGTCCTTCGCCGCCTGCTCCGTCGTGCCGTGTTCCACGGTCGCCTGCTGGGCATCGAGGGCGCCTTCCTGACCAAGTTCATCGACGAGGTTAACGCTCAGATGGGCGAGGCTTATCCCGAGCTGCTCAAGAATGTCGCGCTCGTCAAGGGTATCGTCGCCTCCGAGGAGGAGCGCTTCTCCACGACGCTCGACAACGGCCGCGTCTATCTGGACGAGGCCCTGGCAGCGCTTGCCGAGGGCGCCGTGCTTCCGGGCGATGTCGCCTTTAAACTGCACGACACCTTTGGTTTCCCCATCGATCTGACCGTCGAGATCGCCGGCACCGCTGGCCACGATGTCGACATGGACGGCTTCACTGCCTGCATGGAGGACCAGAAGGCCCGCGCCCGCGCCAATGCCAAGGGCGACGCCTGGGGCAGCTTCAACGACGTGTGGGTCGAGCTTTCCGACAAGGTCGCTGCGACCGAGTTCGACGGCTATGACAACGATGTGATCGAGGGCGCCAAGGTTGTCGCCATCGTGTGCAACGGCGAGTCCGTCGAGTCCGCTGCCGCCGGCGAGGACGTCGAGGTTGTGCTCGACCGCACCCCGTTCTATGCCGAGATGGGTGGTCAGCAGGGCGATGCCGGCAAGCTTTCCGCCGAGGGCGTTGTTCTGACCGTTGCCGACACCAAGAACCACAACGGCCTGTATGCTCACGTCGCCCACGTTGCCGAGGGCACGCTGGTCGTCGGTGCTACCGTGACCGCCGCGCTCGACGCCGAGCGCCGTGGCTTCCTGCGCCGCAACCACACCGCCACGCACCTGCTCGACGCTGCCCTTAAGCAGGTCCTGGGCGAGCACGTCTCCCAGGCCGGCTCGCTGGTGACGCCCGAGCACCTGCGCTTTGACTTTACGCACTTCGAGGCCCTGTCCTCCGAGCAGCTCAAGGCTGTCGAGGATCTGGTCAACCAGCAGATCTTCGCTTCCAAGCCGGTCGTGACCCGTGTCATGGGCATCGACGAGGCTAAGGCTGCCGGCGCTGTCGCTCTGTTTGGAGAGAAGTACGGCGATGTCGTCCGCGTCGTCTCCGTGGGCGCCGAGGACCAGCCGTTCTCCCGCGAGCTCTGTGGTGGCACCCATGCCGCCAATACCGCCGAGATTGGCCTGTTCAAGATCATTTCCGAGTCTTCCACGGGCTCCAATGTCCGCCGTATCGAGGCCGTGACCTCTAAGGGTGCCCTCGACTACATGGCCGACCGCCTGGCGCTCGTTGACGCCGCCGCCGCTGCGCTCAAGTGCCGCGTCGACGAGGTTCCCGCTCGCGTGGAGAACCTGCAGGCCGAGCTGCGCGAGACGTCCAACAAGCTCAAAAAGGCTCTGACCGGTGGCTCCTCCGACGCCATTTCCGGTGCCATCGAGGGTGCTGTCGAGCTCGGCGGCTACAAGCTAGTCGTCGCTGAGCTCCAGGGCCTTGAGGCTGCCGACCTGCGCAACGTTTGGGATACCGTGCACCAGAAGGTCGCCGGTCCCGTCGCCTGCGTCGTCGCCAGCGTGACCGAGAAGGGCACCCCGGCCCTGCTCGCCGCCGGCACCGATGACGCCGTGAAGGCCGGGTTCCACGCCGGTAACGTGATCAAGCAGATCGCGGGTCTGGTCGACGGTCGCGGTGGCGGTCGTCCCAACATGGCCCAGGCCGGTGGCAAGAACGCCGCCGGTATCGCCGATGCCCTCGCGGCCGCCAAGACCGCGCTCGGCGCCTAAGAACCTAAGTAGTCGCTGTGGTCGCGCTCGCACTGGACATTGGGGAGACCAGGATTGGCATTGCCGTCTCGAGCCGTGATGGCAAGATGGCGATGCCTGTCAAGGTGCTTCCGGCAGCCGAGGTCACTGGCATGGCAAAGACGTTTCGCTACCTGATCGAGGACTATGAGCCCGATATATTGGTAAGCGGACGTCCCCTGACCATGGCCGGTGAGCCCGGCCCCCAGGCCGAGCGCGTTGCCGCCGTGGCGCAAAAGATCGCCGACGAGCTCGATCTTCCGCTGGAGTTTGAGGACGAGCGTCTGTCCTCGCAAGAGGCCAAGCGTATCCTGCGCGAGCAGGGCCTCAACGAAAAGCAGATGAGGGGTAAGATCGACATGATTGCCGCCAGCCTGTTTTTGCAGACGTGGCTCGATCGTAAAAACGAGGAGGTCCAGCATGTCTAGCGCTTCCGATCCGCGCCAGCCGAATCGTACGCAGCAGCCGGCGTCGCGTCCTGCCCAGCCTGGCCAGCGTCCAGCACAGCCGACGCAGCGCGCGGCTCAGTCTGCCGCGCGCCCGGTGCAGTCCTTCTCTCGTTCGGCCCATCCTGTTCAACGGACGGGTCAGCAGCCTTCTGCTCGTTCGGTTCAGCATCCGGCTTCTCACGCGGCTCAGCAGCCCGCTGCTCGTACGGCCCAGCCTGCAGGCGGTACCCGCTTTAAGCAGCAGGCACCTACCCAGCGAACGCAGGCCCCCCAATCGCATTCGCGTCACGCTCGCGGTTCGCATGGCGTTGCTCCGGCGACCCGCTCGAGCTACAACACGCATACTCGTCGCGGTTCTCAAAAGAAGAGCTCTCCGGTTCCCATGATCATCGGCGTTGTGGTGGCGGTGCTTGCGCTTGCTGCGATCGCTTTCTTTGTTGTGCCGGCCGTCAAGGGCTTCTTTGCCGGTGGGGATACGAAGGTCACGGCTGGTCAGCAGGTTACGGTAACCATTCCCGACGGTGCATCGGGCGATACGATCGCCTCGATACTTTCCGAGAACCATATCGTCGAAAATCCCAAGGATTACTATGCGGCGGTGAAAAAGCTCAACGCCGATATGTCGCTTAAGCCTGGCACCTACTCGTTCAACACGCTCATGGACGCGACTAAGGTGGTTCAGCAGCTCATGGAAGGCCCCAACGCGGGCTCCAATGCGCTGACTATCCCTGAGGGCCTAACGGTCGATCAAGTCGCCGACCGTGTGGCCCAGGCCTACGACAGCATCTCTAAGGAAGACTTCCTCAACCAGGCCAAGGCCTCCAACTACGTGGACGACTATAGCTTCCTTAAGGGCGCCGCCAATGACTCGCTTGAGGGTTTCTTGTTCCCCAAGACTTATTCGTTGGGCGATTCGCCGACGGCCGATGACGTGATTCGCGCTATGCTCGATCAGTTTAAGACCGAGTATAAGTCGCTTGACTTTGCGAGCTGCGAAGCCAAGATCAAGGAGCGCTACGGTGTGGAGATGTCCGACTACGACATCGTCAATTTGGCCTCTATCGTTGAGCGCGAGGGCCTCAACGCCGATCAGCGTGCGCACGTGGCCTCGGTCTTCTACAACCGCCTTGCCGGCAAGCTCGATGGTTTGCGCTATCTCAACAGCGATGCGACCATGATGTATGTCACCGGTGGCGAGGTTACCGCCGACGACCTGCAGAGCGATAGTCCGTATAACACCTATAAGCACGAGGGTCTGCCACCCACGCCCATCTGCTCTCCGTCGCTCGAGGCACTCAAGGCCACGCTTGAGCCGACCGACTCCGATGACCTGTATTTCTACATTACGCAGGACGAGGAGTACTTCTCGCAAACCTACGAAGAGCATCAACAGTCTTGGAATTAGCATGAGGATTTTTAGCCCCAAACGATACGTTTCCTCGGTCGATCGCATCGACCTCGATACCCTGTGGGCCGACGGCAAACGCGCCATTCTGCTCGATCGCGATAACACCCTGGTGCCGCGCGACACCGAGCAGGTTCCCGCCGCGGTTTCCGCTTGGCTTGACGCCGCCCGCGCCAAAGGCTTCAAGCTGTGCATGGTGTCCAACAACTGGCATCGCGACCAGGTCATGAGCTCTGCACGCGAGCTGGGACTCGAGGCCATCAGCCACGCCATGAAGCCGGCGCCGTTTGCTCTCAAGGCGGGTCTTAAGCGCCTCGGCGCCACGGCCGACGAGGCGGTGCTGATCGGTGATCAGCTCTACACGGACGTGTGGAGCGGTAACTTCGCCGGCGTCGATACCATCCTGGTAAAGCCGCAGGCGACGCAGGACCTGTGGTATACGCAGATCTTCCGTATCTTTGAGCGCCGGGCCCTGCGCGACCTTCCCTGCGAGGAATAGGTCTCGCTATGTCCCAGCACACTAAACACGGCTGCGACCATATCTTCTTTATCGGCTTTTTGGGCGCGGGTAAATCAACGCTCGCGCGCAACGTCGGCACTATGTTCAAGCGGCGTTTTATCGATACCGACCGCCTGGTCGTGCGCCGCTGCGGCAAGTCGGTAACCGAGATTTTTGAGACCGAGGGCGAGGATCGTTTTCGTGAGCTCGAGACCTCGGCGCTCCGTTCGCTCCAAAGCGAGCGCAGCCTGTTGGTTTCGTGCGGGGGCGGTATCGTCGAGACGCCGGTGAATATTGAGCTGATGCACGAAATGGGTACGTGCGTGTACCTCGAGGGCGACTTCGAGGATTCGATTCGCCAGATTCGTCGGTCCGACACGCGCCCCGATTTCCGCTCGCCCGAGCATGCCGCGCGTCTGTTTGAGCATCGCCGTCCGCTGTATCGCCAGGCCGCCGATATTACCCTTGATATTCGCAACAAGTCCTTCGAGGACGTTTCCTACCTTTGTGCCGAGATGCTTTTGGAGCGTGGGCTGCTATGATTCGCCGTCAACTGATCAATTTCCAAAACCGCAGCGTCGATGTCCGTGTCGGATTGGGCGCGTTCGAGGAGCTGTCGCGCATGTTTGCCTCGGCTGTGGGCAAGCCTAAGCGCGCGATGGTGGTTTGGAACTCCGCCTCGTCAGAACGTTTTGATGAGGTCGTCGAGCATGCGCTGGTCGACGCCGGTTTTGCCGTGTCGCTGCTCGTCCTCGAGGTTTCGCCTGCTGGTGCCACGCTGGCCGATGCCGATGCTATCTTTGGCGCCTTGTCTGCCAACGGCATTACCTGCGACGATCTGGTTGTCGCCGTTGGCGATGCCGCAACCTGCTCGGTTGTTAGCTGGTGCGCCAACCAGTGGTGCGGTCGCACCGAGTGCGCGCTGCTGCCGACGACGTTCGACGCCATGCTCACGGTCGCGACGACCATGAAGCCGCTCGTCGCCTCGTCGGCCAATGCGCTTCCCGCTATCGCGTTTCGTCCCGAACCGGGCTTGGTCGTGTGTGACCTCGACCTTGTTCGCGAGGCGGAACCCGAGGACCTCAAGTTCGGCTATGCGGTACTTGTTGGCACCATGCTTTCGAGCAGCAAGTCCCGCTGGAATCAGTTTACTGAGACCGTCCCCGAGATTCTCGCGGGCGAGGAGGTCGCACTCGTCAATGCCGTTCAATGGTCTCAGACTGCCCGCAAGGACGTGCTGACGGCCACGAACCCGAGCGCTCGCCATGCGCTCGATTTTGGCAAGACGGGGGAGCGCACCCTGCGCGCTTGCTTGGGCGATGCCGCTTCGCAGGTCCCTGCCTACCAGCTGTTGTCCGAGGGCATGCGCTTTGAGGCGCGCCTAGCACACGATGCCTGCGACTTCGATATCGACTATGTGTTTGATCTCGATGACTGCCTGGAGGACTTTGGCATCGAGGAGCTTGCCTTCGACTTGGAGCCTGCCGCATATATCGAGGAGTTCCGCAGACAGCAGTTTGTCCGCTCGAACCGCAGCATGCTGCCGCTGCCCGCGGCGCTCGGCGCCATTCGCCTAACGAGCGTCGAGGACGAGGTTCTTGAGCGCCATGCTCACGCCTACTTGGCTTCTCGCAAAGAACTTCTCTAAGATTTATTGACATCCATCGTCTTTCGTATCATGTTGAGGGGCGGGTTTCCAATCGGTTGCGGATCGCATGCGAATCCATCTTCCGATCGAGGCCCGTCCCGTCTTTATGGAGACAATAAGAAAGGAATCTGCATGTCTGAGTTTGCTGCCGGTCCTGCCGGTCGTATCGAACGTGTCCGTGCCCTGATGGTCGAGCGCGGCTACGACGCTATCGTGGTACGCGACGAGGCCAATCTTCGTTGGCTCACGGGCGTGAAGGGCGTCTTCGACTACACCTTCGAGTTCCCGCACGCGGCGTTTATTACGGCTGACCATTGCCTGTTTCATACCGACTCGCGCTACCTCAACAGCTTTGAGGAGAACACGCCCGCCGGCAGCCCCTGGGTCTACGACATGGACGAGGGCACCATCCCCGGTTGGGTCGCCGGCAAGATCGCGGCCAACAAGTGCCGTGTCTGCGCTGTCGAGGACGACATGCAGATCAACTTCTACCAGGGTATTCTGCGCGGCCTGGAGGACCGCTCCGTCGCCTGTATGCTGCCGCTGATGCACGACGACATCCGCAAGATGCGCGCCATCAAGGATGCTGAGGAGATCGAGCTCATGCGCCATGCGCAGTCGATTACCGACGCCGCCTTCCAGCACATGCTCGGCTTTATTAAGCCCGGTATGACCGAGAAGCAGGTTCGCAACGAGCTCGAGAACTTTATGTTCGCCAACGGCGCCGACAGCCTGGCCTTTGGCTCTATTGTGGCAAGTGGTCCCAACACCGCCAACCCGCATGCCGTCCCGAGTGACCGCGTGATCGAGAAGGGCGACTTCGTCCTCATGGATTACGGCGCGGGCTACTGCGATTATCGTTCCGACATGACGCGCACCGTCGTGATGGGCGAGCCTACCCAGGAGCAGCTCGACCTGTACGCGCTCGTACGCCGCACCCACGAGGAGTGTGTCGCTGCTATCCATCCGGGCGTCGAGGGCAACGACATTTTCAAGCTTTCCAAGAAGATCATCGGCGATGCCGGCTATGGCGATTACTACAACCATGGCCTGGGCCACGGCGTCGGTATCGACATCCATGAGCTGCCCAACTTCAACCGCAGCAAGAATATCATCGAGGTTGGCTCGGTTGTCACCATGGAGCCCGGCGTGTACCTGCCCGGTGTGGGCGGCGTGCGCCTGGAGGACTACGGCGTGGTCACCGAGAACGGCTACGAGCCCTTCACCAAGACCCCGCACGACCTGCACGTCATCGATTGCTAGTCTACTTTGTAGATAGTTTGGTGCGGGGCGTTCGAAATGATTCGGACGCCCCGCGTTCTCTTTTTATGCGCTCGCTGCAGGCGAGCTCTGCAAGTGTATAATTTTGGTCGTATGTAATTTGGACGCTTGTGCGTTCTGTCCATAACAAGAAAGGTCGCTATGCCTACCATTTCTACCGCCGACTTCAAGAACGGCCTCGGTCTCCGCATTAAGGACAAGGTCTACACCATCGTCGAGTTCCAGCATGTCAAGCCGGGCAAGGGCGGCGCGTTCGTGCGCTACAAGACCCGCGACATCAAGAGCGGCCGCGTCGTCGAGAACACCTGCAACGCCGGCACCAAGTTCGAGAGCGTCATGCTCACCACCCGTGAGTTCCAGTACCTCTACAACGATGGCGCCGACTACATCTTCATGGACAATGAGACCTATGAGCAGGTTCCCGTTCCCGAGGATATGGTGGGCGAGAACTCCAAGTGGCTGCGCGAGAACGACATTTGCCAGCTGCTCTTTGCCGACGACGAGCTCATGGGCGTGACCCCGCCGATGTTCATCGAGACCACCATCGTCCAGACCGACCCGGGCTTTAAGGGCGACACCGTCCAGGGTTCCACCAAGCCGGCCACGATCGACACCGGCGCTGTCATCCAGGTCCCCATGTACCTCAACGAGGGCGAGGTCATCAAGGTTGACACCCGCGACGGCAAGTTCGTCTCCCGCGTCTAGCAACCAACTCTTCTAGGAGGACTCATGCCCCAGGAAATCAAGATTGACGGCATCGGCATTTCGCCCGATGTTCTGACCGCCATCGTCTCGCGCGCCGTGTCGGATGTCGAGGGCATCGCCTCCGTTGGCGTCAAGGACCTTGCCACCAACCTTGTCTCCATGATGCTCTCGTCCAAGGCCCCGGCTTCCGAGCCGGCGGTCGAGGCCGAGGTCGTCGGCGACAAGCTCGCACTCACCGTGCGTGTCGTGGTGTTCTTTGGCTATCCGTTCAAGAAGCTCGCCGAGGCCGTTCGCGCCGCCATGGTCGCCGCCATCGATGCCCAGGTGGGCGTCGAGGTCGAGCGCGTTGACGTTTGCATCGACGGCCTCGTTTTCCCCAAGGAGTAACCTTTGAGCCTTAAGGTTTATCGCGGGCGCACGCTTGCCCGCAGTCAGGCGCTGCAGCTGCTGTTCCAGGCCGAAGCCACGGACAGCCCGCTCGAGCGCGTCCTCGAGGGCGATTTCCTGATCTCGAAGGGTCCCCTCGACCCCTATGCGCTGGAGCTTTGCCGCGGTGCCTACGAGCACATTGATCGCATCGATTGTGCCCTGCGCGCCGTCGCCAAGAACTGGGATCTTATGCGCATGCCCGGTGCCGACCGCAACCTGCTGCGTATCGCCGTCTACGAGATGCGCTTCCTCACCGACGAGGAGGTCTCGGACGCCATCGTCATCAACGAGGCCGTCGAGATCGCTAAGGCCTATGGTACCGACCAGTCCGCATCGTTTGTCAACGGCGTGCTGGGCAAGATCGCTCGCAGCGAGGAGCTGCCGGGCGAGGACCTGTACCAGGAGCTGCTGGCCGAGGATCGCGCTCGCGAGGAGGCACAGGCTGCCGAGGCAGCCGCCAAGGTCGCTGCTGCTCAGGCTGCCGCCGGTGTACTTGACGAGGATGCGGACGCTGCTGGGGCCGTCGAGGCCGACTCCGTCGAGGAGTAGCCATGCCAGAGGGTTCCGTCCGCAACTTCGATGAGATCTCGGATCGCCTGGACCAGATCATCGCCACCGTTCGCTCCAAGGATACGTCCTTGGAGCGTTCGCTCGATTTGTTTGACGAGGCGATTGAGCTGGGCTCCCGAGCGGTCGATATGGTCGACAAGTTTGAGCTGACGCCGCGTGAGGCCGACAAGCTCGAGCAGGAATACGATGAGGATGCGGCAAACGAGTCCCAAGATAGACAGGCTGCATCTCCGGATACGAATGGTTGATGGCATTCATGAAACGCGTGCGTCTCGATGACGAACTGATTTCACAGGGCATCTGCGCCGATCGCGCGGATGCCCTTCGCACTCTTATGGCCGGCTTGGTTTCGAGTGGCGGTGAGCGTTTGACCTCTCCGGGGCTCAAGGTGACGCCGGGCCTGCCACTGCACGTTAAGGGGCGCATCCCGTATGTTGGGCGCGGCGGCCTTAAGCTCGAGGGCGCGCTCGATGCGTTTGGGATCGATCCGACGGACCTTGCTTGCCTCGATGTGGGATGCTCCACGGGCGGCTTTACTGATTGCCTGCTCAAGCGCGGCGCCGCGACCGTTGTCTCGGTCGACGTGGGCCGTGCCCAGTTTGATTGGTCGCTGCGCCAAGACGATCGCGTGACGCTCCACGAGCGCACGAATGTGACGCAGTTGCCCGAGCTCGGCTACGGCGCTGCTATTGACCTGGCTGTGTGCGATGTGTCGTTTACGAGTATCGCGAATATCATCGACGCCGTGCTGGCGTGCCTGAAGCCTTCGGGTTCGTTTTGCACGCTCGTAAAGCCGCAGTTTGAGGCGCCGGCTGCGCTGGTGGGCGAGGGCGGTATCGTGACCGACCCTGCCGTCCGCCGCGATACACTCGTGGCGGCGATTGAGCTCTTTGCCGCCAAGGGCCTGTTCCCGCTCGATGTGTGCGTGTCGCCAATCCATGGCGCTAAGGGCAACGTTGAGTTTTTCCTGTACGGCACGAGGTTTGCCCCCGGCGAGCGCGCCGAAGATGAGTTGCAATCCCAGGTATCGGCTTTGAGCGAGAAAGCGGCAACGCTATGAAGGTCTTTCTGGTTCCCAATTACTACAAGCAAGAGGCGGTCGAGAGCGGCCTGATGCTCGAGCTCTGGCTGACGCGCCAGGGCTACGAGGTTGCATGGGCTGCCGACCAGCGCTCCAAGATCCAGAGCACGCCCGATGTTGACGATGCCGACTTGGTCATCACGCTCGGCGGCGACGGCACACTGCTGCGCGCCGCTCGTATTCTCAACTACCGCGAGATTCCCATTTTGGGTCTTTCCTATGGCCACCTGGGCTTTTTGACGGCGGCCAGTCCCGAGGAACGCGATATTTTGCAGGTTGTGAGCGATGCCCTGTCCGGTGAGCTCCACGTGAGCCGCCGCGCCACCATCGCCGCGGATATCGTCTCGGTGCGCGATGACGGCACGAAGGATGTCGTGCGTTCGTTCGCCCTCAACGATATGGCGCTCACGCGTGGGCCCCTGTCCGATATGGTCGAGTTTGACATCACGGTGTCCGGCCATCATATCGATCGCCTGCGCGGTGACGGTGTCGTCGTGTCGACGGCGACCGGCTCTACGGGCTATGCGCTCTCCGCCGGCGGCCCTATCGTCAGCCCTGATTACACGGGCATGGTTTGCGTGCCGATTGCTCCGCATACCATTCAGGCTCGCGCCTTCTTGACCTCGCCGAGTGATGTCGTCGAAATCTTTATGTCCGATGATCGCCCGAGCGTGCCTGCCATCGCTATCGACGGACAGTTTATTACCTGCGATGGCACGGTCGAGAGCGTGGCTGTTCGTCGCGGTCCCGGCGATGTGCTGCTGCTGGATTACGGCCCCGAGAGCTTCTATAACTCGGTGAGCCGCGTGTTCTATGGAGTGCGCCATGATCGATGAGCTGCAGGTTTCCAACATCGCGCTCATTCGCGAGGCGACGTTGGTTCCGAGTACCGGCTTGACCGTCCTGACCGGCGAGACCGGTGCTGGCAAGACCGCGCTGCTCTCGGCGCTCAAGCTCATTTTGGGCGAGCGCGCGGATTCGTCGACGGTTCGCGAGGGCGAGGCGCTTGCCAGCGTCGAGGCGCGCCTGTTTGACGGCCCGCACGACACGGAGGGTTTTACCGTACAGCGCAGCCTTTCTGCCGAGGGCCGCAGCCGCGTAAAAATTGACGGCCGCATCGCCAGCGTGCGCGAGCTTTCGGAGCGCGTTGGCGTGATGATGGATCTATGCGGCCAGCATGAACATCAGCGTCTGCTCGACCCGGCGCACCATGTTGCCATGGTCGATGCTTGGGCTGGGCGCGCGGCGCTTGAGGCGCTCGAGAAGTATCGCACCTGCTTTAAGGCTTCGCGTGCCGCCGCCAAGGAGCTTCGCCGTGTGGAGGAAGCCTCACGCGCGCAGGGAAGTCGCGTCGAGGAAGCGCGTTTTGCTCTTGAGCGTATCACCGAGGTCGACCCCAAGCCAGGCGAGTACGAGGAGCTCGAGGAGCTGCTGCCGCGCTCGGAGCACGCCGAGGTCTTGGTTGCGACGGCCAACGAGGCCCATGCATCGCTTGCTGCCGAAGGGGGAGCGCTCGATGCCGTGAATGGCGCCGTTGCCGAGCTTTCACGCATGGCGACCGTTGACCGCAAGCTCGGTGACATCGCCGATGCACTTTCGGATGCCTGCATCTCACTTGAGGATTGTGCCAACGAGCTGCGTGCTTATCGCGATGGCGTTGCGTTTGACCCTCGCGAGCTCGCTCGCATGCGCGAGCGATATTCAGACCTCAAGGGCCTACTGCGTCAGTGGGGTCCTACCATGGATGACGTGTTTGCCATGCGCGATCGCTCACAAGAGCTGTTGTCGCTGGTAGACGATGGTGATGGGCAGATCAAGAAGGCGCGTGAAGCGCTTGGCGCAGCGGAGCATGAACTGTTCGCCGCCGCCAAGGCGCTTAAACGTGCACGCAATACGGCGGCCCCGCGTTTTTGTCATGAGGTTGGCCGCCAAATGGCGCGTCTGGAAATGGGGGGCGCCGAACTCGTCTGGGAGTCGCGTGATCTTCCCCGCGCCGAGTGGACGCTTGCTGGCCCTTCGAGCTATGAGCTTTTGTATCGCAGCGGCGCTGGATTGACGCCGCGTCCCCTGCGCCGTATTGCGTCGGGTGGCGAGCTCAGCCGCGTTATGCTGGCGAGCAAGGTTGTCCTCGGCAACGCGGATGGCGTGGATACACTGGTGTTCGACGAGGTCGATGCTGGTGTCGGCGGCTCTACGGCGCGTGCGCTCGCGGGCGTGCTGGCAAATCTCGCCGCTACGCATCAGGTGATTGTCGTAACCCACTTGGCGCAGGTCGCCGTCATGGCTGACAAGCATTATGTTGTCAGCAAGGAACCGGGCGATGTTCCCCGGACGCATTTGGACGAGGTAACCGGCGAAGCGCGTACCGCCGAGATCGCCCGCATGTTGAGCGGCGATCAATCGGAGGCAAGCTTGGCCCACGCAAAGCAGATGCTCAAAGAAGCTCGAGGTTAGGTCGTATCAGCGGTGTTGATGGGACAAAATAGACTGAAATTTTTGTCCCACTACGCGTTTTACTCAACGACCTTATCCGGCTGGATGAGCTCCTCGTAGTAGCTGATATGTTCGCGAGCGTCTTCAATCTCGGGCAGCAGGAAGTTGTAGATGACTTCGATGATCATCGTGGCACTGATCTTAGAGAACGCAAAGTCGCCTGTCGTCAGCAGCGCTTCGTGGTTGACGGTATTAAAAGTGTAGTCTGCCAGACGCGCGAGCGGGGATTTGCTGTCGCTGCTGATGACGACTACGGTTGCGCCGCAGTTGCGAGCCGCTTTTGCCATGCGATTCAGTCGGCGCGATTTGCCGGAGTTTGAGATTAGCACGATGACGTCACCCGGGCGCAACGTGAGCGCAAAGCCGATTGATGTCTCGCTAATGGTGCTCGCCATGCAGCGCAGGCCCAGCTGCGAAAACTTAAACGTCGCATCGAGCGCGACCGCGTTCGTATTGCCCACAGCTGCAAACTCAATAACCCCTGCATGCTTAAGGGCATGCACAACAGCCGCCAGCGTATCGTGGTCGATCCCGTCGATGGTCGCATTAAGCTCGCTCACCTTGGCAGCCAGGATGTTCTTAAGGCTCTGCTCCATGTTGTCGAGCGATACCTCGTCGGTCAGGCCCTCGTTGCGCTGACTCTCCAAGTCGCGCGCCAACGAAAACTGAAAGCTGCGGAAGCTGCCAAAGCCAAGCTTGCGGCAGAAGCGCGAAACGGTCGCCTCGGACGTGGCGGCGGCGCGCGAGAGCTGAGCCGCCGTGAGGCGTGGCGCCTCGGACTGGTGCTCCAATATATAGTCGACAATGCGCTGCTCGGACTCGCTGTATCCCTGATGGGTACTAATGAGGGAAAGTGCGCTCTTGCTACTATCGGTCATGGATGGCTCCTGGTTGGCATGAAAATCGGACTCGTTTTGTAATGTCATAGTATAGGGGGATTTTCAATTACAAGATACACCTTGCCGTTTCAAGTGTTGATGGTAAACTTTCACTTACCGTTTACGGTTATGAAAGAACCTTTCACCGGAGAATTGCGCCTTGTCTCTTCTCACGCGGACGGTAGGTTGGTATCTTTCAGTTGTGGAAAAGCGCGCAAGGACGCGCGTGTAGGGGAGCGCCCGCGGGCGCTGTACTCAAGAAGGAGGGACACATGGCTAAGTTTGACATCATCGCCGCGACCGGTTGCCCGACCGGCATTGCGCACACCTTCATGGCGAAGGAGGCGCTGGAGAAGGCAGCTGCCGAGCGTGGTCTGACCATTAAGGTCGAGACACATGGCCAGGTCGGTGTCGAGAACGAGCTCACCAAGAGCGAGATCGCCGGTGCCAAGGCCGTCGTCGTCGCAGCCGATAAGGATGTCCAGGCTGAGCGTTTCGCCGGTAAGCCCATGGTTTCCGTTGGTGTTTCCAAGGCCCTGTCTGTCGAGGCTGCTGGTAAGCTGATCGACCGCGCGCTCGCCGCCAAGGGCGACGACACGGTTGCCGCTGCCGCCGATGTCGAGGACGAGGTCGAGGAGAAGGAGTCCATCGGTCACGTCATCTACAAGCACCTCATGAACGGCGTCAGCCACATGCTGGTCTTCGTCGTTGCCGGTGGTGTTCTGACCGCCATTTCGTTCCTGTGGGGCATCACGTCCTTTGATTCGACGGCTGCCGACTACAACAGCTTTGCCGCGATGCTCAAGATTATCGGCGGTATCGCCATGAACCTCATGGTTCCGGTGCTCTCCGCCTACATCGCCGAGTCTATCGGCAAGCGCCCGGCGCTCGTCCCCGGCTTTGTTGCCGGTATGATTGCCATCCAGGGTCTTCCCATCAACGCCGATACCGGCATGATCGACGCTGGAGGCTCGGGTGTGGGCTTCGGCTTCCTGGGCGGCATCGTCGGCGGCTTCCTCGCTGGCTATGTCATCCTGCTGCTCGAGAAGGCTTTCTCTAAAATTCCCGCGAGCCTTAATGGCCTGAAGGCAATCTTCCTGTATCCGCTGTGCTCTACCGCCATCGTCGGCCTGGTCATGCTCGGTATTTCCGGCCCCATGGCTGCCATTAACCAGGGCATGATGGATTTCCTGCAGAGCCTCGGTAACTCCGGTCCGGTGATCCTTGGCCTGGCCATCGGCTGCATGTGCGCCTTTGATATGGGCGGCCCGGTCAACAAGGCTGCTTACGCTACTGGCACCTTCCTGCTCGGTACCGCTCTCGAAGCTGGCGTCGGCACCGAGACCTACAACTTCGGCACCAACTTCATGGCTGCCGTCTCCGCCGCTTGCATCGTTCCGCCGCTGATCACCACCTTCGCCGTCGTTGTCGGCAAGAAGTACTTCAGCCAGGAGGATCATGACGCCGGTATCGTCAACCTCATCCTTGGTTGCACCCACATCACCGAGGGCGCCATTCCGTTCATGACCAAGAACATCTGGCCCGTCATGCCCATCATGATGCTCGGTTCTTCCATCGCTTCTATCTTGACCATCTTCTTCAACGTTCACGATCCGGCGCCTCACGGTGGCTTCCTGGTCCTGCCCGTTGTCGAGAACGGCCCGCAGTGGGTCCTCGCGATCCTCATCGGCGCTGTGGTCGGTGGCATCCTGTTCGTGGCCTTTAAGAAGTACGACTTTGAGAAGAACCAGAAGGCCGCTCCTGCAACCAAGCCGGTTGAGGCCCCCAAGGCCGCTGCCGTCGAGGCCCCCAAGGCCGAGGCTGCTGACTTCGTGAAGGTCGAGAACGTCTTTGTCGCCGAGGACTTCGCTTCTCGTGACGAGGCTCTGAGCTTTGTCTCCAACCAGGCCGTTAAGGCCGGTATCGCCGGCGATGCCGGCGCCGTGATGAACGCCTTCCTGGCCCGCGAGGCCGAGGGCACCACGGGCATGATGGAGGGCTTCGCCATTCCGCATGCCAAGTCCGACGCCATCACCGAGGCCGCTGTCATCGTCGTCAAGGACGACTCTGGCGTGACCGGTTGGGACACCATGGACGGCGCTCCCGTCAACGTTGCCATCGCCCTGCTCATCCCGGGCGCTCAGGCTGGAACCACGCACCTCAAGATCCTGTCCAAGGTCGCCGAGGCGCTTATGGACGAGGACTTCCGTGCCACCGTCAAGGGTTCCACCGACGCCGCCGAGATCGCCAAGACGATCAACGCCCGCCTGGTCTAATTCCACGTTACGCGAATAACATCGCACCCTGTATATAAGGCGGAGTCCCTCCCCAGGGTCTCCGTCTTTTTCATCCCCAAATAAGTTGCGGTGAAATAGGGACTGTTTAAACGATTCAACCCCAAATTCAGCCCCTATTTCACCGCAACTTATAAAAGGGTATAGAGGGGGCTACCTATCGAGTCTTTATCGCGAACAGTTCATCAGCCAGAATTCCTTTCAGCCGACATAACTCTGGACCGACCGATTTTCCGCAGCTTGCTCGCCGGGCGGGGCGATTAAGTTTGTCGCGAGTTCCGCACGCAAAGGAAAGCACTTAATGTGCTTTCCGTCTTGCGCAGGACTGTAGAGCAGCAAACTTAATCGCCCCGCCCGGCGAGCAAGCGGACGACAAACACATCTGTCCAATAATTCGTCTGAAACACAATGAAAAACCGTTTGATGTGAGTTAATATAAACAACGTCGTGAATCTGACTCCTGCCACATGCATGACAGGGGTTAAACACAAAAAGGAGTCAATTATGGTTTCTGAGAAGGCTACCCTCGTTAATCCTCAGGGTCTGCACATGCGTCCGGCTGGTCTGTTCGCCTCCACCATGGGCAAGTACGCCTGTGACGTGACGGTCGTCACCCCCGAGAAGGAGGTCAACGGCAAGTCCCCGATGGCCCTCATGGCTGCTGGTATCCCCTGCGGTACCGAGGTCGAGGTCAAGTGCGACGGCGCTGACGAGGCCGAGGCTCTGGCTGCTGCCATCGAGCTCATCAAGAGCGGTCTTGGCGAGTAGAACTCAAACGGGTCGCATGTTGAACAACTAAGTTCATATTTGGGGGCGCAGTGACCTGTTGTAAGGTAGCTGCGCTCTTTTGTCATGGATATGGCAAAACGCTTTATCACATGACACGGAGAGAGGAATGGGAATGTATCAGGGAGTCAACGCTTCCGAGGGCATCGGTATCGGCACCGTCATGGTCGCCGTCGATCCCGACTTGACGTTTGAGCCGCACGAGGTTGCTGATTCGGCAGCAGAGAAGGAGCGCTATCAGTCCGCTCTTTCGGTCTTCTGCGAGAAGACCCAGGCTCAGGCCGACCACATGAAGGAGACGGTGGGTGAGGCCGAGGCCGAGATCATGAGCGGACACATTGTCCTGGCTCAGGACCCGGGCATGACCGACGCCATCAACGCCGCCATTGACGGCGGTACCTGCGCCGAGCAGGCGCTCATGGACACTTCGACCATGTTCGAGAACATGTTCCTGTCTATGGACGACGAGATGTTTCGTCTGCGCGCGGCCGACATCGCCGACATCCGCACCGGTATTCTGGCCGAGCTGCTGGGCAAGGAGGTCGTCGACCTCTCCGTCCTGCCCGAGAATACTGTCGTTGTCGTTCACGACCTTACGCCGTCCATGACCGCCACGATCGATAAGGCCCACGTTGCCGGTATCGTCACCGAGACCGGTGGCCGCACGTCGCACTCCGCGATTATTGCGCGCGCCCTCGAGATCCCGGCTGTCCTTTCGGTTTCCAATAGCTGCACCGCGCTGCGCAACGGTATGACCGTTGTCGTCGACGGTGGCAAGGGTATCGTTGAGGCCGATCCCGACGAGGAGACGCTCGCCGCATACACCGCCAAGGCCGAGGCCTTCGCTGCCGAGAAGGCAGCCCTCGAGGCCTTCCGCGGCAAGCCGTCCGTGACTGCCGATGGCATCAAGAAGATCATCGCCTGCAACATCGGTAACCCCGATGACGTGCCCAACGCGCTCGATCACGACGCCGAGGCCATCGGTCTGTTCCGCTCCGAGTTCCTGTTCATGGACTCTGCTGAGCTTCCTTCCGAGGAGGAGCAGTTCAACGCCTACCGTAAGGTCGCCAGCGCGCTCAAGGGTGCTCCGGTCATCATCCGCACGCTCGATGTTGGCGGCGACAAGGAGATTCCGTATCTGCACATGGTCAAGGAAGATAACCCCTTCATGGGCTTCCGCGCCGTGCGTTACTGCCTGGCCAATCCCGACCAGTACAAGGTCCAGCTCCGCGCTCTGCTGCGCGCTAGCGCCTTCGGTGACGTCAAGATCATGATCCCGCTCGTCACCTGCGTCGAGGAGGTCTTGGCTGTCAAGGAGCTCGTCGAGCAGTGCAAGGCCGAGCTGACCGAAGAGGGTCGCAAGTTCAACGAGAACATCGAGGTCGGCATCATGGTCGAGACGCCCGCCGCTTCGCTGCTCGCAGACCGTCTTGCCGAGGTCGCCGACTTCTTCTCCATCGGCACCAACGACCTGATCGGCTACACCATGTGCGCCGACCGTGGTAACGACACCATCTCCAACCTGTACCAGGTTTACTATCCCGCCGTGCTCCGCTCGCTCAAGAACATCATCGAGAGCGGCGTGAAGGCCGGCATCATGGTCGGTATGTGCGGCGAAGCAGCTGCCGATCCGCTGCTCGAGCCGCTGCTGATCAGCTGGGGCCTGGAGGAGTTCTCGATGAGCGCTCCTTCTATCCTGCGCGCCCGCAAGACCATCAGCCAGTGGACCAAGGCCGAGTGCGACGAGCTCGCCGAGAAGGCGCTCGCCTGCAACACCGCAGCCGAGGTCAAGGCACTGCTCGAGTCCGCAGCTCGCTAATTTGGTATCAGAGGTAACCGCGTGGTTGGAATGGGCCGGCCACGCGGCCCTCACATATACAGGGGGTACTGTAAATGTTCTACACGCTAACCGCTAACCCGGCTGTCGACATGACGGTTTCGAGCTCTCCGCTCGAGCCCGACGAGAACGTCCGCACCGGCTCGGCCAGCTACACGGCTAACGGCAAGGGCCTCGACGTGTCCTTCGCCTTTAAGAAGATGGGCGTCGACACCGTCGCGCTCGGCTTCTTCGCTGGCTTCACGGGCAAGTTCATCGTCGAGGAGGTCATGAACCTGGGTTGCCTCTGCCGCCCGGTCTGGACCGACGGTATCACGCGCATTAACACCTACGTCAACGATGGCCAGCACGAGTACGGCATCCTGAACCCCGGCGCCCCGATCACGCCGCAGCACCAGGAGGAGCTCTACAACATCCTGGACACCGCGGGCGATCTCGAGTGCCTGATTGTCTCCGGCTCCGTGCCTCCCAAAGCTACGCCCGACTTCCTGGCTCAGGTCATGGAGCACGCTCAGGCTCGTGGCGCTGACGTCGTCCTGGACCTGTCCTCCGACAAGCTCAAGGAGCTCGCTCACAAGAAGCCGCTGCTCATCAAGCCGAACCATCACGAGATGAAGGCCATCTTCGGCGTGCCGGTCGACACCGACGACGAGGTTCGTGTCGCCATGAAGATGGCTCACGACGCTGGCGTTCAGAACGTGCTGCTCACCCGTGGTAGCCGCGGCGACGCTTACTTCTCCAACGGCGAGGACATCTGGTACGCCAAGCGTGAGTTCAACATCAAGCTGGTCTCTTCCGTCTGCGCCGGCGACTGCACCCTCGCTGCGTTCCTGCACAAGTGGTACAGGGATCGCGACAACGTCGAGGAGGCCATGAAGCTCGCTATGGCCACCGGCGCCAACGTTGCCGAGTCCGTCGGCATCGGCGACTTCGGTCACGTCGACGAGTACAGCAAGCGCGTTGCTGTCCGCAAGCTCGATCGTCAGTAATCGAAACGCGACATATTCGTGCGCATGCGGCGCCCCGGTTTCGGCCGGGGCGCCTTTTTTGTTCCGCCATGGGGGAGAGGTGTCCTGCCGTACTTCATCGCTTCCACACCGTTCAGCGAGTTGTCCTAGCCTTTTACCGATGCGTGGAATATACTTTCATTAACACGTTGCTTCGTGAAAGGAACATTCATGATTTACACGCTCACTGCTAATCCCGCCATTGATTACAACATCGCCTGCGACGGCCTTACTGCCAATACCGTCACGCGTACCCGCAATGCCGTCTACACGCCCAACGGCAAAGGCCTCAACGTCTCGTTTACGCTTGACCACTATGGTGTCGACACCACGATCCTGGGTTTCTTCGCCGGCTTCTCGGGTGAGTTTATCGTTAAGGGCGCCGAGGCCCTGGGCGTGCCCGTCAAGCCCGTGTGGACCGACGGTATTACGCGCGTCAATGTGTTCCTCAACGCCGGTCCCGACACCGAGTACAACATGGTCAATGCCGGTGCCGCCATCAATGAGGCCAACGAGCAGGAGATGTTTGAACTTATCGATTCGCTCGATGACATGACCTGCCTGGTCATCAGCGGCTCGCTGCCTCCCAACACTTCCGAGGGCTTCTTGGCCGAGGTCCTGCGCCGTGTCAAGGCCAAGGGGGCCGAGTTCGTCCTCGACATCTCGAGCCATCAGCTGGCAGACCTCATTGCTCTGGAGCCACTGCTGATCAAGCCCAATGACGACGAGCTGCTTGACATCTTTGGCATCAAGGTGAGCGGTGGCGACGACGAGTCCGTCAAGGGCGCTATGGCCGAGCTGCACGCCAAGGGCGCCAAGAACGTGCTGCTGACCCTTGGTGGCGCCGGTGCGTACTTCTCCAACGGCGAGCATATCTGGTTTGCCAACCGCACCTTCGACGTCAAGCTGCTGTCGACGGTGTGCGCCGGCGATTCCTCGCTGGCTGCCTTCCTGTCCGTATGGCACGACGCCCCCGAGCGAGTCGAGGATGCCCTGCGCCTTTCGATGGCTACCGGCGCCAACGTGGTCGAGTGCCCGGGCCTGGGCGACTTTGCCAAGGTGGACGAATACAAGAAGCACATCGAGGTTCGCCAGGTCTGCTAGCCGCATCGAAAAATCGCTGCCGAACACCCGCTTTGGATCTCCGAGGCGGGTGTTTTTTGTGCGCTGAACGTATGTGGCGTCTGCTTTCTCGTTTCTTGTTAGACTTCTTGAGAACCATCGATTAACGCTCGCAAGTGCAGGAGGCCATAGGCATGTGCAATGTTTCGCTCAACGGTACGCAACCGTCCGATGCCTCCATCCGTGTCCTGCGTGCGCTTGAGGCGGCTGGTCTTGAGGCTTGGTACGTGGGCGGTTGGGTGCGCGACGCCCTGATGGGATGCCCCAGCCACGATGTTGATATGTGCTGTAGCGGCCTGTGGCAGGAGTCCAAGGCGGCGCTCGAGGCCGCTGATATCGCGGTCGTGGAGTCGGGCATTAAATTTGGCGGAATCACGGCTATTTCCGATGGCGAGCGTATCGAGGTCACCACGTACCGCCTGGATGGCTTTTACACCGATGGGCGCCATCCTCAGAGTGTCGAGCGTGCCGCCTCGCTCGAGGACGATCTGGCCCGTCGCGACTTTACCGTCAACGCCATGGCCTGGCATCCCGAGCGCGGGCTTGTCGACCGCTACGACGGCCAGGGTGATCTGGAGCGCAAGCTGATTCGCGCTGTCGGTGATCCCAAGCGTCGCTTTAACGAGGACGCCCTGCGCATGCTGCGTGCGGTGCGCTTTGCCTGCCGTCTGGACTTTATGATTGAGCCCGAGACTAAGCGTGCGCTTGCCGAGTGCGCGCCGCTGCTCGATGCCGTGGCGCGCGAGCGTGTGGGTATTGAGCTCGAGGGCATTCTTTCGACCGGTCATGGGGGAGACGCGATGCTTCGCTATCCCGAGCTCATCTGCGCCGCTGTGCCCGAGTTGGCAGCGGGTCGCGGGTTTGATCAGCGAAGTGTCTATCATGCGTTTAACGTCTACGAGCATATCGCCCGTGTGCTGACGGTGGCAGGGGAGCTGGCGCTGTGCGACGGCGTCGCGCCATCGTCGAGCCTTATGTGGGCGGCGTTTTTGCACGATGTCTCCAAGCCCGAGTGCTTCACGGTCGACCATGCCGGTAGCGGACACTTCTACGGTCATCCCGAGCTCGGCGCCAAGAAGGCGCGCGTCATTATGGATCGCCTGGCGCTCTCGCACGACTTGGTGCGCGACGTGTGCCTGCTCATCAAATACCATGACAAGCCGCTGCGCCCCGAGCGCTCCTGTCTGCTCAATATGATGCGCGCGCTTTCGGGTGAGGGCGTCGACACGGCCCGCCTGATTGACGAGCTCATGGACCTCAAGCGTGCTGACACGCTTGGCAAGGCCCCATCGTGCTTCTATTACGTTGAGACGATTGAGGAGATGCGCGCGCTGGCGCACGAGCTGCTGAAGGCAGGGGAGCCCCATACGCTCAAGATGCTCGCCATCAACGGCGGCGACCTGATCCGTGCCGGAGTCAAGCCCGGGCCGGAACTGGGTCAGCTTCTCAACTCCGCCCTCGACGCCGTGATCGAAGACAATATTCCCAACGAGCGCGAAGCTCTTTTGGTCCATCTCAACTTGAATTAGCTACCCAGTTTACCTGCGTGTTCCATAACCTGCCGACAATATTTGGGCAATTTGGAATTTCTTCTTGCGCTGACGTTTTTTGTCCCGTAATATATTTCCTCGCAGCACGGCAGTGCAGATGTCATGTGGCTCGTTCGTCTAGCGGTTTAGGACGCCGCCCTCTCAAGGCGGAGATCACCAGTTCGA
>NZ_JAHONA010000073.1 GCF_019131995.1 Collinsella aerofaciens | reverse complement strand
AAGCCCATTGTGGCATCCCGAGCCCGCGGAAAGAAGCTGCGCCGCGGGGGAGGCGACCCAAATGGCTTTCTCATATCGTCTTCTTTTGCTTCGTACGCTGCTTAAGTGCCTCGGAAAGTCCGATAAGCGCCGTGAGGAGCGAGACCAAAGCGGTCAGGAGCTTCACGAAATCAATCAGATCGGTCATGGGCATCACCTCCCGTCGCATGGAGGGCGCTGCCCGGCACATGGAACTGCCGTCAACAACTGCCATTCTATCAAAGCGCGGTCATAAATACGAATATATGTTCGATAATAACAGCAACGTGATTCCCTCGAATAGCAGCCTTTCGTAAGGGCGGCAGAAGACGGCGCTGGGCGATTGGGGCTAGACGCGCAGGTCTTCGTCACCGAAAGCCCGTTTGATTAACCAGCCCTCTGTAGGTACACTGCATATTGATGGGCCCGGGATGACCGCTGATTCAAGTCACCGGGCCTAAATCTAATATGAGAAAGCCATTGTCAATAGGCATGTTCGTTCGAGCCCGGTTTGAAACCGGGCTTTTTCGTTTCCCGTCGGGAGAGCCCGCGCACGCTGCACGTTTAGTCGACGCTTGCCTGGCAAGCTAATATCCGCGGGCTCTTGCGGGTGCGCTTC
>NZ_JAHONA010000072.1 GCF_019131995.1 Collinsella aerofaciens | reverse complement strand
CGCGACGGACCGCAGCGAGGCCAGCACGCTCTCCTCGAGCGCGTCGCCCGCCTTCCTCCCGCGCGCGAGCAGCGGCATGAGGTCCTTCGGCCGCTCGCGGCCCCTGAACCGCTCCCCCAGGGCGCCCGGGGCCGTCGTGAGCATCGACTTCGCGCAGGCCACGCAGGACGTGGACGTCGCGACGGCCAGCCTGCGCGCGACGTAGAGCTGGCGCACCGCCTCGACCCAGCCGTCCTGCGACTTCGGCACGGAGCAGCCCCTCCCGGACGCCGCCTTGCGCGCCGCGCGCTCGGCGTCCAGCGGGTCGCTCTTCCCCTCGCCGGGCCTCGCCTTGTCCCTCTTGGGCCTGAGCACCTCGACGACGTTGTACCCGAGCTCCACGAGCCTCCTCGTCAGCCCGGCCCCGTACGACGCCGTGCCCTCGACGCCGACGACCATGCAGCTCCCCGGGTCGCCTATCGCCTCCGCCAGCCTGTCGTAGCCCTCGGGGTCGGCCCCGAAGCTCCCGCTCCAGATCTTCCTCCCGAGGCCGTCGAGCAGGCACAGGACATGCACGTCCTTGTGCGTGTCGACGCCCGCGATGACCGTTTCGCCTTCCATTTTCGCTCCCCTCGGTCTGCCGCCTGCCCCGCGCCCGGGCCTCC
>NZ_JAHONA010000071.1 GCF_019131995.1 Collinsella aerofaciens | reverse complement strand
CTTCAGGCCCTCGGCGAAGTCGGTGTGGGCCGGCCTCCAGCCCAGCTCGCGCTGGAGCTTGGTCGAGTCGATGGCGTAGCGGCGGTCGTGGCCGGGGCGGTCGGCGACCCAGTCGAAGTCCTCGGGGTCGCGTCCCATGGCCGCAAGGATCATGCGCAGCACGGTGATGTTGTTCTTCTCCCCGTCGGCGCCGATGAGGTAGGTCTCCCCCGTGCGGCCCTTGGTGAGGATGTCCCAGACGGCCGATGAGTGGTCCTCGGTGTGGATCCAGTCGCGGACGTTCTCGCCGCGGCCGTAGAGCTTGGGGCGCACGCCGTCGACGATGTTGGTGATCTGCCTGGGGATGAACTTCTCCACGTGCTGGTAGGGGCCGTAGTTGTTGGAGCAGTTGGAGATCGTGGTGTGCAGGCCGTAGGTGCGGGTCCATGCGCGCACGAGCATGTCGGAACTCGCCTTGGTGGAGCTATAGGGGCTCGAGGGCTTATACGGCGTCTCCTCGGTGAACTTGGCGGGGTCGTCGAGCGCCAGGTCGCCGTAGACCTCGTCGGTGGAGACGTGGTGGTAGCGGATTCCATATTTCCGGACGGCCTCCAGCAGGCGGAAGGTGCCCTCCACGTTCGTGCGAAGGAAGGGCTCCGGGTCGGCGATGGAGTTGTCGTTGTGGCTCTCGGCGGCGTAGTGCACGATGGCGTCGTGGCCCGGGACGAT
>NZ_JAHONA010000070.1 GCF_019131995.1 Collinsella aerofaciens | reverse complement strand
GCGTCCTCGCGAAGGGCTCGGCGGCCCCGGGCCCGACGGACGGCGCGTACAGGGATGTAGCCGACGAGAAGGTGATTGGCGTTTCGCGGATTAGGCTCGTTACTTGGCTTACCCAGCATCAATATGACGGTTACTACCTCGGGACTCCATATTCCACTGGATTTTCTGTTCCTACCTGCACCTATCCCAATGGGGAGAGGCGCTGGGATGGATACTCTGGTATGAACTGCACCGGTTTTGTCGCCCACGCTTGGTCGAAATGTGGCGGTAACCTTGCGGCGGTTGCGGCAAACAACAGCCATTCTCCCTGGGCCGGAGGCCCCGGTGGCGGCAGCTATATCAATGCCTGGCGTTTTTACGGCTATGCGATCGATTCCGGTTCAAAGGTTTATGAGTTCAACAAGGTGCAGGATCTGCTGAATAGCGGGTTGGCAAGGAAGGGTGACGTCATATTCTTTAAGACTGCTCCTAACGTCGATTGTCATATCGGGTTTTTCTGGGGCGACAATCCCCGTGATAATAAGATGTGGCACTCCTCATCGCCCGCCAATCAGATTTCGTCTATCTATAACTATTCAAATCCGGCTGAAATTAACCAGCACGTTTGTCTGATTAAATAGCTGCTGGTTAAATAGCCTCTTCGGCTTGGCTCCCGTCCCCCCAATCTAGTAGACTTGGAAACCGTTGCTAGATTAGGGGGATTTTCCATGAGACGCTCCACGAAACGAATTTC
>NZ_JAHONA010000069.1 GCF_019131995.1 Collinsella aerofaciens | reverse complement strand
CGCGGGCTGTTGACGATCTCGCCGGCGGCGACCTTCTTCAGGTGCTGCCCGTAGACCGACTTGCCGTAGGCCTTCGCGGCCTCCTCCAGCTCGGCGGTCGTGATCCAGCCGTTCTCCCAGGCGATCTCCTCGGGGACCGAGACCGGCAGGTCCTGGGAGTGCTCCACGGCGCGGACGAACTCCGCGGCCTCGTGCAGGCTCTCCATGGTGCCGGTGTCCAGCCACGCGTAGCCGCGGCCCAGGGTGACGACGGACAGCGTCCCCTCCTCCAGGTACATCTGGTTGAGCGTGGTGATCTCCAGCTCGCCGCGCGCGGAGGGCTCCACCCTATGCGCCTTGGCGGCCACGTCGCCCGGGTAGAAGTACAGGCCGGTGACGGCGTAGGAGCTCTTGGGCTCGGCGGGCTTCTCCTCGATGGAGACGGCCCTCCCCTCGCCGTCGAACTCCACGACGCCGAAGCGCTCGGGGTCGTCCACGTGGTAGCCGAAGACCGTGGCGCGGCCCGACTCGGCGTTCTGGACGGCGCGCGTCAGGTGGCGCGACAGGCCGTTGCCGTAGAAGATGTTGTCGCCCAGCACCAGGGCGCACGGCTCGCCGGCGATGAACTCCTCGCCGATGGTGAAGGCCTGCGCCAGGCCGTCCGGCGAGGGCTGCTCGGCGTAGGACAGGTTCACGCCGTAGCGCGAGCCGTCCCCGAGCAGGCGCTCGAAGTTGGGCAGGTCGGTCGGCGTGGAGATGACCAGGATGTCCCGGATGCCCGCCAGCATGAGGGTGCTGAGCGGGTAGTAGATCATGGGCTTGTCGTAGACCGGCAGCAGCTGCTTGGAGGTCACGAGCGTGAGCGGGTACAGGCG
>NZ_JAHONA010000068.1 GCF_019131995.1 Collinsella aerofaciens | reverse complement strand
GCCTCGACTGCGCCGTGGCCGCCGTCTCCAAGATGCAGAGGCCGGCGGCGGACGCCCGGCGTAAGAACGACCGGCGCGACGCCGAGTTCATCGCCCGCATGCTCGCCACCCACAACATCGTCGAGGTCCCGCTGCCCGACATGGCGGTCGAGGCCGCCCGGGACCTCGACCGCGCCCTCGACGACGCGACCCGCGAGCTCCGCCGCTCGAGGCAGCGCCTCAACATGTTCCTGATCAGGCTGGGCCACGTCTGGGACGAGCGCAACGCCGACGGGGCGAGGAAGAAGGCCTGGACGAGGGCCCACTGGAGGTGGGTCTCGGAGATCAGGCTCGAGGGGCCGCAGCGCGACGCGCTGGAGTACTACGTCACGGCCGCCCGCTGCGCGGAGTCGGACAGGCGGCAGCTCGAGAGGAGGGTCGTCGCGCTGGCGGGCACCGACCGCTGGCGGGCGACGGTGGAGGCGCTGTCCTGCATCAAGGGGGTCGACACCCTGACGGCCTTCAGGCTCGCGGCGGAGGCCGGGTCCTTCAGCAGGTTCCGCTCGGCGCCGGCCTTCGCGAGCTGGTGCGGGCTGGTCCCGTCGGAGCGCTCGAGCGGCGAGTCCGAGCGGCGCGGCGGGATAACCAAGGCCGGCAACGCGCTCGCGCGCACGGCGCTCATAGAGTCCGCATGGCACTACTCCACGTGCTCCCCGAGGCCCAAGGCCCCAGCCCCCGGCACCGACGTGCCCCCGGCGATACGCTCTAGGGCGGACGACTGCACCGCCAGGCTCCACCGCCGCCGCGAGGCGCTGGCCGCGGCGGGCAAGAGCGCGTGCAAGGCCAACGCCGCCGTGGCGCGCGAGCTCGCCTGCTGGGTCTGGGAGATCGGGTGCAGGTCCGAGGGGACCG
>NZ_JAHONA010000067.1 GCF_019131995.1 Collinsella aerofaciens | reverse complement strand
CGACAACTAGGTTTCCGTGAGGATGCCGCGGCTGACAGCCAGCAGAAAACCGCCTTATACGCTCCTTCCGCGCGCCGCCTGCTCAAACGATTTGCGCCGAGTTGCCTGTTGCTATGCCCTGTCCGTGCGTTTTGCAGGGCGGGCCTTCTTATACCGCGGACACGGAGAGCATGTTTATAGGCAACGTTGCGTGCTGCGAGCCAGGTGTTTCGGGCGTTGGCTGGGTGTGGATCGATGTCGGTCATCTGGAACTCAATGGTTATACGGATGAGGCCATTGGCGCCGAAGGTGAACTTGTGGCTAACCGTTCGGCCCATCATGCTTTGGCTCCCGTCCCCCCAATCTAGTAGACTCTAAACCGTTGCTAGATTAGGGGGATTTTCCATGAGACGCTCCACGAAACGAATTTCCGGTGCCGCCGCCGCGCTGGCGGTCGCGGCCGCCCTGGCCCTGTGCGGGCCCGCGGCCTACGCCGCCCCCGCCGCCCCGGGCGACGCGCAGGCCCCGACCGCCGGGGCCCAGCCCGCCGACGGGGGTCCCGCCGCCCAGGCCGACGCCGCCCAGCCCGCGCAGGCCGACGCCTCCCAGCCCGAGGCCCCGCAGGCCGACGGCGCCCAGGCGGAGCCCGCCCGGTCCGAGGCGGCCGCGCCCGTCTCGCTCTCATACTCGGCCCACGTCTCCAATATCGGCTGGATGGGCGCCGTCGCCGGCGGCGAGGTCGCCGGCACGACCGGCAGGGGGCTCCCCCTCGAGGCGCTGCGCCTCGTCCTGTCCGACGCCTCGACCGGCGAGCCCCTCGGCGCCGACGCCATATCCGTCGAGGCCCACGTCTCGAACGTCGGCTGGCAGCCCGCCGTCGGCAACGGCGGCACCGCCGGCACGACCGGCCAGTCCCGGGCCGTCGAGGCCCTGAGGGTCAGGCTGTCCGGGGAGCTGTCCGCCCGCTACACCG
>NZ_JAHONA010000006.1 GCF_019131995.1 Collinsella aerofaciens | reverse complement strand
CGAGGGACCCTATGTTGCGGAACTGGTCGACCACGACGAGCGTGCCGGCGGGCGCGGAGGCGAACAGCGCGTCGAGCTCGGCCTCCCTGTTGCGGACGGGGGCGCTGGCCAGCACCTCCCCGTCGCGGTCGATCAGGCAGGCCCAGTGCGACGACTTGCCGACGTCCAGGCCGAGCACGGCCGCGGGTCTGGTGGATGGCGCTTTCACGGTGGTATCCTTCCGGTAGTCGTTCGACCGGATGGCCTCCCCCTCGGCACTCACATTACCAGCCGCGGCGCCTGCCCGGCACTTTCCTATCAGCCGTCGGGGGCGGCGCGCCCCGCGCCGGCAGCACCCAACAGGCCCTCTCGGGGGCAGGGACGTTCGGCCGTGCGCGGGCGCCCGGTCGGCGGCCCGTTCTGGGCGCGCCTCAATCGTAGCCCGAGATGGTCCCGGGCTGACAATTTCGACTGTAATGGACGTTCTTGAATGACTAGTCGTTTAAGAACGTCCCCAACGACTATTGCGCCCTCTACCCGCGGCATTGTCTTGCTCCGGATGCGGCAGTTAGGGACGTTCCTTTTGTGCCGGCACTTTGGGACACTCCTTGTCATTGGTGCAAAGCAGCCTGTCCCCATTGCGCCAAGCGGCGTGTGCCGTTAAGCGGATGGGGTGTTAGCGGGACCTTCTTTTGGGCATACAATTGCTATTGGCTTGCTGCGGTGAAGGCTCGTCCGCTCCGCAGTTATTTCTACAGTTAAAGGAGTATGTATGTCCGTTGAGGTCATGAGGTCTGTGATCGATGCAGCCGAGGGTCGCGTGCCCGTCGACACGCTGTTTGCCAATGCGCAGATTGTCGACGTATATGGCCAGCGCGTGGCGCCCGGTAGCGTTGCCGTCAAGGATGGCGTAATCGTCGGCGTGCTCTACAACGGTCGCGACGATGCCGCCGGCACCTACGAGGCGACCGAGGTCATTGACTGTCAGGGTCGCTATATCGCCCCCGGCTTTATCGACGGACATCTGCATATCGAGTCCTCGAACATCCGTCCCGCCGAGTATGCGCGCATGGCGGCGACGCGCGGCACCACCACTGCCATTGCCGACAGCCACGAGATTGCCAATGTTGCCGGTCTCGACGGCTTGCGCTTTATGATTGAGGATGGCCGCCGCGCACCCATCTCCATCAAGTACATGATGCCTTCGTGCGTGCCCGCGCTGCCCGATGAGCAGGCCGGTGCCGTTATTTCGGCTGCCGATATGCAGGCGTTTTTTGCCGAGCATCCGGGCGATGTCTTTGGTCTGGGCGAGATGATGAACCTGCCGGGCGTCTTTATGGCCGATCCCGAGACCTGTGCTCGTATCGACGCTGCCAACCAGACGCCGTCCAAACAGGTTGACGGTCACGCCCCACTCGTTGCCGGCAAGGACCTCAACGCCTATGCCGCGGCGGGCATTATCGCCGACCATGAGTCGACGATTCCCGAGGAGGCACTCGACAAGCTATCTCGCGGCATGTATGTGATGCTGCGCGAAGGTACGTGCAGCCATGACCTGGCTAACCTGTCTCCGATGTTGCTGGAGAATCCCGCGCGCGCCCGCCGCTGCTGCTTTGCGACTGACGACCGCGCCCCTTCCGATGCGCTTGCAACCGGCATGATCGACAATGCCTGCCGCGTGGCGATTGAGGCCGGTATCGACCCCGTGGTCGCTATCTCTATGGCGTCCCTCTCCACGGCCGAGGCGTTTGGCCTGGATCACGGCTGCCGCGACCCGCATGAGCTCCGCGGTGCGATTGCCCCGGGTAAGCGTGCCGACCTGCTGGTGCTCAATGACCTGACGTTTGCCACGGCTCCGCATCGCGTATATGCCGCCGGTGCTCTGGTGGCGCAGGACGGTACCTTTGTGGGCGAGATCGCACCCGAGATGGCCGAGGTTGCGGCCCTTGCCGATGAGCTGCGTGCCTCCGTTAAGCTGCCGAAGCTTTCGCTCGACGTATTCGACTATGCCTTTAAGCCGGGCGAGGCCGTGATTGACGTGGTGCCGGGCAAGGCCATCACGGGCATGGTTCGTCCCGAGACTGACGAGGACTTGCGTCGCATTATGCTGATTGAGCGCCATGGCCGCGGCGTGTCGCTGCAGGCCGAGGGCGCCGACGGCGACGGCCCCGCTGGCCTGGGCCTGGTCGGCAAGCATATCGGTCGCGGCTGGGTGCGCGGTTTCACCATCACGGGTGGCGCCATTGCCTCCACGATCGGCCACGACTCGCACAACGTGTGCGTGGTGGGCGACAACGCCGCCGATATGATGGCCGCCGTTGAGGCCGTGGGCCAAGGTGGTCACGTGCTGGTGCGCAACGGCGAGGTCGTGGCGCGCATTCCGCTGGCGCTCGGTGGCCTGATGAGCGAAGGCACGGCCGAGGACGTTGCCGCGCAGCACGACGACTTTATGGTCAAGGCGCGCGCCATGGGTATTGAGCCGCCGCTCGACCCTATCATGGGCATCATCTTCCTGCCCCTGCCGGTCATCCCGACGCTCCGCATCCGCCCCGAGGGCATGTTCGACGTCACGACCTTCACCTACGCCGACTAGTCATCGGGGACGTTCTTAAACGACTAGCCGTCGGGGACACTCTTTGGCGGGCTGCCTGACGCCGCGACCGTAGGACCTCTGGCATGTGTGAGCTATTTGCCAGGTCCTTGCAACGTTTACGCCCGCGGAGTCTTATTTGAGCTTCCTTTGGGTACGTTGGAATCGGATACGCGTTCGATTCCAACAAGCCCGAAGGGAGCTTTTCTATGTTTAAACTGATTGCATCCGATATGGACGGCACACTGCTTGACGAAAACGGCCAGGTGCCTCCCGAGACCTATGAACTGATTCTGGCGCTACACGAGCATGGCGTGCATTTCGCCGCATCGTCAGGTCGTCGCTACGATCGCCTGTGTGAGTTCTTTGCGCCCGTTCGCGACAAGATGGACTTTGTCGCCGCTAACGGCGCCCAGGTCTACGCCGACGGTAAGATGGTAGACCGTGAGGTGTATTCGCACCTGGCGATTCGAAGGCTCGCCCAAGCCGTCAGGACGTTTCCCAATCTGCATCTTGCGCTCTTTGACCGAACCAAGTCCTTCCTGCTCGATGACGAGTGCAAGTTCGTGCGTGAGGTCGATAAGGACCTTCCCAATGCCGAGCGCATTTGGGAGCTGCCCGATCCCAGCGCAAATATCATCAAGGCGAGCATCTTTTGCGATGACGGTGCCGTTATGGACAGTGCGTACGTGCTACAGCGCGAACTTGGTCAGCTCTTTACTTTTGCACCTTCGGGCAACGCGTGGATCGATGCCATGCAGCCTGGTGTGTCGAAGGCCTCGGGTATCGCGCAGCTCGCGGAGCATTACGGCATTGAACGCAACGAGGTCATGGCGTTTGGCGACTCGATGAACGACTACGAGATCATTCGCTTTGTCGGCACGGGCTGCGCGATGGAAAACGCGCGCCCCGCGCTCAAGGCGGTGGCCGATCGCGTGGTGGGTTGTAACCGCGACCACGCCGTCCAGCAGGAGCTTCGTCGCGTGCTGGAGGGCCTCGCTTAATCCGACAGATGGGGACGTTCTTGTTCTGCCGGCAGTGGGGGACAGTTCTTGCAGCTTTTCGCGAAGAGTGTCCCCAACGACTAGTCGTTTAAGAACGTCCAATGACTAGGCGAGGACGGTCATGATGGTGCGGGCGACGCCGTCGTGGTCGTTGTCGAACTCGGTGATGGCGTCGGCGGCCTTGCGGTCCTCGGGCTCGGCGTTGATCATGGCCATGCCGTGGCCCGCTGCCTGCAGCATGGGGATGTCGTTGATGTTGTCGCCGAAGGCCCAGGCGTCGGCGAGACGCTCGCCCAGATGCTCGCATAGCCACGTGAGGGCCGTTCCCTTGGTGGCACCCTCGCCCATGACCTCGATATTCATGGCGTACGAACGCGTGACTTCAATGCCTCCGAGCGTGTCGAGTTCCGCCGCGATGGCGTCGCGATCAGCCGGGTTGTGCCAGTACATGGCGATGCGCTCGAGCGTCTCGACCTCGTCGATCTTGCTGTCGATATCCATGTCGATCGGTGTTCGTGTGCGCTTGAGCGAAGCCGCGATGTGGGGGTCGCCGCCGCAGAATTCGTCCAGGCGCGTGTAGAGCGAGCGGGGGAGGAAGCACTGCCCATCCGCGAAGATATCGAAGGTCACATCGTGGCCGGCGGCGATGCGATGGATGCGATGGGCAATGCCGCAATCGAGCGGACGGCTCAAGATGCACGTGGCGCGCGAGGCGTCGGTGGGCACATCGTCGTCGAGCTGCCAGACGCTGGCGCCATTGGCGCAAACGGCATAGTGCACGGCGGTATGGGCGAGGATGGGCTCAAAGATGCCCGACAGCGGACGTCCCGTGCAGGGCACAAATTCAATCCCGCGTCGAGCGAGCTCGTCGAGCATCGCCCAGGTGGCATCGCTCATCTGCTTATCGCTCGTCAACAGCGTTCCATCCATATCGGAAAACACAATCATTTGATGCAGCCCTTTCTGCTGGCATAAAAAGCGTGGCCGAGGGCGATGATGCCCTGGCCACGCTCGGGTTCTATAACGGTCCGCGTCCTAGCGATCGGCGAGCGGCTTGTACTCCAGCGGCTCGATAACCGGGCGATACGCGGGGCGAATAATGCGGTGCGCGCAGAAGAGCTCTTCCATGCGGTGTGCCGACCAGCCGGCCATGCGGGCGACGGCGAATAGCGGCGTAAAAAGCGTCTCGGGTACGCCGAGCATCTTGTAGATAAAGCCCGTGTACAGGTCGATGTTGGCACAGATGGGCTTGGTCATGCCGTGGTCGCGCATCACCTGCGGTGCCAGGCGCTCGATACGCTCGATGAGTGCGAACTCTTCGCCCAAGTCCTTCTTGGCTGCCAGTGAGCGCGCGTAACGGCGGCAGACCTCGGCGCGCGGGTCGCTGAGCGTATAGACGGCGTGGCCCATGCCGTAGATGAGGCCCGTGCCGTCGAAGGCCTGCTTGTCGAGGATCTTGCCCAGGTAGGCCGCGACCTCGTCCTCGTCCTCCCAGTTGGAGACATGCGCGCGGATGTCCTCGTGCATAGACACGACCTTGGCATTGGCGCCGCCGTGGCGCGGGCCCTTGAGCGAGCCGATAGCCGCGGCGTAGGCGGAATACGGGTCGGTGGCCGAAGACGACAGCACGCGGCAAGCGAAGGTGGAGTTGTTGCCGCCGCCGTGCTCGGCATGCAGCATAAGCATCACGTCGAGCAGCATGGCCTCGTCGCGGGTGAATGCCATGCCGCCGCGTAGGACCTGCAGGATGGTCTCAGCGGTGGAGAGGCCGGGTGTGGGGTGCGGCACATGAACCTCGGAGCCGCGGCGCTTGGCGACCGAGGCCATATGCGCGAAGGCGGCGATGCGGGGGAGACGGGCGAGCATGGAGATGGCGACGTCGATTTCGTGTTCGGGTGTAATGGCGTCGGGCTCGGCGTCGAAGGCGTAGAGCAGCAGCACGGCGCGCTGAAGCACATTCATGATGCTCGACGACACCGTGGTCATGGGGAACTCACGGACGAATTCGTCGCTCAGGTGCCTAAAAGCACCCAGGCGTCCGCAAAAACCGTCGAGTTCCTCTTTGGTGGGCAGCGAGCCCGTGATGAGCAGGTAGGCGACCTCTTCGTAGCCGTAGCGGTTCTCGGCCTGGGCGTTGTTGACCAGATCCTCGATGCTGTAGCCACGAAGCGTGAGCTTGCCCTGATCGGGCACGACTTTGCCGTCGACCTTGTTGTAGCCGTGCACGTCCGAGATGCGGGTAAGGCCCGCGACCACGCCCGAGCCGTCGGCATTGCGCAGGCCGCGTTTGACGTTGTGCTCTACGAACAGGTCCTCGTCGTACGGGGCGGTCGGCAGGCCGTGGTAGAGGTTTTCGCTTTCGGGCGAAATCTGACGGCTCGCCTCGTAATCCAGAACCAGGCGGCTCAGGTGATCGTCGAAGCGGTAGTAGATTTTCTTGGCGTCGTAGGCCATGCGCGCTCCTCTCCGGTCCGCTTTGGGGCCGCGCGCTTGGACGATATGACGTCAAGCTGCCCCGAGCGGCTTGTTCGCTACAGGCGGTACATAAAGTTAAAGACGTCCTCGCGCTGGATGGACACGTTGACGCCCGAAAGCTCGCCGGCCTCGGCCAGCGCCTTCTGCAGCTCGGCGAAGTCGAGCTTGGACTCGGCGGTGTCGGCCAGCATGGTCATGGTGAAGATGTCCTCGATAATGGACTGCGTGATGTCGCGGATGTCGACGTTGGCCTCGCCCAAAACGCGGGTGACGCCGGCGACGATGCCGGGGCGGTTCTTGCCAAGGACGGTGATGACGATGCGGGAGGACGAGATCTCGGCCATGGGAAACCCTTTCGCGTGGTTGCGGTGCGCGCGGGGCGCTCCGCTACGGTACAGTGTTCATCATTGTACCTGTCTGGCGCAAAAAAGGCGCGCTCGCTGCGGCGTTACATGCCTGCAACATGAGCGTAAGGGGGAAGGCCGTACGGGGAAGAGCCGTCTGGCGCGTGTCCGGCTCGTGTTGGGTTGATTTCCGATCTCAGCCGAACACATTGAGCGGACAGGCCGTTCCCGCAGTCAGCCGAACGCCTCCGACGGCTGATTCCGAACTGGAAGCGGAGGGCATCCCCGCCCTTCGGTAGGGGATACCGCTCCGCGGCGCATGCCGCGGGCGGCGCCCCTATCGGACCACCGTGACCTCAGTTGGGATGGGCCCAGCACTGCCGCGTACTCGGTGAGCTAGAGCCAACTGTTCGTCTTCACGTCGCGTATGGCGATATTTCGGTCGTCCGGCTCGGTGATGCCGTAGCCGAACGCCTGGAGCGTCTCGATGGACTCCTGGATCCTCTGTTGGAACATGGGACCCGGATCGACCCTCGGCCCGAGGTGCCCGCGCCAAAGGCACGGCGTGGCGCGCAGCATGTTATGGATTTTGGAGATGGGCTCGATGTCGGCGTAGACGTTGAGCGTCGCCATGGCGTCCTTGATGAACGAACCCATTCCCTTCGCGTACGCCACCGAGTGTCTGATCGAGATCAGGCCCGTCTCGAAATCCACATCGCACCACCGAAGGCCGCAGACCTCGCCGATTCGCATCCCCGTGCGCAGGGCGAGTACGACCGCCCTCTAATCCTCGGCGGACCAATCGAGTCCGAACTCCTTTCGGGCATCCTCTTCGCTCATGACTTCGAGAAGGTCTCCGGGTTGGCAACGAAGGGCGAGGCATAGCTGCTCGAGTGTGTTGAAGCGAATGCCGCGAATATGCCCTTTTTTAATGCGGGACAGGTTCACGGGCGTGGTTCCAATCCTTTCGGCAAGTTCGTTCGAGGAAATCTTTCGCTCGGCCATGATCTTGTCGAGGCGAACAATTACGGGCATGGCGTTTCCTTACGCAATCTCGTCGGAGTCGAGGTGCAGCTCTCGGGCGTACAAGAAGAGCTGGGAAAGCATGAACAGGACGATGCCGAGAACCAGAGAGGTCCAATCGAATGATGAAGCGATCTCTTGGGCGCCGACGGCCCCCTCGCCGCCAAACATCGAAACGGAGGTTTTGAGTGAGCCGGCGTAGAGGCTGGTGGCAGCTTGAACAACGAAGAGAATGCCGAGCACCTTCAAGCATGTCGCAGACCCTTTCTTGAAGGGGTCTCCGCTCTTGATCGTCCACACGAGAACGGCGCTGAGGATGGTCGTAGCGATACCGATGACGGCAGGGACCAATGTCGAGATCGCAAGGGCTGGATACGCGGGGGAGTCTGCAATTACAGGGTTGTCGAGCACTTCGATTGCTGGCTTTAAGGAGAACGCCACTTGTGCGATGGCGGTGGCGCAAAGGGTCGCAGAGGCTATCGCACATGCGATGCGGAAGGAATGAAGCCGGGGAGTGCGATTGTCGGAACTCATAATAACCTCCGAAGAATTTAAAAAACTCAGGTTACTTTTTAACAGTTTATGTTAAATTGACTTTGCCGGCAAGTAATAAGGGCCGAGCATTTTGTTCGGCCCCTCTGTTCCGACTGGATGAGGTTAAGGTTGGCGATGAATATGCTCAAAATCTCGAAGGCGATCTTTAGGTCGCTTCTCTCCTCCAGGTCGCTCTGTGTTGTCGTTGTTGCGTTGATGGTTCTTTGTGCTCTGCCCGTCTTCAGGAGCGCGGCTGGCATCGACGGACGGGTCGAATACCTCGAGTCGGGAATAACCCGTGTTGAGCAGGAATTGTCAGCATCCTATGCGGATGCGCTTGTGAATGCGGGGGAGGACGGTGTCTATACCTCTTCATCAAGCATGCCCGCGCTTCTGTACCCTCTTGCCGCGGGACGTCTTATCTTGGCACCGCTCTCTCCCCTACTTCCGTTTCTGCAGATATCGGATGGAGAGTACACCTATTATGACGGATCGAAGGAGTACTTGCTATGGGTCGCAACGGCCGTTGCCGTCTCGTTCCTTGCCGCGCGTCTTAACAAACGTGAAAAGCTCATCATCCAGGCACCGATGGGCGAGCTGGGTAGACTTGTTGCATCGAGCGTATGGGCGAGTGTTTTTGCAATGCTTGCCGTCCTCGCCATCAATCTTCCAGGGATAATCGCCGCGCTTGTGAAGAATGGCCCGGGCTCGCCGTTCTATCCGATAGGCTACATTCAATATGCGACTCCGGTTATCAAACCGGCTTGGCTGGTGTTCGCGCAGACGGCCATCTTGCAATTCTTGGTGGCAGCGTTCATCTCGCTTGTCGTTCACCTTGCCGTGAAGATTGCCAATAACCCTACGCTTGGAATCGTGTTCGTATGTGCCCTGATGGGGGTGACGATGGTTCCCGGGTATTACGGAAGATCCATCGCTTTACGTGAGTTCGCCCTGTTGAATCCCCTTACGTATGCGAACACTGAGTTGACCGTCGGCGCCTATAGCCCGTACCCGACAACGCAGATAGTGAATCTGCCTGGACTTTGCTTCGAGCGTGGCGCGATTGCCCTCGTATGCGCAATCGGGATCGAGGTGCTGGCAATTAGCCTGCTTTGCGTTGCTGGAAAGAGCGGCTGCGCGTGCCCGATATCCCCGATTTGTCTTGAGAGAGGTTCCTTCACTGCATCGAGAACGGCAACTCGTTCGAGCGCTTGTGCCTCCGCCGTTGCATACGTAAGAACGATGGGGAAACTGCTCCTGCGTTCTCCTACCCTCGCCGTATGCGCGATTGCAATGTCGACGACGATGCTGGCCCCGGCTCTGGTCGAGATGTTTCCTGACGCTGATAACGTTTCCGCTGTTCGGTATAGGGATGGGGAGCTCCGTTCAATAGATCGGTATCTAGAGCAGAACGCTGCGAATATGGACGTCGAGGGCAAAGCGGCCCTGGAAGACATGCGGGATGCTCTTTCGGGTTTCGTGTACGCGCCTATGCCTGCGGAGGGGTTTCGAAGCCTTGCGACGTACGAGCGCGCTCGAGGTGAGCTGGGCGCGGCAGATGCGACTCTCCTGCAATCGATCGGAATCGAGCCGGAGACTCCTTCTCGTGCGGAGGCGCGCGCCCTTCTGCTTGAGTCGATCGCGAACTTGCCGGACCCCAAGGTTTACGAGTTAAGTACGAAGATGCCCCCATTAATCCTCCTTTCGTATCTCCAGGCAGCGCTTCCCTCCTTATTTTTGCTGTTGCCCGTGGTTGTCACATCGCTCGCGTGCACCCACCTGCAGTGTCGTTCCCTTCTGGTTCTCCAGATCCCCGCAACAGCGCATGTGCGTTTTCTGACGGCTGTTGCGCTGGCTCTCCTGCTTGGCTTGGTGCTGCTTTTGGTGTCGATGGTTCCCGCTGTCGTTGTGTCCGTGATTAAGAACGGTGCGGGTGGATCGGAGTATCCCGTCGCTCTCATTCGGGCGGGAGCTTCGACAACGTCCACGGTGGGGGAGGCGGTGTTGTGCAGTATTCCGTTGCTGGTCATGGCATACGGCGTGATTTCCGTCGTCGCTGCGTTGACAGCAGCGATTAGCCGCAACCCCGTTGTCACCGGAATGGTTTGCGCGGTTCTCTTGGTGTTGGGTTCGTTGAGCGCTCATGTTGAAAGCGTGGGCATGGGCGTCGCGCTGCTGGCTCCATTCGCCTCGTTTGATCCCGCTTCCCAGGTGGGGACGATTGGGTTCCTTGGGCGAGGGACGAACGCGATGCCTTTTGGAGAGGTCGTCGGCGCATCGGGCGCTCTGCTGGTGGTCTTGGGCGCCGTATCTCCGTTGATGGTGCGCCTGAGTGTTCCAAAGATCGAAAGGGGATGATCTCGATGATTGACCTTCAAACGCTGACGATCTCTTATGGAAAGAAGGTGCTCGTAGATTCGGTGAACGCTGAGTTTGCCCCGGGTACGGTCTACGGTCTCGTCGCTCCGAACGGGCATGGAAAGACGACGTTGCTGCGTGCGATGGCAGGTTTGCCGGGTCCTCGCGTGGACGGGAGCATCGTTCTGGATGAGGTGCAGGGTACGGGTGCGAGAGAGGTCCGTTCTATGATCTTCTATGCACCTGGTGAGGGGACGCTGCTGTATCCCGGATTGCGTGCGGAAGATCACCTCAAGATGGTTTGCGATATGTGGCCGCATGCTCGCGATATCGAAGAGATAGTGGAACAAACGCAGATAGGCGAGTTCGCGAAGATGAGGATCCGCACTCTGAGCCAGGGCATGAAGCAGCAGCTTACCCTGGCGATTGCGTATGCGACGGGCGCGCGGTACCTTCTATTAGATGAGCCCATGAACGCGCTCGACCCCAGCAGGGTGGACTTGCATTCCGAGATTCTCAGGAAGCTGGCCGATTCTGGTACGTGCATCATCATGTCATCCCACATCTTGGATTCGGTCGATAGGCTGTGCGATGAGATTCTGTTTTTGAAGGATGGGAGGCTCATTAGAAGCATTCCGCAAGATGATGCTGCGCCGAAGTCTCCTGGATCCCATTTCGCAAAGCCTGCCGGACGCGCCGAGGGTGCGCTAAGCACGTATCGGCGACTCTACGAAAAGGGCGGGTAGAAATGCAAGTTAAAAATCTATGTGGCCAATGTGATACCGTTGAACCCGCGTATCGATACCGTTCAGCCATTCGCCTCGCCCCCATCTTACGCATCTTCATCCGGTCTGTTACTTTTAATCTAACGATTCTTTGAGGAATGCAGGTGCTTCTGAATGTACTGTCGACTTCTTCTCAAACTAATCCTAAGAGACAAGGCCGTATGGATTTCCACGCTCGTTCTTGCTGCAGCCTTCTCCATCCCCATTGCGTTCAATTCACCCATCTACGGCCCCTTCTTTATGAAGCAGGGCATGCAGGGCTTTGTCGACGCATTCAATACGCGCGCGCCCCAGGCCAGCGGCACAGACCTATCGCCAGAGCAGCAAGATGACGCTGAGCTTGCAAGATACGCGAACGCCGCCCTCGCCGCTCAAACCGACGCCGCCTTTCTCGACTCTGCCGAGAGCTACTACGCGCTCATGGACGAGGGCTTCCAATCCGGGTCCATCGTGGGGGACCAGGAGACCAATGACGCAGAGCTCGCATATTGCCGTGCCCTGAGCAGCTCCGGCATCGCGGATATCCCGGCCTCCGCAAACGACCTGCCGTTCCTCTCCTTCCTGCCCTACGCCATTGCCCAGGCGCCGTCCTTCCTTCCCTTCATCCCCTTCCTTCTCTCGTCGATACTCGTGCTCGGCGCCACAAGGCCTGCGACCCTGGCGGCAAAGGCGCCCGTGCCCAAATTCCGGCGCCTTATCCAAACCGTGTTTTCGATAATTGGCGCGGGGACCGCGATGCTCCTCGCCGGCCTTGCACCCGGGGGCATTTGCGCCTTGGCCCTAAACGGCTTCGGGCAGATCGGGTACCCGATCGCCTTCTTCCATAACGGCGCGCTCACTACCACGACCGCGGGAAACGTCTTCACGACCATACTTCTCGCGCTGCTCGCGGGTGGAACCTTGATATCCGTTTGTTCCGTCGTCCTATCGACCGCAACGAGGCGCGTCTTCGCGGGCCCCCTTACCTCCGCGTTGCTTGTCGCGGCCCCGGCATTCCCGTTATTGTCCGATTCGGCACTGGGGCATAATGCCGCGCTCGAGCTCCTGCCGCTGGCCGTGTTCTCGCCTATCGAGGCAACGGGTTACGTAGGATGCTTCCCGACGGAATTCATTGGCTCCGGTTCGGGCGGCGCATCGATGCTTGCCGTGGCCCTGGTATACGTCGCGGTCCTTTTCGCGGTCGGCGCCGTTGCGACGCGTTCGCCCAAACAGTCTGGACCCGCGAAAAAGCACCATGGGCTCGAGCTTCTGGACGTGAGCGTGGGATACGGAAGCACGACGATACTTTCAATCGGATCGCTTTTCCTGAGCCCGGGAACGGCGGCGGGGCTCGTCGCTCCCAACGGCTCGGGGAAACCACCTTTCTTGAAGCGCTGTCGGGCCAATTTCCCACCCGCATCCGCTCGGGAAGCCTGTTGGCAGACGGAATCTACCAACGTCGATCAGCCGAATTCGCAGAACTCGTCTACCTGAGCTCTTCGGGCGGCGCGGATCTCTACCCCACGCTATCGGCCCGCGAGCACCTCTCTTTCGTTAGGGAGGCGTGGAAATCGGCCGCCGACATCGACTCGCTCTGCAACTCCCTCGGAATCTCCCCATATCTCGACAAGCCGACCCGTAAACTCTCGACAGGAATGAAGCAGCAGGTAAAGCTTGCCATGGCGATAGCGACCGATTGCCCGTACCTCATCCTCGATGAACCGCTGAACGGCCTCGATCCGGGAAAACGGAAAACCTCCTGCGACGCGATGCGCAGCGAGGTGGAGCGGGGACGCAGCGTGCTCATCTCAAGCCATCTGCTCGACGACCTGGCAGACCTCACCGACTCGTTCTACTTCATCGAGGCCGGCACGCTCGTGGAAAAGACCGAGTCGTCCTCGCAGACGCTCAAGCAGGAATACCTCGATACATACGAGAGATGAATGTGGGGGAGTGTTCGGATGAAGTTGATATTTAAGGTCCAGCTCGTGTCGTTCCGAAAAGACCGTGAACCTTTTGTGGGACACGCGGCGCCGTGGTACCATAGCCAAGTTTGTTGTCTTGGTCGGAAACCAAGACGCCTTATGCGCTGATCGGTAACCAGCGCCTGACCAATAAGGAGTCCTACCATGAAGCAGGGTATCCATCCCCAGTATGTCGAGTGCACGGTGACGTGCTCCTGCGGCAACACCTTCAAGACGCACGCTACCGTGTCCGAGATGAAGGTCGAGCTTTGCAACGAGTGCCATCCGTTCTACACCGGCCAGCAGAAGTTCGTCGACACCGGTGGACGCGTCCAGCGCTTCGCCGACAAGTTCGGTGGCGCCGCTGCCGCCCAGCTCAAGAAGGCTGAGGAGGCCAAGGCTGCCAAGGCCGCCAAGGCTGCTGAGGCCGAGGCCGCTCGCAAGGCCGCCGCTGAGGCTAAGGCTGCCGAGAAGGCTAAGCGTGCCGCTAAGTTTGCCGAGGAGGCTGCCAAGCAGGCCGCCGAGGCTCCCGCAGAGGCTCCCGTCGAGGAGACCGCTGCCGAGGCCGAGACCACCGAGGCTGCTGAGTAAATAGCTCGCCGCGGAATCACTCGCATTCATGGCATAAGGGCCGTGCATCCGTTTGGGTGCGCGGTCCTTTTCTTTTTATTGGTGCAAACCAACCTGCCCCCATTGCACCAAATGGCAGAGAGGCGGCGTTTGCCCAGATAAAAACTGCCAAAATAAACCAGTCCCCTTTTGGCAGGTTGGTCGTAGTTATTACGTGGCGGTCGAGGTCGACCGTATAGGCCGCGCCTTGTTTGGCTAAAGTACAATCATCTGTGTTTAACTCGCCCGCAGCTGCACGGCGTGGGCGATGGCCAAAAAGGAAAACCACATGGGATTCATGTCAAAGCTGCTGTCCTTTGGATCCGATAAGGACCTTAAGCGCTACTACAAGATCGTCGACCAGATCAACGGTCTTGAGCCCCAGTTTGAGAAGATGACCGAGGAGGAGCTCCGCGGCCAGACCGATAAGTTCCGCGAGCGTTACGCCAACGGCGAGTCGCTCGACGACATGCTTCCCGAGGCCTTTGCCACCGTGCGTGAGGCTTCCAAGCGCACCATGGGCATGCGCCACTTTGACGTGCAGCTCATTGGCGCCATGGCACTGCACGAGGGCCACATTGCTGAGATGAAGACTGGCGAAGGTAAGACCCTCGTCTCCACGTTGGCCGGCTATCTCAACGCTATTGCCGGCAAGGGCGTGCACGTCGTTACTGTCAACGATTACCTTGCCAAGCGCGACTCCGAGTGGATGGGCCGCATCTATAAGTACCTGGGCATGACCGTCGGTCTGCTCCAGAACAACATGCCGCTCGAGCTCAAGCGCCCGGCCTACCAGGCCGACGTCACCTACGGCACCAACTCCGAGTTCGGCTTTGATTACCTGCGCGACAACATGGTTACCCGTCCCGAGCAGCGCGTGCAGCGCGGTCACAACTACGCCATCGTCGACGAGGTTGACTCCATCCTGATCGATGAGGCCCGCACCCCGCTGATCATCTCGGGCGCTGGCACCAAGTCCGCCAGTACCTACAAGGACTTCGCGCGTGCCGTGCGTGGCCTTGAGCGCGGCGAGGACGTGTCGCACGACATGCTCACCGCCACCGAGGACGTCGAGCCCACGGGCGACTATGTCATGGACGAGGCCAAGCACACCATTGCCGCCACCGAGCGCGGCCTTAAGAAGATCGAGCGCCGCCTGGGTATCGATGACATCTATGCCGATCTCTCCGGTCAGCTTGTCAACCACCTGCAGCAGGCGCTGAAGGCCCAGTACATGTTCCACCGCGACAAGCAGTACGTGGTCACCAACGGCGAGGTCAAGATCGTCGACGAGTTCACCGGCCGCATTATGGAAGGCCGCCGTTACTCCGAGGGCCTGCACCAGGCCATCGAGGCCAAAGAGGGCGTGCTCGTGCGCGAGGAGAATCAGACGCTGGCCACCATCACCCTGCAGAACTACTTCCGTCTGTATGACAAGCTCTCCGGCATGACCGGTACGGCACTTACCGAGGATGCCGAGTTCCGCGAGATCTACAAGCTGCCCGTCGAGGTCATCCCCTCCAACAAGCCCGTGCAGCGCGTGGACCACGAGGACCTGGTGTACCGCACCATTCAGGCCAAGTACAACGCCGTCGCCGACGATGTCGAGCAGCGTCACGCCAAGGGCCAGCCGGTCCTGGTGGGCACCGTCTCCATCGAGAGCTCCGAGAAGCTGTCCTCCGCCCTTACCAAGCGCGGCATCGCTCACGAGGTCCTCAACGCCAAGCACCATGAGCGCGAGGCCCACATCGTTGCCCAGGCCGGACGCTACGGCGCCGTGACCATCGCCACCAACATGGCCGGTCGTGGTACCGACATCCTGCTGGGCGGCAACCCCGACGAGCTGGTGCGCGAGCGCCTGGAGTACGAGGGCCTGACCATGGAGGACGTGACGCCCGAGCAGCTCGAGCAGTTTAACGCCGAGGCCAAGGAGACTTGCAAGGCCGAGCGCGAGCGCGTGCTTGCCGCCGGCGGCCTGACCGTCATCGGCACCGAGCGCCATGAGTCCCGCCGTATCGACAACCAGCTGCGCGGCCGTTCCGGCCGTCAGGGCGATCCAGGCGAGACCCAGTTCTACCTGTCGCTCGAGGACGACCTCATGCGCCTGTTCGGCGGCGACAAGATGGACCGCGTCTCCAAGATGATGGTCACGGCCGACATGGGCGACGACATGCCCATTCAGCACAAGATCATCTCCAAGGCCGTCGAGAGCGCCCAGCACAAGGTCGAGAGCATCAACTTCTCCATGCGTAAGAGCGTCCTTGAGTACGACGACGTCATGAACAAGCAGCGCCAGGTCATCTACGCCGAGCGCAATAAGATTCTGGACGGCAAGGACCTGACCGACCACATCACCGAGGTCATGCACGACACCGTGTACCGCTGCGTGCAGGAGTTCTGCACCAAGGACAGCCACGATGGCGAGCGCGACCTGGAGGGTCTGCGCAAGTGGGTTGTGGAGCTCACCGGCCACATCGATACGCCGAAGTTCCCCGACGAGGATTATGAGGCCCTGGCTGCCGATGTCCTGGCTTACGTAGAGAAGTGCTACAACATGAAGGCCGAGCGCTTGGGCGAGGACCTGATGCGCGAGCTCAACACCCAGGTCATGCTGCGCGTCATCGATACCCGCTGGATGAACTACCTGCAGGAGATGGACTACCTCAAGACCGGCATCGGCCTGCGCGGCTTTGGCCAGCGCGACCCGCTGGTTGAGTACAAGACCGAGGCCTACGGCGCGTTCCAGATACTCGTCGATACCATGTACGAGGATTATCTGCGTACGGTTCTGCGCATCGAGATCAAGGCTGCCCCGCGTGCCGTGGAGCACAAGGAGGAGCCCGCGCTCGAGGGTGCGCACTTCTCCGGTCCTGCCGAGGTCGATGGTGACAACGGCGGCTCGGTGCTGCGCAAGCAGGCGCAGGTGCAGGCCCGCACGGCTGTCCAGGGTGGTCCGGCTGCCGTCAACAACGGTGGCAAGGTGACCACCTATCGCAAGTCCGAGAGCGACGATCCGTACGTCAACGTGGGCCGCAACGACCCGTGCCCCTGCGGTAGCGGCAAGAAGTTTAAGTACTGCCACGGCAGGAATCGTTAATGGCTGAGGCTTTAGAGGTAACGCCCGCCGAGCTGGACGCGTTTGCGGACCGGCTCGGTGAGGTCGAGTCGTATCTCCACCTGGACGAGAAGCGTACCCGCGTGTTCGAGCTCGAGGCCAAAAGTGTTGCCCCTGGCTTTTGGGATGACGCCGACGCCGCCCGTGCCACCATGGAGGAGATCGCGCGCACCAAGGAAGATATCGCTGCCGTGGACACCGCGCGCGGCGAGCTTTCCGATGCCCGCGCCGCGCTGGAGCTTGCCGAGGAGATGGGGGATGACCCCGACGCCGTCGCCCTTCGCGAGGAGGCTACAGCCACGGCTGAGCGCCTGGCCCGTGCCATCGATGAGCTTGAGCTTTCGAGCTGGTTTACCGGTGAGTTCGATCACGGCGATGCCATTGTGACCATCAAGCCCGGACAGGGTGGTCTGGAGGCCCAGGACTGGACCTTCATGCTCTTTAAGATGTATATGAAGTATTGCCAGCGTCGCGGCTGGAAGGTCACCATCAACGACTGTCCCGCGGCCGAGGTCATCGGCATCGACCGCGCGACCTTTACCGTCGAGGGCAAGGACGCATTTGGCATGCTGCGCGCCGAGGCCGGTGTCCACCGCTTGGTTCGCATTAGCCCCACCGATGACAAGAAGCGCCGCCAGACCACGTTTGCCGGCGTCGAGGTCATCCCCGTGCTACCCGATGATATCGACATCGAAATCAGTCCCGATGACATCCGCGTGGACGTGTACCACGCGAGCGGCCCGGGCGGTCAGGGCGTTAACACCACCGACTCCGCCGTGCGCGTGACGCATTTCCCCAGCGGCATTGTGGTCACCTGCCAAAACGAGCGCAGCCAGATCCAGAACAAGGCCGCGTGCATGCAGATCCTCAAGGCTCGCCTGTACGAGATTGAGCTCGAGAAGCGCGCCGAGGCGCTCGATGAGATTCGCGGACCCAAGACCACGATTGGTTTTGGCAACCAGATTCGCAGCTACGTGCTCTACCCGTACCAGATGGTCAAAGACCTACGCACGGGCGTGGAGACCAGCAATGTCGAGGCCGTCCTTGACGATGGCGACCTGGACCCGTTTGTTATTGGCTACCATCGTTGGGCCACCGGCAACGCCGATGCAGAAGGCTCGGAGGTCTAAAACATCGGGCGGCTTCAAGCCGATGCCAAGCCCAACGGTTGGACGGGTTTGTATCCAGAATAAACCCTGCGCAGGGGTGGTTTTTGTTCGGCGAATCGGTAGAATCGAATACAAGAAGAAGTTCAAAGCGCATCCGATGGGGTGCGCTTTTTTGAGGGAGGCAGCATGGCATATCGTCTGGACATCAAGCGCATTCTTTCGATGAACTTCTTTCACGACCTGCCCCAGATCATGTTGGGGTGTGCCTTGGCCGCCATCGCGACCGACTTGTTTTTGATTCCCAACGGTCTTGCCGCCGGTGGCGTTACGGGCCTTGCCACCATTATCCAGGCGGTCGGCGCGGCGCGCGGCCTATCGCTTCCCGTTGGTATTCAGACGATCGTGATGAACGCCTTGCTGTTGTTGGTCGTTATGCGCGAGGGCGGCATGTTCTACGTGGTGCAGACCGCGACGGGCTTTGTGCTGCTGGGCTTCTTTACCGATCTGTTCGCCCCGTTTGTAGCACCTCTGGCGGATGCGGACCTGATGCTCCCTGCCATGTGGGGCGGCATTATTACGGGCATCGGTTACGGCATGGTGTTGCGCGCCGGCGCCAACACCGGCGGCTCGGACACGATTGGCCAAATCATCTCGCGTAACACCTCGCTGCCGGTGGGCTCGACCGTCATGGCGATCGATGTTGCCGTATGCGCGCTATCGGCTCCGGTCTTTTCAATCGAAAACGCACTATATGCAGGCCTTTCGATGGTCATTAGCGGCTACGTGATCGATGCCGTGGTCGATGGTGGCAACAAGCGCCGTATGGTACTCATCATCTCGGACAAGTTCCCTGATATCGCTGCCGATATCATGTATGGCCTGGGTCGTGGTTGTACCAAGTTTAAGGCGACTGGCATGTATTCGGGTGCCGAGAAGCCGGTGATTATGGTCATCGTGAGCCGTCGAGAGCTCAATACCCTCAAGACGATTGTGCGCGAGCGCGATCCTCATGCCATCGTGACGGTTGCCGACGTTACGGAAGCCTTCGGCGAGGGCTTTAAGGACATTAACGCGTAGGGGCGACCGCGTTCCATCCAAAAGACGTTCACATTGATAAACCGTTTCATCAGCGGTTCTGCCTGCTAAATTGTTCAAATAATGATAAAAACTCTGGTAAAGCCATCAGTTTCCAGCATAATGAATGACGTACGTGCATTGCGGCTGTGTTGGGATTACCTTCGGTGCCGTGCGCATTTTGTCTAATGAGGATGAAAGGAAGGCACAATGAGCGACGAAGAGCTCAAAAAGGTTGCCAACGAGGTAAGGAAGGGCATCGTCACCGGCGTGCACGCTGCCAAGTCCGGCCATCCGGGCGGTTCGCTCGGCGCTGCCGACATCATGACCTATCTGTACTTTGAGGAAATGAACGTCGACCCGGCCCATCCCCGCAAGGCCGACCGCGATCGCTTTGTGCTTTCCAAGGGCCACTGTGCACCTGGTCTGTACGCTGTGCTCGCCGAGCGCGGGTTCTTCCCCAAGGAGGACCTCGAGACGCTGCGCCACATCGGCAGCCACCTGCAGGGTCATCCCAACATGAACGACACTCCGGGCGTTGACATGTCCACCGGTTCGCTCGGCCAGGGCATCTCCGCCGCCGTGGGCATGGCCGTTGCCGCCAAGCACTGGGGCGATACTTATCGCACGTACGCCCTGCTGGGCGATGGCGAGAGCGAGGAGGGCCAGGTCTGGGAGGCCGCCATGTTTGCCGGCAACCAGCAGCTCGACAACCTCTGTGTGATCGTCGACCACAACGGCCTGCAGATCGACGGCCCCGTCGAGGAGGTCAACGACCCCATGCCGCTCGCCGACAAGTTCCGCGCCTTTAAGTTCCACGTGGTGGAGCTCGCCGACGGCAACGACTTCGACCAGATCCGCGCCGCCTTTGCCGAGGCTCGCGCCACCAAGGGGCAGCCGACCGCCATTATCGCCGAGACCCTGAAGGGCAAGGGCGTGTCCTTTATGGAGAACCAGGTTGGTTGGCACGGCAAGGCCCCCAACGATGAACAGTTTGAGCAGGCCATGGCAGAGCTCACGGCCGCCGGAGAGGAGCTCTAGGATGGCAGACGTCAAGAAAATCGCCACGCGTGTAAGCTACGGCGAGGCCCTCGTCGAACTCGCCAACGAGCACGATGACTTTGTGGTCCTCGACGCCGACCTGGCCGCCGCCACGCAGACTGGCAAGTTCAGGGCAGCCTGCCCCGACCGCTTCTTCGATGTGGGCATTGCCGAGAGCAACCTGATGGGTGTTGCCGCCGGTATCGCAACCACCGGCCGCGTTGCCTTCGCGAGCAGCTTTGCCATGTTCGCCGCCGGCCGCGCCTTTGAGCAGGTCCGCAATTCCATCGGCTACCCGCACCTTAACGTTAAGATCGGTGCCACGCACGCCGGTATCTCGGTGGGCGAGGATGGCGCCACGCACCAGTGCTGCGAGGATATCGCCCTCATGCGTGTTATCCCCGGCATGACCGTGATTGTTCCCGCCGACGACGTCGAGGCCCGCGCCGTGACGCGCGCCGCCTACGAGTGCGACGGCCCCGTGTACATGCGCTTCGCCCGTCTGGCCTCGCCGGTCATCAACGATTCCGAGACCTACAAGTTCGAGCTGGGCAAGGGCATCGTCATGCGCGAGGGCACCGACGTCACCATCATCGCCTGCGGCCTGATGGTCGGCGAGGCGCTCGAGGCTGCTGAGCAGCTTGCTGCCGAGGGCATCGATGCCGAGGTCATCAACATGCACACCATCAAGCCCATCGACGCCGACCTGATCGTCAAGAGCGCCACCAAGACCGGCCACGTCGTGACCGTCGAGGAGCACTCCGTGATCGGTGGCCTGGGCAGCGCCGTTGCCGACGTCCTGTGCGAGCAGTGCCCGACGCCGCTCAAGAAGATCGGCGTCAACGACACCTTCGGTGAGTCTGGCCCGGGCGCCGAGCTCCTGCACAAGTACGGCTTGGACGCGGCCAACATCGTGGCGACCACCAAGGAGTTCTTGGCCTAGGACAAGACGAGGCAAAGTATCGCCTCAACAACCACATACAAGCCAGAACAGGGGCGTCCCCAAAGAGGGCGCCCCTGTTTTTTCGGCAACAAACAAGACAGGCCCGCACCAAGCAAGGGCTTCCTCCGGGAAACGGGCCCATCCCAGCCAAGTGCAATTCAGCCCCCAAGCATAGCGCTGCTGCACCCAAATAAAACGCAGCGACCCCTTAGTTACCGCAGGCCGGGCACAGGGTTACTCTCCAAATCTTTCCGCAGGACGGAGGAGCCCCCGCCGCGCGAAGTGCGCAGCGGGGGCTCCGACATGTCCGAGGACGATTTGGAGAGTAACCCTGTGCCCGGCCGACGGGATCCCTAAGCACGCCATGCTTCTTATGTGCAGCAAAGCTAATGCTGCTAAAATATAAAGCGCTCATGTAGTTTAAACGCACGACGATAAGGAGCACCAGTGGGTAACCACTTCCGTACCTCCGGTGCGGGCGATGATGCCCCCAAGACGCAGGCAGGCGTCCAGGGCAGTCGTTTCGCCACTCCGGATTCAGAGGGCCAGCCTGTTGCTCAGGCCCCCGCTCAGCCGGCAGATCAGGCACAGCCGGCATCCGATCCCTTTGCCTACAATCCCACCAGCGATGTCGCGCTTTCCGGCACGGCGGGTTTTGAGCCCGTTCAGCCCGTGACCGCTCGCGTGGAGCAGCCTCAGGCTGGCGCCGCCACGCCGCAGCCTACCATGGCCGGCATTCCCGACCCCATGGCCCCTGCGACGCCGGCTCCTCAGCCTGCGCAGTCCGGTCTCTTTGCCGCTATTCCCGACCCCACGCAGCCTGCTGCCCCGGTGGTCGAGAGCGATCAGGCCGCCGAGGTCGCAAGCCTCGATAACGCGCTCAACAACCCCGATTTTACGTCGGTGTTTGCGCCCATCGATCCGCAGGCCAGCCGCAAGAAGATGGCCAAGCAGGCCGGTGTCGAGCCCGTCATCCTTATGGAGCATGTCACCAAGATCTATCCGGCACAGCCCAACAAGCCCGCACTCGACGACATCAACATCGAGATCTATCCTGGCGAGTTCGTCTTCCTGGTCGGTCACTCCGGCTCGGGTAAGACCACGCTGCTGTCGACGCTCAACCGCGACGTCAAGCCGACGAGCGGCCGCATCCTGGTTGCCGGTCAGGACCTCATGAAGATCAAGAACCGCAAGGTTCCGTTCCTGCGCCGCCAGATTGGCGCCGTGTTCCAGGACTTTAAGCTTCTGCCGCAAAAGACCGCCTACGAAAACGTGGCGTTTGCCCTGCAGTGCATCGGCAAGCCCAAGGGCGTCATTCGCAGCCAGGTGCCCGAGGTGCTGCGTCTGGTCGGTCTGGCCGATCAGATGGACTCCCTGCCCGACCAGCTTTCCGGTGGCGAGCAGCAGCGCGTTGCCGTCGCCCGCGCTATGGTCAACCGTCCGCCGCTGCTTATCTGCGACGAGCCGACGGGCAACCTCGACCCGGCGATCTCGCTGGGAATCATGAAGCTGCTCGAGCGTATTAACCGCACCGGCACCACCGTGATCGTCGCCACGCACGACCGCGAGATGGTCGATAGCATGCACCGTCGCGTGATCGCCCTCGAGGGCGGCCACGTTATCCGCGACCAGGAGAGGGGAGGTTACGGCAACTATGGCACCAACTAACGTTGGCTACTCCTTCAAAGAGGCAATCAGCCACTTCTTCCGTAACTGGACTACCTCGCTCGGCGCCGTCATCACGATCTTCCTTTCGCTGTTTATCATCGGCCTGTTTATCATGGGCTCCGCGATGCTGAACTCCGTGATCGGCACCGTCGAGGATCAGGTTGTCATCAACGCGTTCATTAGTGATGACGCCGATCAGGCCGATGTTCAGGCTTTTGAGGCCGAGCTTAAGACGTGGAATAACGTCAAGTCCGTGACCTATAAGGACAAGGACGATGCGCTGGCCGAGTATACGAGCAAGATGTCGGGCAACGCTGACGCCACCATGAGCGCGCTCGATGGCCAGAACCCGCTGCCGGCTTCGTTTGCAATTGAGATGGACGATCCGTCCAAGGTCGAAAGCACGGCAGAGAAGCTCAAGAAGAATGCCGATTTCCAGAAGATCGCGGATGACGGCGACGTCAACGCGAGCGTGCTGTACGGCCAGGAGGAAGTGAGCCACCTGTTCCAGGTGACCAACTACATCCGCATCGCCGCCGTGGTGCTCGTTGGCCTTCTGACCTTTATCGCATTCATCTTCATCAACAACACGATTCGCCTGTCCATTACGGCGCGTCGTCGTGAGATTGCGATTATGCGTCTGGTCGGCGCCAGCAACGGCTTCATTCGTGGCCCGTTTATCACCGAGGGCGTACTGCAGGCCATTTTGGGCTCGCTGCTTTCCATCGGCGTTCTGGAGCTGCTGCGCAATCTGATGATTCCGCGTTTGCAGGAGAGCATCGGCTGGATGTCGTTTGCCCTGCCGATGCAGTACTACCTGGTGACCTATGCTGCGCTGATTCTGGTCGGCGTGATTATCGGCCTCTTTGGTTCTGCCATCGCCATGCGTCGCTACCTGCGCGTGTAGGCATGCCTGGAATTCATCCCTTCCAACGGGTCGTCTCTTATGGGGCGGCCCGTTTTTTGATCCCTAGGGGACGGCAGGAAAGCGAATCATTTGGGTAGACTCTTTGGAGTTCGCAATCGATAGTTAGGAGGCGCCATGGGGCGCAATAACAAGCATAAGCGTGGAGCTCGCAATAAGCGCGGGCCGGTGCGCAGCGAACGCCGTCCGAGCCTGACCGGGCGCGTGCAGCTCTATGAGCACAGTGCCTACGTTGTAACCGAAAACGGCGACTACAAGGTCATGGGCCGTGGTAAGCGCGAGATCATGGATGGCGATACCGTTGCCGTGAGCATTAAGAATAGCCCGCATGGCGAGCGTCGCGCCGTGATCGAGGGCGTAGTTGAGCGCGCAGCCATAAGCGTGGTGGGTACGTACCAGACCGCCGGTCCGCTCGGTGTGATCGAGCCGCTCGATTCGCGCTTGAAGGCCGACTTCTTCATTTTGCCCGAGGATGCCTCGGCGGATCGTCTGGGTGTCCACCCGGGTGATGCCGTTGTCGCGCGCATTTTGACCTACCCGACGCGCCTGGAATCGGGCACTGTGACGATCGAACGCCGCATTGGCGGAGATGACGCGCCCGATTTGGGCGTTCAATATGTGATGGCGCGTTACGGCTATACCGATAGCTATCCCGAGGCCGCGCTGGACGAGGCCGAGGGGCTTTCGCTCGATGTGTCCGCGGCGCTTAAGGACCCGCTCCGCCGCGATCTGCGCGACCGCTTTGTCATCACGATCGACCCGGTCGACGCGCGCGACTTTGACGATGCCATTTCGTTGGAGCGCACGCCCGAGGGTGGCTACAAGCTGGGTGTGCATATCGCCGACGTTTCACACTATGTGGCTTGGGACGGGCATATCGATCTTGAGGCTCGCCATCGTACGACATCGGTGTATCTGGCCGATCGCGTGCTTCCCATGCTGCCCGAACGCCTGTCCTGTGACCTGTGCTCGCTTCGCCCTGACGAGGACCGTCTTGCGTTTACCGTCGATATCGAGCTCGATGCGCAGGGTCGCGTGCGGCATTACGATCCGTATCCCAGCGTGATTCGCTCGCGTGTGCGTATGGACTATGACGGCGCCGAGGCGCTGCTGGTGCGTGCCGGCGCGGTTGAGTATTCGGTGCTGGAGGGTGCAGCCGAGGATGTTGCGGCTGCCGAGGCCTCGCGCGAGGAAGCGCTTGAGCGCGGTCTTGCGTGCGAGGAGACTGCCCGCGGCTACAACATCGACCTCGGCGATTTCCTTGTCGCCGCTAACGAACTCGCCGAACTTCGCCGTCGTATTCGTCGCGCCCGCGGCTCAGTCGATTTTGACACGGCCGAGATTCGCGCTCTATTGGATGAGGACGGAGTGCCCGTGCAGATTGTGGCGCGTGAGCGTTCGTGTGCCACGTCGCTTATCGAGGAAGCCATGCTGCTCGCCAACGAGTGCGTTGCAGAGTGGCTGGCAGACCGTGATATCGAGGCCTGCTATCGCGTGCATGAGGATCCGAGCCCCGATAGCCTGCACGGTGCCGCCGTTGCGCTGGCGCAGCTAGGCATCATCGACGATCGCCGTGCTGCCGGTATTGCCCTGGGGAGTCCCGATGAGCTGCAGGCTGCAGTTGATGCTGCCGCCGGTACGGCAAACGCACCGCTCGTCAACACGCTGCTTCTGCGCAGCATGCAGCGCGCGCTGTACAAGCCGCGCAACGAGGGCCACTTTGCGCTCGCCGCGCCGTGCTACTGCCACTTTACGAGTCCCATCCGTCGCTACCCCGATCTGGTGGTGCACCGCGTACTCAAGCTGCAGTTGGCCTATGAGCAGCTCGGCGGCAAGGACGCCTTGGTCCGTACGCCGCGGCTGATCGGCAAGGGACGCGAGTCGCTGCCGCGCATTCTGCCGCAGATCTGCCGCGCATGCAGTGATGCCGAGCGCGCGGCAGACGCCGCCAGCCATGCGACGCAAAAGATCAAGATTGCCCAGTACTATGAGGACCGTCTAGGCGAGCGCTATGCCGGAACCGTCTCGTGGGTTAGCAGCATGGGCCTCTTTGTGCGCTTGGACCTGACGCAGGTCGAAGGCTTGGTTTCGATCAAGAGCCTGGGCAACGAGTGGTTCGAGTTCGACGAGGACGCGCTAACGCTCACGGGTGCCGACACGGGCACCCGTTACGAGCTGGGGCAGCGCGTGATCATCGAGGTCTCGCGCGTCAATACCACGCGTGGGCACTTGGACTTTAAGCTTATCCATTAGCCAAATCCCGACTGATGGTGGGGGAGCGGAGGGCGGCCTTTTGGGACCGCCCTCCGCATTTGAATCGCGGCTACCTTGCCGTCTGCTCGGCCGCCCGCTTACCTGCTATTTGAGAGGTAAAACCTACCAAAATAAACCTGTCCCTTTTTGGCAGGTTTACAAGAAAGCGGGGATGAGATGGCGACGGTGTACGGTTATGCGCGGGTGAGTTCGCGCGATCAGAACCTTAATCGGCAGCTGGATGCGCTGGGCGCCTATGGCGTGGGCTCGGCGAATATTTATGCCGACCATGCGAGCGGCAAGGACTTCGATCGACCGCGTTATCGCGAGCTGCTGCACGTCCTGGGAGACGGGGACGTACTGGTGGTGCTATCTATCGACCGACTCGGTCGTAATTACTCCGAGATTCTTGAGGAATGGCGACGCATTACCAAGGAGCTCGGGGTTGCCATTGTGGTGTTGGACATGCCATTGCTTGACACGCGCGTCAGGGCCAGCGGCGCGCCGGATGTGACCAACACCCTGATTGCCGATATTGTGCTGCAACTGCTGAGCTACGTGGCGCAGGTGGAGCGCGAGAATATCCATCGGCGCCAGGCGGAGGGAATTGCAGCGGCGCGGGCGCGAGGGGTCCGTTTCGGTCGACCTCGCAAGCCGTGCCCTCCTCAGTTTGAGCTGGTGCGCGATAGCTATGAGGCGGGTGATATTACCCGCAGCCAGGCAGCAAAGTGCCTGGGCGTGTGCGTGGGGACGTTCGATCGCTGGATGCGCGAGGCGGGGTAGGGGTTTGCGTCGCTTTGTCGCTTCCTGTTGCGATTCAAATTTTGATACGGTGACGATGTCATTTGGGGCTACACTCGCTGATATTCAAAAAAAGGAGGTTGGCCCTTGGCGCGCGTAAAACAAATAATCGGATGGACCGCGATCGTTCTGTTCGCTGCAACGCTGGTGGGCATCTGGGTGCTGACGGAGCAAAATGCGGTGGAGACGTCGTTGCTGAGCGAGTCCACCGCGCGTGTGGTGGAGGATCAGGCTACGGGCGTTCAGGCTGCCGATGCCACGGGTGAAGCCCAGACGGAGAACGGAATGACCGGGGGCACCGATTCGGCTGCCTCGAATGTCCGGTCTGGCCGACTTGCTTCCATTCGCATGTGGGTGGGCACGAACGTCCGTCGCGTTGCCCATACCGTAGAGTTTTTCTTCGTCGGATTATTCGCCTCCGTGGTCGTGGTTTGCTTTTCCAGGCGTCCGTGGAGCGTATGCTCCCGTTGCGTGCCCGTATTGCTCTTTTGCGCCGCCTGCTCCGTTGGCGATCAGGTACATAAGATTTTTGTTCCCGGCAGGCATTTCGACGTTATCGATTTAGGATTCGATGCTGCGGGCTATGTCACCGCCATGCTGTTGGTATTGCTGGCAGCGGCGTTGGTGCGCCATGCGACTCGGCCGATCGGCGCCCATGCGAGGCGCTAGCCTTAAGACGAGACATTGCGACTGCCTATGCTTCGACATTGACTACAATAACGGCTGCAATCGCGAGTGGTCGTCGATGTGCAGTTTTCCAGACACCTGTTTTCTCTAAGAAAGGAAATCCCATGGCGGTATTGTTTGTTGAATATCCCAAGTGCTCGACCTGTAAGAAGGCCAAGGCATGGCTGGACGAACATGGGGTAGAGTATATCGATCGCGATATCGTTTTGGACAATCCCACGGCTGATGAGCTTGCGACCTGGATCGCTCGTTCGGGGCTGCCGGTGCGGCGCTTCTTTAATTCGTCGGGCATGAAATATCGAGAGCTGGGCCTGAAGGCGCGTCTGGATGCGGGCATGACGGATCGGGAGTGCTACGAGCTGCTGGCGACCGACGGCATGCTGGTCAAGCGTCCGCTGCTGGTGGGCGACGACTTTGCGATTCCCGGCTTTAGGGAAGCGGCTTGGGCCGAGGCGTTGCTGTAGCGGCTGCGGAAAGTGCGACCCGGAATTCGCTTCCAGAATGGGATGCACTTTCCCAAAGTGGCCGGTTGCGGAAAGCACGTCCCATTCTGAGCTTCGATTGTGGGACACGGTTTCCGGTTGAGGGCTCGACGGGAAAGTGGGGACCAGTTTGAGCTTGAAATTTGGGGCGCACCTTCCGCCGGCGGGCCTGCCCCAGTCAGTCCGCCAGCTGTGCCCATTCGTGCGGATCGTAGACCTTTACGTGTTTGTTGGGCTTGCCGCTCCAGTACTCCTCGTCCATAAAGGGCAGATATGCCTGAACGCCGGGGCAGATAAAGGGAATCCGCTGCTGTTGCAGTCGCTCGCGCTGGCGCTGCTCCAGGTGCGCCTCGGATATGACGGTCGGCATACCGGACAGCTCGACGAGGCTTGCCTGGATTCGCTTAAGGTCGGGGAGTCCCGCGTGCCATGACACCCGCATGATCAAAAAGGATGCACGGCGGTATTTTGCCTGCATCACCGTGATGGCGGGGCGCAGTGTGGGATGGATTTTGTCCCGTTCGGGCCAAAGGTCAGCAGTGATCTCGAGGCCCAGGGTCTCCCATAGGTAATCAAGCTCTTCGTCCATGGCGCCTCGATATCTACGCAATCATTGATACTTCGATTGTGTTGCCTGGTGCTATCGTTTTCACGGTAGAATCTGCCAACGGTTGACGGCTACCGCTCGCGGCGTTTTGCCCTTCGTGTACAGCGGTTGGCTTCACAGGTCCTTCACGGGTTGGACTAAATTAGGCCAATTTGACTGAATTTTAAAAAAGTCAAAATTGGGGCTTGCGTCACGGCGAGACTTCCCGTATATTTCTTTCTTGCGCAAAGGCACAGCCGAGCGCAGCGATGCAGTCATTGGGATGTCGTCTAATGGCAGGACAGCGGATTCTGGTTCCGTCAATGGGGGTTCGACTCCCTCCATCCCAGCCATTGCATTTGCTACATATGGCCCGTTCGTCTAGCGGTTTAGGACGCCGCCCTCTCAAGGCGGAGATCACCAGTTCGAATCTGGTACGGGCTACCAAAATTGAACGCCCGGGCCTCGTAAGAGACCCGGGTTTTGTGTATTGACCGATGTTTAAGGCGCGCGTTGAGTCTGCCGCCCGGACCGAGGAGTTGTCATGGACCTGCCCATCAGCTTGCAAGACATCACGTATGCCGAGAACTATCTGGCGCAGGGCGACCTGGCTACGGCGACGCCGCTGCTGGAGCGCTTGGTGGAGCTCGCCGAGGAGTATATCGACGCCGAGTGCAAGACGGAGGAGAAGCGCCAATACTTTAGCTTCGATAGCAAGTTTGAGCGCTTGGCCTATCGCCGCGTGGAGAAGGATCCGCGCGAGCTCGTGCAGGTCGAGGTGCCTTTTGACCGCCTGTACTCTGACATGGCGTTTGCCTACATTCGCCAGCAGGATTATGTGAGCGCTCGCAATGCCCTGATGCAGGCCGTGCGTTGGGACCCCATGAACTGCAACTATCGCTTGGATTTGGCCGAGCTGTTCCGCGCACTCGAGGACAAGCAGGAATGGGCATCGCTCTCGTTCTCGGTGCTGGAGCGTGCAAGTGATGGCAAGTGCGCCGCCCGCGCTTACGCCAATCTAGGTCAGTACTTCTTGGAGCCCGAGACCGAGAACGTTTCGGCTGCCGTGGGCTGCGCGCGTCTGGCGCTGCGCCTGGCGCCCAACGATGCGCATACGACGCGCCTGCTCAACAAGATCCATACCACCTATCCGGATGCCGCCGATGAGAGCGACGAGCACGTGATGGGCGAGCTGGCGTTGCAAGGCGTTCCGACCTCACCTTCGGCCGAGATTGCCATCTGCCTGATTATGTGCGCGACCGATGCCGCAAGCGACGGCGACAAGCAGGAGGCGACGCGCCTGACGGTGCGTGCTCGCGACTTGGTGGGCGAGGAAGCCTGCGCGGCGATTATCAAACTGGTGCGCGAGAGCGATGCTGAGCTCAATGCCGAGCGCAAGGCAAAGCGCGAGGCTGCGGGCTCAAACGCCGATGGCGCCAAGGAGGCCGGCGATGCCCAGTAAGCGCGAGCGCAAGCTCATTTCCAAGAATCGCTCGGCACATCACGAGTACTTTATCGATGAGACCTTTGAGTGCGGCATTGAACTGAGCGGCACCGAGGTCAAGTCGATTCGCGAGCGCGCCTGCCAGATCACCGATACCTTCGCGCTGATCCGCGGCGGGGAGTGCTGGCTCGTCGGCCTGCATATCCACCCTTATAGCCATGGTGGCGTGTGGAATCGCGATCCCGACCGTCGGCGTCGTCTGCTGCTGCACCGCAAGGAGATCGACTTTCTTGACGGTAAACTTCGCAACCGTGGTTATGCGCTGGTTCCTTTGGAGCTCTACTTTAATACGGACGGCCGCGTAAAGCTGCTGCTGGGTCTGGGTCGCGGCAAGAAGCTCTACGACAAGCGCGAGGACATGGCCAAGCGTGATGTCCAACGCGAGATCGACCGCGCCCTTAAGGAACGCAACCGCTAGGTACTCTGTATAAGTTGCGGTGGAATACGGACTGTTTTGCCTGTTTGAGGGGCTATTCAGTCCCTATTTCACCGCAACTGCGGGCGCCTCATCTTGCTTGCTGTTTTGACACATATGTCTCAAAGGCGGCGTCCGTTATGGGTGCCGCCTTTTTTGTGGGTACATACATCCATGAGGTTCAATCCTGGGTTAGGGGAGTGATCGTTATGGACAAAACTGCGTTCTTTACGATGCCGAGCGGCCTGTATGTGGTGAGTGCCGCGGCCGACGGGCTGCGTGCCGGCTGCGTTATCAACACAGCGGTGCAGGTGACGTGCATGCCGCCGCGTATTTCGGTTGCCGTGAACAAGGACAATGTCACCTCGGGCGTCATCGCATCGGCCAAAGCGTTCGCGCTGACCGTGATCGATCAGACTGCCGACATGCTCTACATCGGTAACTTTGGGTTCCGCACCAGCAGCGATTATGACAAGTTTGCCAAATACGAGACCCGCGAGACGGCTCTGGGCATGCCCTATGTGCCTGAGCACGCGGCGGCCTTGTTTAGCTGTCGTTTGATTGATACCGTGGACGTGGGCACGCACCTGCTCTTTATCGGCGAGGTGGAGGATGCCGAGCGCTTGAGCGGCGAGACCCCGCTGACCTATGACTACTATCACAAGGTGCTAAAGGGCAAGACGCCGCCCAAAGCCTCGTCGTATCAAGGCTAGAAATGTTCTAAAAATACTTGCATTATATTATTGAGAATATATACTAATAAGCAAGTACACCAGCAGTCACGTTCGAGAGGAGAACATCATGGCTGAGGAGAAGAAGACGTATAAGTTTGTGTGCACCGTTTGCGGCTACGAGGTTGAGGTCGACACGCCCGAGCTGCCCGAGGACTACGTATGCCCGGTCTGCGGCGTCGGCCCCGATGAGTTTGAGCTCGTCGAGGAGTAACTCGTAGACACACGGCGATTAGCCATACAGAGCTCTGTCCAAGGGTCCCGGCTGGATATTCCGGCCGGGGCCCTTTTGATTTATCTGACGGTTTAAAACGGCCTTACGTGTTACAGATTGAGACGTTATATCTGGACAGTCACGCCATCCCAATTACATCCCCGTTAGCAGCACGATGTCGAGAACCGTTACGATGACGCCGATTCCTACGAGCAACGCGTTGAGCGGGCGCGAGTTGGCGTATTTGCCCATGACGCGGGGCGAACTGGTGAGTCGTATGAGCACAAAGACCGTAATCGGCAACTGAAGCGACAGCAGCGCCTGACTCCAAATGAGACCCTCAAAAGGATTTGGGACGACCAGGCACGCCGCCACTGCGCCGGCGAAACAGGCCACCACCCCGATCGAGGAATGTCGGTCGTGGACGTCGTATTCCTCGTCGAACATGCCTGCGGTGATGGTGCCTGCCGCCATGCCTGCCGTCACACTACTCGAGAGGCCCGCAAACAGCAGCGCCACCGCAAAGATGGTCGAGCTTGCTGGGCCCAGAATGGGGGAGAGCGTGTCCGCTGCGACGGCGAGGTCGTCTACGACAATGCCGTGCGCAAAGAAGGTCGTTGCGGCCAGGATGACCATGGCCGAGTTGATTGCCCAGCCCACGCCCATCGAAAAGAGCGTGTCGAAGAGCTCATAGCGCAGACGCTCTTCGATAACCTGCTCGCCTTGGCCTTCGAAGTGCATGGATTGGATGACCTCGGAGTGTAGAAAGAGGTTGTGGGGCATAACGACCGCACCCAGGACACTCACGATAATCGCGGCAGAGCCAGTGGGCATACTGGGCGTGATCCAGCTTGCGGCGGCTTGCGGCCAGTCGACCTTGACTAGTGCAAGCTCGGCCAAAAACGAGAGTCCTACCACGCCTACGAAGGCGATGATCCAGCGTTCGGCACGCTTGTAGGAGTTCGTCATGAGCATCGCCATCGATACTGCCGCCACGATGACGCAGCCCGCGCGCACGGGCAGCCCAAAGAGCATTTGAAGGGCAATCGCGCCACCCAGGACTTCGGCCATGGCGGTGGCGATGGTCGCGAGATAGGCGCTGCCGAGCACCGCGCGTCCCACGATGCGGGGGAGAAAGCGGGTCGTGGCCTCGGCAAGACAGGCGCCCGTGGCGATACCCAGGTGCGCCGCATTGTGCTGCAGCACAATGAGCATAATCGTGGACAGTGTGACGATCCACAGCAGCGCGTAGCCAAACTGCGAGCCCGCGGCCATATTGGAGGCCCAGTTGCCCGGGTCGATAAAGCCGACGGTCACGAGCAGCCCGGGGCCGATGTGCCGCGCAATGTCTAGGCCTCCGTGACCACCGGTGCGTCGGCAGCCAAAGTGTTGTTTGAGATGGTTGAGCATGGTGAGCTCCTGCGTGCCGTTTGTTTGACGCCGCAAAGGATACCCGTTTTAGGCTCAAAAGTTAACCAAGACTAACAAAATTGTTGTATTTGAATAGGATGGTGAAAGGGGATTGCTGAAATGTCTTGATCTGTAACAACTAGGGATGGAAATTGGGTCTTACTGTTACGGATTGAGATGTTTGAAGCGGTGAGCTTACAGGCCGAACTTGGGGCCTATGTTGTCGCCCTTGAGGTCGGCGGTGTCCACTCGTAGGGCGTGCGTTACGCGATTGTTTCGAAACGGGCGGGAAACACAACGGGCCGGCGATGCACCTAGTATGCCTAGTCAACTGACTGTCTAATAGCTAGGGGAGGATCGCGATGCAGGCAGATTTCGCTCAGCAGCAGGGCCTTTATCGCCCCGAATTCGACCACGATGCATGTGGCATCGGCGCGCTTGCCGATATCAACGGCGAGCGCCATCACCAGATTCTGGACGACGCACTGTCCATTCTGGTCAACTTGGAGCACCGCGGCGGTACGGGACTCGAGAAGAACACCGGCGGCGGCGCCGGCATCCTGTTCCAGGTTCCGCATCACTTTTTCCGTAAAGAGGCCCAAAAGTGCGGCCAGATTCTGCCGGCAGAGGGCGACTATGGCGTGGCCATGCTGTTCTTCCCGCAGGACGACAAGGGCGTAGAGGATGCCCGCCGCGTGTTTGAGGAGGGCTGCGCCGAAGCCGGCGTGCCGCTGCTCTTCTGGCGCGAGGTGCCGGTCGACCCGCACGACCTGGGCGAGACGGCCCGCGCCTGCATGCCTACTATCCTGCAGGCTTTCCTGGGCCGTCCGGACGACACGCCCGCCGGCGATGCCTTTGAGCGTCGCCTGTACGTGTGCCGCCGCACCATCGAAAAGAAGGCCGACGCTGAGTTCGCCCTGCGCGACAAGATCTTCTATGTGTGCTCCATGAGCTCGCGCACCATCGTGTACAAGGGCATGCTTGTGGCCACGCAGATGCGCCGTTTCTTCATCGACCTCAACGACGCCGCCGTCAAAACGGCCGTGGCGCTCGTCCACTCGCGCTACTCCACCAACACCACGCCCAGCTGGGAGCGCGCACATCCCAACCGCTTTATCATCCACAACGGCGAGATCAATACCCTCAAGGGCAACGTCAACTGGATTCGCGCCCGCGAACCCAACCTGTACAGCCCCGTGCTGCAGCACGATCTTGAGCGCGTGATGCCCATCATCAACCGCGAGGGCTCCGACTCCGCGATTCTGGACAATGTGCTTGAGTTTTTGGTCATGAACGGTCGTCCGCTCACGCGTGCCGCATCCATGCTGCTGCCCGAGCCGTGGGACCACAACGACAGCCTGAGTGAGGAGTGCCGCGCCTACGACGCTTACCAGTCCATGCTCATGGAGCCGTGGGATGGCCCGGCGGCCATCGCCTTTACCGACGGTCGCACGCTGGGTGCCGCCCTCGACCGTAACGGCCTGCGTCCCGCCCGCTACTATGTGACGCGCGACGGTCGCTTTATGCTGGCGAGCGAGGTGGGCACCATCGAGGTGAGCCCCGAGAACATCCTGACGAGCGGCTGCCTAGGACCGGGCCAGATGCTCGAGGTCGACTTTGCCCGCGGGCGCGTCATCTACAACGATGAGCTGCGTGCCCGTTACGCCAAGGAAAAGCCCTATCGCGACTGGATCGCCGAAGAGACACTGACCGTCGACGCGCTCGACAAGCCCGTCGCGCCCACGCCCGCCGAGGATACCGAGGTGCCCGCCGCCGTGCGCATGGCCAAGCTCGGGTATCACTGGGAGGATGTTGACGAAGTCGTGCGTCCCATGGCCCAGCAGGGCAAGGCGCCGCTCGCCTCGATGGGTATCGATGCGCCGCTGGCCTGCCTGTCCAAGAAGACGCGCTCGTTCTTCGACTACTTCTATCAGCTGTTTGCCCAGGTCACGAACCCGCCGATCGACGCCCTGCGCGAGCATATGGTCACCTCGACCACGCTCTACCTGGGCAACCACGGCAACCTGCTCGAGGACTCCCGTACGGCCTGCCAGCTGGTGCGTCTGGAGCGTCCGCTGCTGAGCGAGGAGGAGTTCGAGCGTATTTGCGCGATTGACCGTGTTGGCTTTAAGACCCGCCGGTTCCGTGCCGTGTACCGCCGCGACGCGGGTGAGGGCGCGCTGCAGGCTGCGCTCAAGCAGCTTGCCGAAGACGTCGAGGCTGCGGTTCGCGATGGCGTGAACATCGTGGTGCTGAGCGACCGTGCCGCTGCGGGCGAGGTACCCGTGCCGTCGCTGCTCGCCGTGGGCTGCGTGCACAACCACCTGATCCGTGCCGGTGTGCGCACCTTTGCCGATATCGTGGTGGAGTGCGGCGATGCCGTGTCTCCGCACGACTTTGCGGCGCTGGTGGGCTACTCCGCAAGCGGCATCTACCCGTACAACGCGCATGCGTGCATCCGCAATCTGGCGGCACGCGGCGACCTGGACGTGACGGCCGAGCAGGGCATCGCCAATTACAACAAGGCCGCGACGGCGGGCATCGTCTCCATCATGTCCAAGATGGGCATCTCCACGGTGCAGAGCTACCACTCCGCGCAACTCTTTGAGGCCGTTGGCTTTACGCCGGAGTTCGTCAACGCGTACTTCGCCGGCACGGTGAGCCGTGTGGGCGGTATGGGTGTCGAGGACGTTGAGCGCGAGCAAAACGAGCGTTACGACGCCGCGCTCGCTATCCTTAAGAGCCCGGCTCCCGATCAACTGCCCACGTTGGGCCTGACCAAGTGGCGCCCGCTCGGCGGCGAGGATCACCTCATCGATCCGCAGACTGTCTACTTGCTGCAGACTGCCTGCCGCGAGGACAGCTACGACACCTTTAAGGAGTACAGCGCTCGCCTGCACCGCACCGGCCGTGCCGTGCGCCTGCGCGACCTGCTCGACTTTGACGGCAGCGGCCGCACGCCGGTTTCGCTCGACGAGGTGGAGCCCGCGCTCAACATCGTCCGCCGCTTTAACACCGGCGCCATGTCGTACGGTTCCATTAGCAAAGAGGCACACGAGTGCATGGCCATCGCCATGAACCGCCTGCATGGCCGTTCCAACTCCGGCGAGGGCGGCGAGGACCCGCGCCGCGAGACCCCGCTGGCTAACGGTGACTCCAAGAACTCCGCGATCAAGCAGGTGGCAAGTGCGCGATTTGGCGTGACGAGCCGCTACCTGTGCAGCGCCTTCGAGATTCAGATCAAGATGGCCCAGGGCGCCAAGCCCGGCGAGGGCGGTCACCTGCCCGGCAAGAAGGTCTACCCCTGGATTGCCGAGGTCCGTCAGTCCACGCCCGGCATCGGCCTGATCTCGCCTCCGCCGCACCACGACATCTACTCCATCGAGGACCTGGCAGAGCTGATCTTTGACCTTAAGAACGCCAACCCCGGCGCGCGCGTGTCGGTCAAGCTGGTCAGCGAGGCCGGCGTCGGCACCATCGCCACTGGTGTTGCCAAGGGCGCTGCCGACAAGATTTTGATCAGCGGCCACAACGGCGGCTCGGGTGCCGCTGCTCGCGATTCCATTTGGCACGCCGGTCTGCCGCTGGAGCTCGGTCTTGCCGAGGCCCAGCAGACGCTGCTGCAAAACGGCCTGCGCTCGCGCGTGGTGCTCGAGGCCGACGGCAAGCTCATGGACGGCACCGATGTTGCCGTCGCCTGCCTGCTGGGTGCCGAGGAGTTTGGCTTTGCGACCATGCCGCTCATCTCGATGGGCTGCCTCATGCAGCGCGACTGCCAGCAGGATACCTGCCCCGCCGGCATCGCTACGCAAAACTGCCGCCTGCGTCGCGGCTTCCGCGGCAAGCCCGAGCACGTTGAGCACTTTATGCTCTTTGTTGCCGAGCAACTGCGCGAGGTCATGGCGAGCCTGGGCTTCCGCACCGTCGACGAGATGGTCGGCCATCCCGAGTGCCTGCGCCAGATCGAGGTCCCGGGCAACCGCAAGGCCAACCTGCTCGATCTGTCGCCCGTGCTGGCAAGCGCGACCTGTGAGTTTGGTGCCCACATCCCGGGCGCCGACGGCCGTCACTTCCTGCCCCAGATGGCTGCGGACAGCGAGCTCGATAAGACGCTCGACTCCACGTTGTTTGTGCCCTATACGGCCGATGCCCGTGCGCACCTGCGTCCGATTCGCTTTCGCGCCGATATCGCCAACGTCAACCGCTGCGTGGGCACCATCTTGGGCAACGCGGTGACCAAGGCGCATCCCGAGGGCCTGCCCGCCGGCTCCATCACCATCGATTGCGATGGTTCGGCCGGTCAGAGCTTTGGCGCCTTCCTGCCGCGCGGCATTACGCTCAACGTGTGCGGCGACGCCAACGACTACTTTGGCAAGGGCCTTTCGGGCGGCGAGGTGTCGGTGCGCCCCAACCCGCATGCGACCTACAAGTTCGACGAGAACATCATCGTGGGCAACGTTGCGTTCTTTGGCGCTACGAGCGGCCGCGGCTTCATTAACGGCCTGGCAGGCCAGCGCTTTGGCGTACGCAACTCCGGTGCCACGGTGGTGGTCGAGGGCTGCGGCAACCATGGCTGCGAGTACATGACGGGTGGTCTGGCGCTCATCCTGGGCGAGGTCGGGCAGAACTTCGCCGCCGGCATGACGGGTGGCGTGGCCTATGTCTTTGACCAGTACGGCACGCTCGATGCCCGTGTGAACCACGAGAGCGTTGAGCTTAAAGCCCCGACGTCCGGCGAGCTGGCGCAGATTCGCGAGCTCATCCAGGAGCACGTGGACGCGACGCAGAGCCCGCGCGGTATTAAGCTGCTCTACAGCTTTGAGACGATGAGCAAGCACTTTGTGAAGGTCATTCCAACCGAGTACGAGCGCGTGCTGGCGATTGTCGCCGCCGCCGAGGCCGTGGGCAAGACGCATGCGCAGGCCGAGGAGCTGGCGTTTGACATTGTGACCGGCCGCGCGAGTGCCGCGGATGTCGCTCGCTTTGATGTGGCGGGTGGTGTCGCTGGCGCTGCGCCCGCCACCGCCAGCTCTGTTGCTTCGACCAAGAAGGAGGCGTAAGTGCCATGGGTAAGCCCGGTGCTTTTCTTGATATCGATCGCGTGACCCATGAGCTGCGCCCCGTGGAGGAGCGCAGCCGCGATTTCGATCCGCTGTACGTGGAGCTCGACGACGACGCGCGCCGTGCCCAGGCGAGTCGCTGCATGATGTGCGGTGTGGCGTTTTGTCAGATGGGCGCGAGCTTTGGCAAGGCACGTCCGAGCGGCTGTCCGCTGCACAACCTGATTCCCGAGTGGAACGAGCTGGTGTACCGCGGCCGTTGGGACGAGGCTGCCGAGCGCCTGTCACTCACCTCGCCCATGCCCGAGTTCACGAGTCGCGTGTGCCCGGCGCTGTGCGAGGCCGCATGCAACCTGGGCTCGGTCGATGGCCAGCCCACGACGATCCATGACAACGAGCGCGCGATTAGCGACCATGAGTGGGCAAATGGCGGTCCGCACCGCTTTGAGCCGGCAGGGGAGGGTGCGCCCACGGTTGCCGTGGTGGGCTCCGGTCCCGCTGGTCTGGTGGCAGCATGGGAGCTTGCGCGTCGTGGCGCCCGCGTGACGGTGTTTGAGCGCGACGACCGCCCGGGCGGTCTGCTCATGTACGGCATTCCCAACATGAAGCTCGAGAAGTCCGTGGTCGAGCGTCGCGTGGCGCTCATGCGCGAGCTGGGCATTGTGTTCGAGCTGGGTGCTGACGTTACGAACCCTGCGGTGGCGGCCAAGCTCAATGGCTTTGACGCCGTCGTGGTGGCTGCCGGTGCTCGCGCCCCGCGTGGGCTGGCTGCTGAGAATATTGACGCACCCGGCGTGGTGTATGCCGTGGACTACCTGACGGCCTCGACCGTCTCGGTGCTCGATGGCGGCGAGCCTGTCGTCGATGCACACGGCCTGGACGTCGTGGTCATTGGCGGCGGCGATACCGGTAACGACTGCGTGGGCACCGCGGTACGTCAGGGTGCGCGCAGCGTGCGCCAGTTTGAGTTCTTGCCGGCGGCGCCTGATGCGCGCGCGGCGAGCAACCCCTGGCCGCAGTGGCCAAACGTTAAGAAGACCGACTACGGCCAGCAGGAGGCCATCGCTGTCATGGGCGGCGAGATGCGCGCTTGGGGCGTGGATACGCTCGAGGTGCTGCTGGACAAGAAGGGCGCGGCCGCGGGCCTGCGCGTGGTCGATCTGGATTGGTCGGCTGGCAAGCCCGAGCGCATCGCGGGCTCCGAGCACGAGGTGCCGGCCCAGCTGGTGCTCATCGCCTGCGGCTTTACGGGCCCAGAGCACGGTGTGTTCGACGCCGTTGGCGTGCCCGTTGCCACTGCTGGTCGTCCGCTGCCTGTGATGGCCGCCGAGGGCTCGCATCTTGCGGCGCGTGTTGGCGGCGTCGCTGTGGATGCCGCGCCGGTGTATGTTGCCGGTGACGCTCGTAACGGCAGCTCGCTCGTGGTGAACGCTATGGCCGACGCCCTGGCCTGCGCTGCCGAAGTCGCCGACGCGCTGGAGCTGTAAGGCGGCTGTCCACAGCTGAATCGTCAAGGGCTGTCCCCGAATGCCGGCCCAAAAGGAACGTCCCCAAGTGCCGGCAGCTGGGGACGTTCCTTATGTGCCGGCATTCGGGGACACTCCTTGCGAGTTCGCAGGCGACTTTGTCATTTGCCGACGTGCAAGTGTTCATTCGTCGACGTTTGCGACTGTGCTACTCTGCTCTTTCTGTGGTGGTAGCGGGCGTTTGCCTCAAATGAGTGAACTGACTGTCTATATCTACCTGCGGTTTCTTTGCGGTGCGCTCATTCGGTCAAGTGTCCCGTCAAGTGTTTGGTCAGCATCTGGTTTGCAGCCGGAGGCCTATTTTGCCCGCGCTGGTCGTGGCTGCCCACCCTCCTCGTAAGCTCAAATTGAGGTTCATCAGTTTGAGGAGGATGCCGTGACTGACCACGTTTTAGACCGAGCGCAGCTGGCTGAAGCCGTCGGCAACGATATTGCCGACATGGCCCATTTTTGGATGCTGCGGAAGTTCCAGTTTTTGGAGCCGGCACGCGAACAGTTCGAGATCATTGTCGACCCGTGGCTCAGCTATTGCACCGAGCCTTCGCAAAACGAAATCATGGCCTACAACATGGCATTTACCGATTGGCTGCTCTTCGAGCGCCCCTATCGCCATGGCAAGACGCTGCTCGAGCTGTATGTTGAAGAGCCGCCGACATCGCTTTCGCCTGCCTCGCTCAAGCGGCTCGAGCAGGTACGCGACACGCAGTATTTCTCGCGCTTTGGCATTTTGGACAAGGATCCTGCGAACGGCATGGTTGCGCTGAAGGATACGCGTGCCGACCGTCGCTTTGATGTCTACGACCCGCATATCGTGCAAAAGGAGCATTGGAGCGACGGCGCGATCGCGGTGCGCCTCGCCTGCATCGACGATGTCTGGCTGACGGCGGGACAGCTCTATCTGTATGACATCGCGCGCCTGAGTGACACGGCGGTCGATGGACCGGGTGCGGTGCATCCCGAGGATCTGCAGGACGGCTTTGACACCTCGTGCGTCAGCTTCTTTTTGCGCCTGGTCCGCGACATCATGGGCGCCCAGGGGCGCTACGTGAAGTCGCTCAACATCTACGAACAGGAATGGGAGTAAGGGATGGGCTGTCGCAGCGCCGCCGCGTGTCTATTTGTCTCGATCTGTAACGTTTAGGGACAAAAAACCGGTCTACCTGTTACAGATTGAGACGAACGCTTGGGCGCCGCTGGTTTGTCTAAATCTGTAACGTTTGGGGGGCTGGAGAACGTCTAACTGTTACAGATCGAGACGTTTGGCACCTGGTTGGGGGAATGTCTCAATCTGTAACATCTACAGGCCAAAACTCGACCTACCTGTTACAAATCGAGACAAAGGTTGGACGCGGTGTCGAAAGATCTCGATCTGTAACATCTAGCGGCCAAAAATCGGTCTTCCTGTTACAGATCAAGACATTTGTCAGCGGAGGCAACGGTGACGATGGTCCATTTGTCTGACGTGGTGGTGATGAAAGTGTCTAATACCGTTCTCAAACACAAACATGCGACTCGCAACACGTTGGCGCGGAATAGGATGCTCGCGCGGCTCACGGAGACGGCCAAGCAAGGTGCGCTGCTCGCAACGCATGACAATACCGAGCTCATGTGGCTGCGACGCCATGTTGGAACCGACGATATCGCGGAGCCCGAGCCGTACCTGTTCTGTTTTCAGCATGATTGGGATGCATTGACGCCGGCGGAGCGAGCGCTGAGGACTATCAGAGGGCTTGCGGAATTTCATCCCGATTGGGCGTTTTGGGGATATGACGCCGCACTGATATGGGGTCTGGAGGTGCCGAACGATCTGCTTGGGCCGCGTTTTCTTGTTAAGACGGGTTGTTCGGTGACGTTGAGCAGCGGGTGCAGGTTGTTGCGTCCACAGATGGCGGGCGCGCTCGAGCGTGTTGATGGCGTGCGGGTGACGTCGTTTTGGCGCACGGTGGAGGAATGCTTGCTGCGTGCGCCGTTCTCCTACGGGTTGGCGATTGCCGATTCTGCACTGCGGGCGAAAGGCGTATCACGTGGGGATTTGTGCGAGCGCCTCCGCGCCGATTGCGAGGGCAGGCGAGGGTATCGCAGGGCACAGGTGATCGCGTCGTATGCGGACGGGCTGTCCGAAAACGGCGGCGAGTCTCGGTTCCGAGCGTTCTTTATTGCGTACGGCTTTCCGGTTCCGGAGCTGCAGGTGGAGTTTCGCGACCCGCTCGATCCGAGCCAGGTGTTTCGCGTCGACTATTTTTGGCGGTTCGAGGACGGAACGTGCGTGATTGGCGAGCTCGACGGAAAGGGGAAGTATGCCTTGCAGAACGGCGAGGGCTGGGAGTCGGTCGACCCATTCGTGGCAGAACGTCAACGGGAGTCCCATCTGACAATGCTCGGGCACAAGGTGCTTCGGTTTACGTTTGATGAGCTCAAGAATCCGGGGAAGCTGGTTGAGAAGATGAGGTTGGCGGGTATTCCGCGACGGCCCGATTTGGCTGAGGAGTGGAGACGTCAGTGGTATGGGCGCTGAGAGGTTTTGTCTCAATCTGTAACGTTTAGAGGTTATTTGAGCTCGTAACTGTTACAGATCGAGACAAACCGGTGAAGCGTCGACCGAATGTCTTGATCTGTAACAGCAAGGGGCCCAACAACCCTGTATCTGTTACAGATCGAGACACTTCCCTGGTGTCGCTGGGGTGGGACTGCAGCGTATTCCGTCCCCCACATCCCCTCTTCCCTCCGTTAACCGATATGTCTGTGGCAATCGGGCTACACTGGATAATAATGGACAGATGTTCAAGTTTTCTGAGGGGGAGGAGCTCGATATGGCGTCTGCCGATCGTTCCACGTTGTTTATCAATGCGACCGTCCTGGATGGTTCGGAGGATATGGAGCCGCAACCCGATATGGCCGTGACTGTTGAGCGCGGTGTCATCACGTGGATGGGGCCGAGTGCTGTGGCGCAGGCGCCTGCGGGTGCCGAGGTTATCGACCTGGCGGGTGCGTATCTCATGCCCGGTCTCATCAATATGCATGTGCATCTGTGCGGTTCGGGCAAGCCTGTCTCGGCCGGCGATGCGGGCGCGCTGATGAAGAAGCTCGATAATCCCGTGGGGCGCGCCATCGTGCGCCATATTCTTAAGGGCAGCGCCCAACAACAACTGGCAAGCGGCGTGACCACGGTGCGCGGCGCGGGCGACCCACTGTTTGCCGACATCGCCGTTCGTAATGCCATCGACGCCGGCAAGTATCAAGGTCCTCGCCTGGTGGCGCCGGGAACGGGCGTCACGGTGCCGGGCGGCCATGGTGCGGGCTTGTTCGCCCAGGTGGCCAACAGTCCCGCCGAGGCAGCCGAACAGGTGCGCGACCTGTACGCGCGTGGTGCCGACGTCATTAAGCTGTTCGTGACGGGCGGCGTGTTCGATGCGACCGAGGTGGGCGAGCCGGGCGTGCTGCGTATGCCGGTGGAGGTTGCCGCGGCGGCATGCAAGGCGGCGCACGATATGGGCCTTCCGGTTATGGCCCATGTCGAGAGTACCGAGGGTGTGAAGGCCGCACTTGAGGCCGGCGTTGACACGATTGAGCACGGCGCTCCGCTGACGCCCGAGATCCTGGAGCTGTACCGTGGCGCCGCGGGCACGCAGCTCGAGGGGCGTGCGCCCAGCGTTACCTGCACTATCAGCCCGGCGCTGCCGTTTGTATTGCTCGACCCGGAAAAGACCCATTCGACCGATACGCAAAAGAAGAACGGCGACATCGTGTGCTCGGGCATCATTGAGAGCGCCCGTGCCGCACTGGAAGCTGGCGTTAAGGTGGGCCTTGGCACGGACTCGAGCTGCCCGTTCGTGACGCAGTACGACATGTGGCGTGAGGTGGCCTATTTTGCCAAGTATGTCGGCGTGAGTAACGCCTTCGCGCTGCATACGGCCACGCAGGTCAATGCCGAGCTGCTGGGGCTGGGCGGCGAGACCGGCACAATCGAGTGCGACAAGGCCGCCGATATCCTGGTGACACGCAAGAACCCGCTCGATGACCTGTGCGCACTGCGTGAGCCGACGCACGTGATGTGTCGCGGCGATCTGGTGCGCAAGCTCAAGGTGAAGCGCATTCCCGAGGTGGACGCCGAGCTCGACGCGATTATGGCCATGCCTGCCGAAGCGCTTGCCGAGGAGCTCGCCCGCGATGGCGTAGCATAGGTGTGACAAAGGGACGGTCCCTTTGTCATAATCAAAAAAAGCCGAGGTCTCAACACGAGGCCTCGGCTTTTATTTTGTCCCATGGTATGGCGGCTAGGAGCGCGTCTCCATCTTGGCGTGGCACTTGGGGCAGGTGACGCGAATCTTGCCCTTGCCCTTGGGAACGGAGAGCATCTGGCCGCAGTTGGGGCACTTGAGGTATGCCGTGGTTTTGCGACCCTTCCACATCTTCTTGGCCGTGCGCTTGGCGCGCTCAAAGTCTTCCTTGCTGGTGCCGGCCGCGCGCGAGGTGCTGGCCGCTGCAGTTCTACCGCCCAAGCTGGCGACGAACTTGCCCAGGCCGGGGACGTTCGCGGTCGCGGCGACAAAGGCCTCGTTCTCCTTGCGACGTGCGTCGACGTTTTTGGACAGGCCGCGCAGCACGCCAATCACGATAACGGCGATGGCGATCCAGCTGAGCCACTGGATGCGGGCTATCGATCCGACCATCGCGATGACGATGCCGGCAAAACCCATCACGATGGTGAGTTCATCGGCACCATTGCGACCCTTCATAAAGTCATTCATGCAAATTGCCTTTCGTTCGATATGCTGCACGCCTTTATACCCGATTTAGAGCAAGGGGGACAGGTTAATCTGCACCAATGTGGTGCAAACATACCTGTCCCCAATGCCCCAATTACTTGGAGAGCTTGTCGACGACGCGTTCGATCTCGGCGAGCTTGGCGGCTTTGAGATCTTCGTCGCCCGATTCGATTGCCGAAGTCACGCAGCCCTCGATATGCGCCTTGAGCACGTCGGCGTTGATGCGCGCAATGAGCGCCTGCGTTGCCATGAGCTGCGTGGAAATATCGACGCAGTAGCGGTCCTCATCGACCATCCGCAAGATGCCGTCGATCTGGCCGCGTGCCGTCTTGAGCATGCGGGTCACCGATTTGTGGTCTGCCATCATGGCGGGTCCTCGTTTCTGGTCAATCTTCCGGATGCCCCCGTCAGTTGCGGTGAAATACGGACTGTTCAAAGGTCTAGGGCGGCCCAACAGTCCGTATTTCACCGCAACTTCTGAGGATTGAGTAGGCAGCGCCTGCTACGCGGCGGTTACGGACAGGGCATGGAATTTCTCGCCGGCGCCCTCGACGGCGGCGGCGAGCTGCTCGGCGGTCACGGTGTCGGCGCACTCCACCTGGACAGTCTGGGTCTCGTGATCGGCGTCGGCATCGGTCACGCCGGCAACGTTGAGCAGCGCCGTCTCGACGGTGGCGTCGCAGTGGCCGCACATAAGGCCGGAAGTCTTAATTGTGAAACGCATGGATATTCCTCTCTGTTGTGTCGGCTTTCCCAGGCACCCGACCTTGACCTTCAAGCCGTCGCTCGCGTATCAAAGTACGCGTCGCTCCTCTTTCAGGTCAATCTCGGGCATCTGGAAAACCCGTTCTAAATGGACTGAATGGTGAGCCTATTTTGCCACTTTCGGCTTAAAGGTTCGCAGGCGCAGCGCATTGGACACGACGCAGACACTCGACAGGCTCATGGCCGCGGCGCCGAACATCGGCGAGAGCTGCCAACTCGTGAGAGGGAAGAACACGCCCGCGGCAAGCGGAATGCCGATGCCGTTGTAGAACAGCGCCCAGAACAAGTCCTGCTTGATGTTGCGGATCGTGGCGCGCGACAGCTCGATGGCGCGGGCGACGTCCATGAGGTCGCTGCGCATGAGCACCACATCTGCCCCCTCCTTGGCGATGTCGGCGCCGGTGCCGATCGCAAGGCCCACGTCGGCGCGCGCCAGGGCGGGGGAGTCGTTGATGCCGTCGCCCACCATGGCGACCTTGCTGCCCGCATCCTGCAGCTCGCGCACGTGGCGTTCCTTGTCGGCGGGGAGGACGTCGGCGATGACCTGCTCGCTGCTCAACCCCACGCGGCGGGCGATGGCCTCGGCCGTCACGCGGTTGTCGCCGGTGAGCATGCACACGTCGACGCCAAGCGAGCGCAGTGCGGCGATGGCCCCGGCGCTCGTCTCCTTGACCTCGTCCGCCACGGCGATGGTACCGACAAGCTCGCTGTTCTTGGCAAAGAACAGCGGCGTCTTGCCCTCGGCCGCGAACTGTTCGGCAAGGCCGGCGGGAACCTTCACGCCCAGCTCGTCCATCAGACGCACGTTGCCGGCGGCGATGACATTCTGCCCCTCGCGTGCCGTAACGCCTCGCCCGGGCACGGCGGTAAAGTCCTCGACCATGCGTGCGACGATTCCGCGCGCCTCGCACTCGGCCATAATCGCCTCGGCCAGCGGGTGCTCGCTTGAGCGCTCCAGCGCAGCGGCCAGCTTGAGCAATGCCTTTTCGCTCATGGCGGGCGAGCCGTCAGCGCGCGTGGCTACCGTGATATCGGTCACAGCCGGCTTGCCGCGGGTGACGGTGCCCGTCTTGTCGAGCACCACGGTGCCCACGCTGCGTAGGTTCTCCAGCGCCTCGGCGCTCTTAAACAGAATGCCCATTTCGGCGCCCTTGCCGGTGCCGACCATAATGGCGACGGGCGTGGCCAGGCCCAGCGCGCACGGACAGCTGATCACCAGCACGGCCACGGCGGAGGTGAGCGCCTCGTTTATGCTGCCGGTCAGTGCCATCCACACCGCAAAGGTCACGGCCGAGATCGCAAACACCACGGGCACGAACACGCCGGCGACTTTGTCGGCCATGCGGGCGATAGGCGCCTTGGTGGCGTTGGCGTCCTCGACGAGCTGGATAATCTTGGCGAGCGACGTGTCGGCGCCCACGCGTGTGGCACGGAAGGTAAACGAGCCGGTACGGTTGACAGTGGCGGCGTTGACGGTGTCGCCGGCGGTCTTTTCCACGGGGATGGACTCGCCGGTGAGCGCGCTCTCGTCCACGGCCGAAGCGCCCTCGAGTACGACGCCGTCGACAGGGATGGACTCGCCGGGGCGCACGCGCAGCACCTGGCCGGGAAGGATGGCGTCGACGTCCACAGCGGTCTCGGTGCCGTCGTCGGCCACGATGGTCGCGGTCTTGGGCGCCAGGTCGATGAGCGCCTCGATGGCGCCGCCGGTCTTGGACTTGCTGCGCGTCTCGAGGTATTTGCCCACGGTGACCAGCGACAGGATCGTGCCGGCGCTCTCAAAATACAGATTGTCCATGCCCGTTATCATGGCCTCGTGTACCTGACCTGTGGCCAGCTGGTCGGCCATGATAAACATGGCGTAGAGCGACCAGGCAATGGACGCGGTGGCGCCGACGGCGATGAGGGCGTCCATGGTGGGCGCGCCGTGCGCGAGCGATTTAAACCCATTGATAAAGTACGCGTCGTTGACATAGACGATGGGGATGAGCAGGACGAGCTCGGTGAGCGTGAGCGTCATGCTGTGGGTGTGGTCGGTGAAGACGCCGGGCAGTGGCCAACCGAGCATGTGCCCCATGCCTATGTAGAACAGCGGGATGAGGAAGATGATCGAGATGATGAGGCGGGTACGCATGGCAGAGGCGGCGGCCTCCAGCTTTTTGGTGGGCGACTCCATATGGGTGACGCCAGACCTGGCCTGCGAGCTGCCGCTTGAGGCGGCGTCGGTGCCCGCGCTGATGGGCGAGGCCGAGTAGCCAGCGCGATCGACAGCGGTGCAGATATCGTCGGGGGAGACCTGCGCAGGGTCGTAGTCCACCAGCATAGAGCCGGCGAGCAGATTGACCGCGACGCTTTGGACGCCGTCGAGCTTGCTCACGGCACGGTCCACGTGCGCTTGGCACGCGGCGCACGTCATACCGCCCACGTCAAACTTATCCTGAGCCATGGCTTCTCCTTTCTGTAATTTGGTGTTGGAATTGTTAACCTGCTGATACTATACACCCATACCCCCTGGGGGTATACAGTGGAGATTGAAATGTATGCCATTCTGTTATTGGCCGAGGTGATAGCCAGGTCGGCGGACCGTAGCCGGTCTAATGTCTCAATCTGTAACAACTAGACCCGTTTTTGTCGAGTAACTGTTACAGATCTAGATATTACATCGAGCCACAACTTAACGTCTCAATCTGTAACATCTGGGGACTGTTTTGCCTGCTAGATGTTACAGATCGAGACAAACCATTCGAGGGTAACCCGAACATCTCAATCTGTAACAGTAAGACCGATATTTGGGTCCTAGTTGTTGCAGATCGAGACAATCTCGGAGCAGATGCCCTGGCCGTTCAATGTAAAACGCCGGGGCGCCCGCGTGATGGGTGCCCCGGCGTATGCTGAGCAGGGTTTGCGAAGCGGTGGAAGGGAAGAGAAGCCGTCCTCCCGAAATCCTTACTCCTGACGACGTTTCTTGTCGGTTAGGAAGACGCCGGCGGCTACAAGCACGACGCCTCCGATGACAAACGTCTCACCGGCGAGCGCAGCATTGTCGCCTGTGATGGGAAGTGCCGAGTTGGCGGCCGTCTTGGCGTTGCCAGCAGACGGCTTTCCAGCAACCGGCTTAGCGGCAGCCTGCGTGATCTTGGCCTGCTCGGCCTTCGATGCCTCTTGCTCCTGGCGGGCGATCTCGTCCTTCAGGGCTTGCTCGGCGGCTACGCGTTTTGCCTTCGCCTCGTTGTAGGCATTGAGCGCCGCGGTGTAGGCGGGCGTCGCAGCATCAAGGTCTGCCTGAGCGGCATCAAGTGCGGCCTTTGCGTTATGTTCTGCCTGCTTGGCGGCGACGCACTTGGCAAAGAGGGCATTGAGCGTATCGTTCGCGTTTGCATCGGAGCCGGTTGCGATGCCGTTTTCGACATTGACGGACTTGAGCTTTCCGAGAGCGGCGGCAGCGGCGTCCGGTGCGGCCTGAGAATTCTCGACCGCCTGCTCGGCATTCGCTACGGCATCATTCGTCGCACTAAGAGCAGTTTCGGCCGCAGTCACTGCTGCGTCGGCGTCCTTCTTGGCTGCCTCGGCCGTGGCGAGATTATCGGCCGCGTTGTTCAACGCATCGGCATGTGCCTGCTTTGAAGCAAAGTCGTTTTCCGCCGTGGTCAGATCGCTCGCGGCGTGCTCCGCGGTCGCTGCCTTGGCCTCGACGCCGTCCTTGGCGATAGTGAGGGCCTGCTTCTTGGCAGCCGCGTCGCGCTCCGCCTTTTCAAGAGCGCTCTGGGCAGACGTCTGAGCCGCCGTGGCTTCATCGAGCGTTTGATGGGCCTTGTCAGCCTTCTCCTGGGCCGCAGCAACATCGGCAGAATACTTGGCAAGTTCCTTCCTTGCATCTTGCAGAGCCTGCTGCTTTAAGAGAGCCTCTGCCTTGGCGTCATCAACCTTCTTCTGACTCTGAGCGGCTTGCTCTTGCGATGCCTTAAGCTCGGCGCGCTTCTGGTTGACGACCTGCTCTGCGGGCGCCACGTTGCTTTGGGCGGCTTTAACCTGGTCTTCGGCTTCGGCAACTTTTCCGTTTGCCTTGGCGAGATTCTGCTCTGCTTGAGCGACCTCGGCAGCGGCACCTGCCACGTTGCCATTTTCGGTGGCAAGGTTGCTGTTCGCGGTATCAACGCCTTCTCGCTTTTGAGCGACGAGGGTCTCTGCTGCCTTTACGGCATCGGCTTTCGATGCCGCTGTGCTGCGCTTTTGCTCAAGGTTCGCTTTTGCAGCGGCAAGGTTTTCGCTGGCCTTGGAGAGACTCAGCTGATACTGATCAAAGAGACTCTCGAGTTCATCGATTGAATATTCTTTCTCGTACGAACCGTAGTTGTCGTCAACCTCCAAGATGTAGGTATATGAGAGATGAGTTCCTCGAGAATTAATGCCGTATCCCATGGTTTTGGCGTCAGGCTGTACGATATTCAAATAGTGGCCGACGGTGCCAAAGCCTACCTTTTGCTCTCCGAATTCGGTGCCGTGGCTCCAGAAAGTATCCCAAGCATCTTTGGGGGCAATTTCGCCAAGGCCGGCTTTCGCTGCGGCCTGGTCAAATATATTCTTTTCCTCATCAACCCACTGGTGTGCGACATTTCTTTTCAAGTCATAGTTCCATGCGGCATTTTCGAATCGCGCATAGTCTGAATGGTCTAGCATGGCGTCTGAGTAATTGGAGTTCGACTGAGCAATTGCCATCTGCTCGGCCGTCACCTTAAGCTCGCTAAGGCCGACGCTTTTGCGATATTCATTAATCTCGCGCAGCTTGCCAAACGAAAGCTTGGCGTTGTCGAGTGACGTGCCGTCCTTTTTATCGCCGATGGTCGTTGGGTTTAAGTCGCTCTGCTTATAGATGATGTCTGCAGCATCGTTGGCACCGATGAATTGGTAAAAGCCGATGACGCTCTGCGCCTCCGCCGTCGTAGCCTTATCGGCTGCCGCCTTGCACGTATCGTATGCTTTCTGTGCATCGACAACGGCTTGATCGGCGGCCGCCTGGTTTGTCTTGGCAGTTTCGAGCGCCTTGTCTGCTTGCTCCTTCTCGGCTTTTGCCTGGTCGACTTGTTTCTGAGCGGCCTTTGCCTTCTCCAGCTCGGCAGCATGCACCTGCTTTGCCGAGGTCAACTCCGATTGCGCCGCATCGGCTTTCGCCTGGGCTGCCGTTACATCATTTTCGGCTGCTGCGACTGTCTGCTTCTTGGCTTCGAGCTCGCTTTCGGCACCGGTGAGGGCGTCCCGCTTGGATGCAACGTCACTATTTGCCTGAGAAAGACCTGCTTCGGCAGCCGCCTGCTGCTGCTTCGCCTGATCGAGTGCGCTTTGGGCGGCATCGACCTTTGCCTGAGCGGCGTCATACTCCGGGCCCTCGGCGCCTGCCTTTGCGGCTGCCAAATCGGCTTGCGCGCTGTCATACGCTGCCTGTGCCGCGACTACCTTACCATCCGCGGCGGTCTTTGCCTGTTGAGCGGAAGCCAGCGTGCCTGACGCCTCGTTGTAAGCGCTCTGCGCGGCGCTCCGAGCCTGCTGGGCATCGGCGAGTGCGGAGTCGGCAGCGGTTTTTGCGGCCTTTGCCTGGTCAAGAACCTTCTGGGCATCTGCGGCAGACTGCTCGGCGGCCTTGATTTCCTCCGGCGTTGCGTTGGCGGCTGCCTTCTGGGCTTCCTCAAGCTTGGCCCGTGCGTCGGCTGCCGCCTGCTTTGCGGAGTCGAGTGCCTTCGTCTTGCTTTCGGCATCGGCCTTGGCCGTGTCGAGCTTGCTCTGGGCATCCTTTAACGTGGCGCTGGCGCTGTTGGCCGCCTTGACGCTTTCATCGAGTTGACGGGCGTATTCGGCACGCGCGGCGGCTTCTGCCTGCGAATTGTTGGAGACGGAAGCGTCGTAGGCAGTCTGGGCGTTGTCGCGGACCGTCTGCTTTTCGGTATAGGGGGCAACCGCCGTGTCGTAGTCGGACTTGGCTTCTGCCTCGGCAGCCTTTGCGGCGTCGATTGCGGCCTGCAAGTCGGCAATTTTCTGGGCGTTCGTCTTTACTGCGGAGCCTGCCGCCTCGCCGGCGTGGGCGGCGAGCGGGGACATGATTGCGTCCTGTGCCGTGGTGTCGCTCAGATCGTTGGCAAATGCCGAGAACGGGGCGAGCAACGACGAGCCGGTCATTGCGATGGTGGTGGCTGCGGTGACGGCGAGTCGCGCGGTCTTGTGACCCGCGAATGCGCGATGGGGCTCGGCGCCGCCTGAGACTTCCAAGTGTTTAGGTGCGTACTTTGCCATTTCTTCTCCCAATCGTTGAAGGGGTACCTATGACAATTCGTACGTTACGACCGCCGAAAGGGTTTCTGTTGCGCAACATTGGCAAGAAAATATCGACACACTTGAGTCACATTTATGAGTCGAAGTTCTCGGCAAGCTAATGTCTCGTTCTGTAACATCTAGCAGCAAATATGACCTCTAACCGTTACAGATCAAGACAATTGCCGGGGAGGGGTCCCGTCACGGCAAGACGCCCGCCGCCTAGATGCAGAACCCGGGGATCACACAGGTTAGCTTGTTTGGCTTGTCCGCAGGCGTTGCGTACGTAAAGGCGTCGCCGTCGTGGCCCACGCGATTCAAATAGAGTGTGCCTCCACTCTCCGATGTGTCAGGACTCACCGTGCGCTCCCACCAGCAGGTGTCCTTGCCCTTCCACTGGCGGACCATCGTCTCGTTCGTGGAATACGGGCTCACCTTGAGCTCGCGGAAGAGCTGATACTCTTTGCCCTCGCCGTTGTAGATGTCTGCCAGGTAGTGATAGTCCTTGGCAAACGAATCGGGCGGTTGCGTACCGCACAGCTCGACCATAGCGGGCAGCCAAAGGGTTGCGGGCAACTCGCTCAGACACGATGCACTGTTGGCGGCGCCAGCGTTATTCGAGACCTTTTTGACAGATTTGATGAGTGCGCGTAGCTCATTGGGCAGCAGCTTAAGGCCGTCGCCGTCGAGCCATTCTCGCAGCTCGCAATCTGCCCAGCCGGAGCTCGGCGGTTCAGCCGCAGCGTTGCGCTCGGCAATACCGGCGTCGAACATAAACGTTAGCCCTGCCTTGCCCGTACCGTCCAGAAGCTCATCGTGACGGATGCCCACAAGCTGCGCGCCGACCTCCAGCCCGTTGGTGAGTTTCACGCGCTTGGTACACGGATAGGGGATATGCCCATCGGCATCGAGCAGGTGGTAGCGCTTGGCAATCTCGCGTGCCTCGCTACGGGTCTCGGCGGCCTTAATCTTGAGCGAAATCTCCTGCAGCTGATCCCAGGTGTAGTCGTCAAGTGAACCGCGGATGCCATCGAGGTAGTCGGGGATGCCAAAGCCATGGGTTGCCGCGCCAATGACGCCGAGCCCCGCAACGACTGCAGCGACGCCGCCGATAATAAAGCGACGGCGGGTCATGGCATCGTTCCGGGCCTGCTCCAGGATCTCTCGCGCGCGCTCGCCGGCGACGTCGACCTTAAGGTGCGTACCGGAGTCGATGTCAATCGCGGCCTCGTCTCCTGTGCCTTCGCGGCCCTCGGATTCGGCATCGGTGAGGTATGCCGAGAGCACCTCGAGCATCTGCTGCTCGGTGGGACGATCGCACTGCTCGACTGAGAGACCCTTCATGATGATTTGGACGAGCGCTTCATCGCCCTCGCAGCGCGGCTCGAGCGGTGCCGGCTTGGTCTTGGTCTTTACGAGATAGAACGAGCCGGTTGCAGCGGCGTCCGTCGACTCAAAGTCAAACGGTTTGCGACCGCTGTAGAGCTGGTACAGAATGCTCGAAAGCGCATAGACGTCGATTGCCGGCGAACGGCGAAGGGCCGCGATGCCTTCGATATCCTGCGTGAGCATCTCGGGCGCGGCGTATGCGGGCGTGGCAAAGCGCCCGATGTCGGCGCGTCGGGTGATCGTGTCGTCGCCGAGAGCCATGGTCGCGGAGCCCATGTCGATGAGGCAGGGGTCAAAGGAACAATCAGCAATCTGCTGCTCGAGCGTTCGGCTGGTGGTGCGGAACATGATATTGGCAGGCGACAGGTCGCGATGGATGACCGGATTCACGAGGCCTTGGGTCATCAAGAGCGCACGAAGCACGGCGTTTCCGACGGCGGCGACCATCTGGGTGGTCAGCCCGCCCGAGGCGTCGTGCGGAAGCAGGGGCAGCGCCTGCTTGAGCGAGGTGCCCTCGACCCACTCCATGAGGATGAGAGGGTCATCCTCGCACGATCCGTAGCCATAGACGCGCGGAAATCCGCGCAGGTGCGAGACGGTATACAGATGACGGTACTCCTCGAACAGCGCGGCGGTGCTGGCCAGGTGCGCTGCCGATTGCTCGGCGGAGCGGTCGGGGGCTTGGCCGGAAAGGATAGCGTTGTCCTTGAGCAGCTTGACGGCAAAGACCTCGCCGCTCGTGTTGGTCGCGCGCAGCACGTGCCCGATGTTGCCGTTGTTGCGGTGGGCCGTCTGGAGAATAAGCGTCATAAACCGACGTTTGGCGTCGTCCTCGGCACTGGGGTCGACCGCCACGGCGGTATCGAACGTGTCGAGACGGATGAGTTTGTCGCCATAGGCGCTATCGGTAGTATCCATGGCGTTCCTTTGTCTGGCATGGGTTGCCGCACGTATACGCGAACAGTGCGGATATCGGTAAAGTACCACGATAGCCGCACTGCCCACGTATACCGCTGAGCATTGTCGTTTACGACGCAGAAGGTAGAAGACGAAAGACGGACGGCGACCGTCTTTCGATCGCCGTCCGCGCTAGTCCACAATGACAAGGAATGTCGTGTAGAGACCCAGATGGAGCCTGTCGCTGTTTTCGATTTCCACTGGGGGATAAATCTTGCCGGGCTCGCGTTGGTCGCGCGGCGGCTCAATCACAATATCGCCGTCGCCTGCACCCGATTCGAGCACCGTGCCGTTGGTCGATCCAAGGCCCTGGGCGTACCAGTGCTCACCCTCAAGCCAAATGCGAAGATGCTCGCGCGATGCGTCGGCGCCCACATCGGTGATGCTGGGCGAGGTTTTGGGCAAAGAACCAATCACGGTGCCGTGCGGATCGCGTGTGAGGGGATGGATTTGCATGTCGGCGCAGTTGTCGGCATGGGTTCTGAGCAGACCGAGGTTGGGGGCGACGGTGCGCGGCTGCTCCAGGCTGCTCATAAAGCCACGTCCGACGGTAGTTTCGGTGGTGCCAAAGTGCTCGCCCGTCTTGCTGTCGCAAAAGCGCTCGACGGTGGCCACGCCCTGAACGGGATCGGCGAGCGCCCCCGTTGCCACAAAGAGCATAAGGTAAAGCGTGCTTTTCTCGCGCACGGCATTGCCGTCAAAGTTGTCGATGCGATTGAGGGCATTTGCATATAGGCGGCTGTCCAGCTTGTAGCTGGCGAGAGCCGACATCATTTCGTTGGCGGCCGGACCGCGATAGTGCTCGGCGATTGCCCGATAGGCGGACTCGCCGCCGCCGAGCTTGCTGCAGATTGCCGAGGAAAGGTTGAGCGTGGTGACGGTAAAGTCGCTGTAGATGGAGGGCGCGCACTGGTCAGGCTTGCGATGGACGATGTAACGGGTGAGATACGAGCGGTTGGAAGAGCATTTCTCGAGCAGGGTACTGCCGAGATAAGAGTTTCCATTGATGAGCATTCGGGCGATCTCGAGATGTTTAAGACCGCCGAACGAGCGAATATCGTTATAGAGGACCGAGCAAGGCGTCTCTGCTGCCACGGATACCTCCTTTGATTGCTTCCTAGCCAATATGGCGATAGGAATTAATGGCCCCCGGTGGGCGACGTATTAAATGGCTGCGCAATATATAGCGTAACCAAAGCAACATTATAGGCCACATGTTCGAAATTGCAGGAAGACTGAGAGATTTGGTTTGGACTGGACGGAAATCCCCCTCTGTCTTGATCTATAACAATTAGGGCCGATTTTACTCGTTAACTGTTACAGATTGAGACGTTTGTGAGCCGTGTCGACCGTTTGTCTCGATCTGTAACACGTAGAGGAAGATTTGCCCTGTAGATGTTACAGACCGAGACAATCAGCCGGGCCCACCTCGTCCGCCTCGTCATCTGTGGTTTACGTGGGGGCATACGGAGTACGGGTATACTAACCGGCGGCGAATCTGCTCCATCGCTTAGGGCCGCTGCGTCTGGACGGCGCGTGATAGGGCTGCCAAAGCGATCGCCAGCGTGCTGAGCAACGTCCTCTCTGTGCGCACCCGTTTTTGTATGTATTAGCGCACTACCAAGCACGCCCGCGCGGCCGCATGCCGTGCCCCTTGCGCGTGCAGATAAGGAACAACAACATATGCGTAATTCTGTATCCGACGTCACCGACGCCGAGATTCTGGACGAGACCCGCGAGGCCATGACCCAGGCTGCCTTCGATGCCGCCGACGAGGCAAATGCTGCCCAGGCCGTCGAGTCCGCTACCGAGAGCCTGCCCGCCTTTGACGAGCTGGGCCTCTCCGACGAGATGCTCCGTGCTATCGAGAACCTGGGCTACACGGCGCCCACGCCCGTTCAGGCCGGCTCTATCCCCGTGGTGCTCGAGGGCCGCGACCTGCTTGCCGCCGCTCAGACCGGCACCGGCAAGACGGCCGCCTTTTTGCTGCCGACCATGAACAATTTGGAGCACATTGCTCCGCCCAAGCCCGTGCGCGAGCGCGGCGGCCGCAACCGCCGTCGCGGTGTTAAAAAGCCCGAGGGCAACGGCCGCGGCCCCGTGATGCTCGTCATCACCCCCACGCGCGAGCTCGCCCAGCAGATCGACGAGGTCGCAAGCAAAATCGCCGACGTCACCGGCCATGTTGCCGTGACCGTCGTGGGCGGCGTGAGCTACAAGCCGCAGACCGCGGCACTTAAGTACGGCTGCGACATCCTGGTCGCAACGCCGGGCCGTCTGGTCGATCTGATCGAGCAGGGCGCCTGCCACCTGGACGAGGTTAAGGTCCTGGTGCTCGACGAGGCCGACCGTATGCTCGACATGGGCTTTTTGCCCGCCGTCCGGCGCATTGTGCGCGAGACGCCGGCCGAGCGTCAGACGCTGCTGTTCTCGGCGACCCTCGACGAGGAGGCCGTGGGCGAGATCACCGACCTGGTGAGCGACCCGGCTCGCGTGGAGATCACACCTGCCACGTCGACCGCCGACACCGTCGACCAGTTTGTGTTCCCGGTGTCCATCGAGGCCAAAAACAACCTGCTGCCCGAGTTCCTCAAGAAGGAGGGCCCGGAGCGCACCATCGTCTTTATGCGCACCAAGCACCGCGCCGACAGCTGCTGCCGTCGTCTGGAGCGCAAGGGCATCAAGGCCGCCGCGATTCACGGCAACCGCAGCCAGGCTCAGCGCGAGCGTGCCCTTTCGGCCTTCCGCGACGGTACCGTCGACGTGTTGGTGGCAACCGACGTGCTCGCCCGCGGCATCGACATCAGCGACGTGCGCTACGTCGTGAACTTTGACGTGCCGGCCGAGCCGACCGACTACATCCACCGTATTGGCCGTACGGGCCGCGCCGGCGAGCTGGGCTGGGCCATCACGTTTGTGACCGAGCAGGATGTCGATGAGTTCTACGAGATCGAGAAGCTCATGGACAAGACCGCCGACATCTACGAGGCCGGCGACCTGCATGTGGGCCCCAATCCGCCCGCGGTTGACCCCGAGCGCGATCCTGCGGCCTTTAAGGTGAAGAAGAAGACCAAGCGCGGCAAGTCCAAGAGCAAGAAGAAGCTTGAGCAGGCGCGTCGCGACGGCAAACGCAACGGCGACGATTACGGTGATGTGGCCGGTCGTTCCAACCGCGGTCGAGACGAGCGTCGCGGCGACGGTGAGCGTCCGAGCCGTCCCAAGCGCGGCGGCAAGACCCGCGTGCGCGAGGGCGTTCAGGCTCGCGTGGACGAGGCTGTGGAGAGCGTGGCCCGCGAGGTGGCTGCCGAGGAGCGCGGCGGTGCTGGTGTCGTTGAGCAGGCCCCGCGCGGCAACCGTGCCGAGCGCCGTGCCAAGCAGTTCCAGGGCGAGGCGCATCGCCGTCGCCGCGAGGACGAGGACCGCGGCGGTCGTCGCCGTGTTGAGCGCGAGGACGAGGGCCGTGGCTCGCGTGGCGGCAAGCGTGGTTCGGGCGATCGTCGTCGTTCCGGTCGCGATGGCGAGCGCGGCGGCCGTGATGAGCGCCGTGGCGGCGAGGGCCGCGGTTCGCGTGGCGAGCGTGGTACTCGCGGCGGCGAGTCCCGTGGCGGCAAGCGCTTTGATGAGCGCGGTGGCCGTGGCGGCGAGCATCGCGAGGGCACTCGTGGCAATGGCAGCCGCAGCGGTGCTGGCCGCTCTAACGAGTCGCGCGATCGCCGCGATCCGCGTGCCAGCCGCGATCGTCGCGATGACTGGCGCAACTACGACGATACCCGCGAGGAGCGTCGTGGCGGCTATCGTGGCGGGCGTGGCGGCAACCAGGCCGGCTCCCGCGGCGGCCGTGCCGGCGGTCGCGATAATCGTGGTAGCTATGGCAATAGTCGTGGCGGCAAGCGCGGCGGCAGCTCCCGTCGCCCCGGTGACGGCGGCGGCAAGCGCAAGTAACATACGCATCGCCCGCTAGAGCGAGGTGAACCAAGGGCCCCGAGCAACTACGCTCGGGGCCCTTTTTGTTTGCCGTATCCGATCGCTAGTTCAAATGTGATTTCCTCGGGAATGCATCTAGAGGATGCCGTGGGCCTGTTTCCTACCATGCGGCAATGGGTCCCATGGGGTGCGCCGTGCATTTTTTGGAGTATTCTGCAGTTCGAGTTGTCTGCATATGATTTGACGTCGCCAACGGTGGCTTTCGGATATCCCTAGCGAGCGTTCTGAGTCAGATTTCGTCGTTTTCCGGAGCAGGGGCGCGTCATTCTCGCCATGTCGGAACCCAAAATGACGCAGCGCCCTAAAGGTTTGCCCGCTCGGGGTATTGCTGGCGCGGTCACGTTGCAGAATACTCCGTTTTTTGCACGGGCCAGGATGGGGTACCTCGGGAGAACACGGCGGTATCCCGTAAATATATACAATCTGTACCGTAATTTATACAAAACGAAGAGGCAGACAGCGTAGGGTTGGTGCATTGGGGTGCTTGATGCACCAAAATGGGGATCCCACGTGCCGTATACTCTGGCTGGATGTGAAAACGGCTTGACGCGTTGCCAGACGTAGGGGGAGGGTGTCTCGATGAGCGTATTCGAAATTGTGTTTAGTCCGACGGGTGGAACGCAGAAGGTGTCTGGCCTTGTGGCCGGGGCACTGGACAAGAATACCGTTACCGTCGATCTGACCGATAGCGGGCTAGATTTCAGCGCTGTCTCGATGACTGAGGACGACGTGGCCGTAATCTCTGTGCCGGCGTATGCCGGTAGAATCCCGGCTGTGGTGGCTGACCGGTTGGGCATGGTTCACGGCAACGGAGCGCGGGCCGTTCTGGTGTGCGTCTACGGAAACCGCGCGTTTGAGGACACGCTCGTAGAGCTGGAGGACGTTGCGAAGCATGCGGGATTCCGGGTGATCGCGGCAGTTGCGGCCATTGCAGAACATTCCATTGCGCGACAGTTTGCTGCCGGTCGTCCGGATGCGCAGGATGCGGCGCAGCTTGCTGAGTTTGCTCAGCAAATTCAGCAAAAGCTGTTGGCTGAGGATGCGTCCGAGCCCTCTATCCCCGGCAATCGTCCTTATAAACAAGCTGGAGGTCACCGCATGGCGCCCGAGGCAACAGAGGATTGCGTCTCCTGCGGTGCATGCGCCGCGGCGTGCCCCGTTTGTGCTATCGACAAGGGTGACCCCAAACGAGCAGCTGGCGAGGCGTGCATCTCCTGCATGCGCTGCATCGCCGTATGTCCGCGAGGTGCTCGCAAGCTTGATTCCAGCAAACTATCCGCTGTTTCCCAGATGCTGAGCAAGGTTTGCGTCGTGCGGAAGGAATGCGAGCTCTTCATCTAGCGCATACGAAATTGGCGCAATGGGGCCAGGTTAATCTGCACCGACCTGGTGCAAACAAACCTGTCCCCAATGCACCAGAGCAAGGAGTGTCCCCGGGTGCCGGCAGAAAAGGAACGTCCCTAAGTACCGCATAAATACCGTTTATCGGAGAAAAAATACCGTTCGCCGGTCATAATGATTGTTCCGGCTTTGGGCTTGTCTACAATAACCCCCGTAAAAGAAATGCGGAAGGTTACCGAGTCCCCTCGGACGTGGGCCTAACCAAAGTCTTTGATCGCGAGCGTCTCAATGGGCGCATTCGATTGATTTTGGTTGGGCTATATTTATGAAGGGACATGTCACCATGGGTTTCTTTTCTCGCCTAATGGGTGGCTCGGATAAGCAGACGACTGCGGCTTCCGAGTTCGAAATCCTCGCTCCCGTTTCCGGCGAGCTTGTTCATCTAGAAAATACCAATGACCCCGCTTTTAGCAGCCGTGCAGTGGGCGATGGCGTTGCCGTGGTTCCCCAAGAGGGAACGGTGTGCGCTCCTGTTTCCGGCACCGTCGCGGCGCTGTTTCCGACTGAGCACGCGCTGGGCATCATGTCCGACGACAGCTCTGCTCAGGTGATGCTGCATATCGGAATCGACACTGTTAAACTTGAGGGCAAGGGCTTCCATGCGCTTGTTGCCCAGGGTGATCACGTTGACGCGGGCCAGCCCCTCGTCGAGGTCGATTTCGACGTGGTCCGCGCCGCCGGCTTCGATCCCACGGTCTTCGTTATCGTGTGCGAGCGCTCGGAGAACTCGACTCTTCGCGAGCATGCTTCCGGCCCTGTTGCTGTTAAAGAGCCTGTTATCTGGCTTTCCGAGTAAATTCTTGTGGTGGGTACCGTGGTTATCAAGCGAGTTTTTAACAACAACGTCGCAATGGTCACTTCGGACGATGGCTCCGAGCTCATCGTCATCGGTCGAGGCCTCTGCTTTGGCCGTCATGCCGGCGATGCCATCGACGAGGCATCAGTCGAAAAGACCTACGCGTTGCAGGAGGGAACTTCTCAGGATTCGCGTACGATCGACCGCTTGGCACATCTTTTAGAGTCCATCCCCACCGTCAACCTCGTGATTTCCGAGGACATCGTTCAGATGCTTCGTCGAGAGCTCAATGTCGATATCAATGACAAGATTCTCATCGCTCTCGCAGACCATATCAGCCTTGCTTTGGAGCGCGAGCGCAAGGGCGTCCCCTGTGAGAATCCGTTGCTGCTCGAGATTCAGCAGTTCTATCGCAAGGAGTATGCACTTGCGGGCCGTGCGCTGCAGATTATCAAGGAGTATATGGGCATCCAGATGAGCGAGGAAGAGCAGGGTTTCATTACGCTGCATATCGTCAACGCCACCATGCCGCAGCGCTCTGACCGCCTGATCGTTTCGGTCCAGCTTGTTCGCGACGTGCTCGCGATTGTTTCCGAACGCTATGCTACGACCCTCGACGACACCTCGTTGCCCTATGAGCGTTTCGTCCGCCACCTGCAGTTTTTCGCACAGCGGGCGCTTGACCCCACGGCCGGGCAAATCAATGGCGACGCGCTGTTCCGAATCGATGAAACGGCGTATCCGTGCGCATTCTCGTGCGCGGACGCCATAGCCGCCCACTTGTCGTCTACCTATAACGTTGTCGTTACCGATGCCGAGAAGAGTTATCTCGCGTATCACATTGTTAACCTGCTTGGAGAACCTGGTCTCTAGGCATAACGTGCCCACACATCGATTGATATAAGGCAGGGCTTACGGTCTTGTCCAGGGCACATCTGTCTCAATTTGCGGAAAAGGAAGGGGAGTACCGCTATGGCCGCAAAAAAGAAAGTTAACCTCAAAGCGCCGTTGGAGGTGTTCGCGAAGTCGATCGTCCAGCCGATGATGTATCTCTCGGTTGCCGGCATCCTGCTCATCGTGGGCATCATTCTGACCAACAAGACCATTTGTGCTTTGGTCCCCGTACTGGGCTCCGGTCCGTTCCAGCTTGTGGGCGCCGTTGTCTACCAGTCGCTGATGTTTATCATCAACAACCTCTCGATTCTGTTCTGTGTGGGCATCGCCGGCGCCATGGCAAAGAAGAACAAGGGCCATGCTTCGCTGATCGCCCTGATGTCGTTCTTCCTGTTCCTGCAGGCTAACAACATCGTGCTCAACGCCACCGGCTCTCTTGCCGATGCGAGCGGCATGCTCGGCCTTACCGGAACCGGCCAGGCCACCGTTATGGGCATTCAGGTGCTCGATACCGGCGTGTTTGGCGGCATCATTCTGGGCTGCATCACCGGTGCCGTGTTCAACAAGTATTCGAACAAGCAGTTCCCCATTGCCCTTTCGATGTTCTCGGGCGTTCGCTTTCCGTTCCTGATCATGATCATCATCTCCTGGATCATGGGCGCTGGCTTCTGCATCGTTTGGCCTCCTGTCCAGGGTGCCATCTCCTCCGTTGCCGGCATCATTAAGGAGTCGGGCAACATCGGTCTGTTTATCTACGGTATGCTCAACAAGCTGCTCGTTCCCACTGGCCTGCACCACCTCATCTACACCCCGTTCCAGTTCTCCGATGTGGGTGGCACCCTGACGCTGGGTGATCAGGTTATCGCCGGCGCCTATCCCATCCGTGTCGCCGAGATGGCAATGACGGGCCAGCCCTTCTCCGATAGCACCTACTTCAACAGCTATACCTTCAACAACCTGTGGCCCTACATCGGCATCGGTCTCGCCTTTATCGTCACCGCTTACAAGGGGAACAAGGACAAGACCAAAGCCGTTATCATCCCGCTGATCATCACCGCCGTGCTCTCCTGCGTGACCGAGCCCATGGACTTCCTCTTTGTCTTTGTCGTTCACTCGGTTCTTTCCGGCATCTTCCTGGTCCTGCTCAAGGTCCTCTCCGTGCCCGCTTCGACTGCAGGCGGCATCATCAACATCGTGGTCTCCAACCTGGTTCTTGGTGTCGATAAGACCAACTGGCCGGTTATGCTGGTGCTCGGAGTCGTCAACGCCGCTCTGTACTTCTTCCTCTTCACCTTCCTTATTAAGAAGCTCAACCTCCACACGCCTGGTCGCGAGGAAGAGTCCGAGCTTGCTGAGTCCGTTGCCGAGGGCGAAGCTGCCGCGTCTGTCGCGGTGAAGCAGGGCGCTGTTGCCGCGGCTCCCGCAGAGGGCGTCGATGCAGGTATTGCCGACCTGGTCGCAGGTCTTGGCGGCAAGGACAACATTGAGGAGCTCGAGAACTGCTTTACGCGTCTCCGCGTGAACGTTAAGAACCCGGACCTCATCGATGAGAACCTCATCAACCACGTGCCCAACAGCGGCATCAACCGCAACGGCAACAATATTCAGATCATCTTTGGCATGAAGGTCGCCGAGATGCGCGACAAGGTCGAGAACGCAATTGAGAAGGAGCAGTAAACAATGATCATTACTCTGTGTGGTGGCGGATCCACCTTTACCCCCGGCATCGTCAAGTCCATCGCCCTGCGCAAGGACGAGCTCGACGTTGACGAGATTCGTCTGTACGACATCAACGAGGAGCGCCAGCGCAAGATCGGCGTGCTCGTGGACTGGATTTTGCACGAGGACCTCGGCCTGGACATCAAGCTCACGGTGACCACCGACAAAAAGACGGCTTTTACCGACGCCAGCTTCGTGTTTGCCCAGATGCGCGTGGGCGGCTACGCCATGCGCGAGCAGGACGAGAAGATTCCGCTGCGTCACGGCTGCGTGGGTCAGGAGACCTGCGGTTGCGGCGGCCTTGCCTATGGCATGCGCACTATCTTCCCCATGGTCGAGCTGATCGATGACGTTGAGAAGTACGCCAAGAAGGACTACTGGATTCTCAACTACTCCAACCCTGCCGCCATCGTCTCCGAGGGCTGCCGCGTGCTGCGTCCCAACGCTCGCATCATCAACATCTGCGACATGCCGATCGCAATCATCGACGTGGTTTGCGCCGCGCTCGATATCGACAAGAAGGATGTCGAGTACGATTACTTTGGCCTCAACCACTTTGGTTGGTTCACCTCGATCCGCCACAAGGGCGAGGAGGTCCTGCCGCAGCTGCGCGAGTACATCAAGGAGCATGAGATTCTGCTGCCCGATTCTTACCTCAAGGGCATGGGCTCGCTCATGGCAAAGAAGCCCGAGGAGGCTACCGACGAGCACCCTGAGCAGAACCGCCACACCAAGGGCAGCTGGTACTACGTCTGGAAGGGCGAGTACGAGATCATGGAGTGCTTCCCGGAGTACCTGCCCAACACGTATCTGAACTACTACCTGCAGCAGAAGGAGTTCGTCGAGCATTCCAACCCCGAGCGCACCCGTGCTAACGAGGTTGAGGAGACGCGTGAGAAGAACCTCTTTGATGGTATCGATCACTACGAGAAGACGGGCGAGATCGACGAGAGCACGTTCTATGCGGGTAGCCACGGCGACTGGATTGCCGACCTGGCCATCGCTCTGAAGAACGACACCAAGCAGCGTTTCCTGGTCATTTGCGAGAACAAGGGCGCCATCCCCAACATGCCCTACGACGCTATGGTCGAGCTGCCTGCCTACATTGGCAAGAACGGCCCCGAGGTCATCAGTCGCGACAACATTCCGCTGTTCCAGCAGGGCCTCATGATGCAGCAGCTGAACTCCGAGAAGCTCATTGTCGAGGCTACGATCGAGGGCTCGTACGAGAAGGCGCTTAAGGCCTTTACGCTCAACAAGACCGTGCCGTCGATGAAGGTCGCCAAGGAGGTTCTCGACGACATGATCGAGGCCAACAAGGGTTACTGGCCCGAGCTTAAGTAAAAGCAACAGGGTCGCTGACCGCATACCTGGAGCAATGCCCCGTCCACGTGATTGCGTGGGCGGGGCATTGTCATTTGGTAACGCGTTTTATCAAATATGGCTTTTATCTGCGGTAATGTTCTATTTCACCGCTGGGGGTGACATTTTATACCGCCTGCCGAACCGTGTGGAGACCTAACAACTTTTTAGCTCAGTGTTGTGCGTGTAGCAATTTCGCTCGGCCTCGCCTCCGGGCTGCCATGTGAGAGGGGATCTTATGGCACGACTGCACGTAATGGAACGCAGCCACGCTCAAGCCGTCATGGACGACCTGCACGATGCGCTCGGACGCCGTCTGGCGGTGAGTTCGCTCGCCCCGTGCCCCGTTGAGTTTACGGCGGCGCTCGTCAACCTGTGCTCGACACAGAGCTGCGGCAAGTGTACGCCCTGCCGCGTGGGCCTGAGCGCGCTGAGCGATCTGCTCGCCGATGTGCTCGAGGGCCGCGCCGACGAGTCCACGCTAAACTTGATTGAGCGCACCGCCCGCACCATCTATCTTTCGAGCGATTGCGCCATCGGTTACGAGGCCGGTGCCATGGCGCTTACGGCTATCCGCGGTTTCCGCGACGATTTTGAGCATCACATCCGCGAGCACTCCTGCGGCTTTGACCGCGAGGCCCGCGTCCCGTGCGTCTCGGGCTGCCCGGCGCACGTCGACATTCCCGGTTACATTTCGCTCGTCGAGGCCGGCCGCTATGCCGATGCCGTCAAGGTCATCCGCAAGAACAACCCGCTGCCGCTCGTTTGCGGCCTGGTGTGCGAGCATCCCTGCGAGATGCACTGCCGTCGCGGCATGGTCGACGACCCCATGAACATCCTCGCCCTCAAGCGTTTTGCCGTTGAGCACAGCGACCTTAACGATTACAAGCCCAGCGTGGCCGACAACACCGGCAAGCGCATCGCCGTGATTGGCGGCGGCCCGGCCGGCCTTTCCTGCGCCTACTACCTGGCCGTGATGGGCCATAAGGTGACCATCTTTGAGCAGCGCCGCCGCCTGGGCGGCATGCTTCGCTATGGCATTCCCAGCTACCGTCTGCCGCGCGAGCGCCTGCAGGCCGAGATCGACTGGATCTTGAGCGCCGGCATCGACGTGGAACTCGACCACTCCGTCAATGGTGAGGAGCTTGCCCGCCTGCGCGACGAGTTCGATGCCGTTTATCTGGCCATTGGCGCCCACAGCGATAAGAAGCTCGGCCTTCCGGGCGAAGAGGCGCCCGGCGTGGAGTCGGCCGTCAAGATGCTGCGCGCCATCGGTGACGACGAGCTGCCCGACCTGAGCGGCCAGCGCGTGTGCGTCATCGGCGGCGGCAACGTGGCCATGGACGTGGCTCGCTCTGCCGTGCGCTGCGGTGCCGAAAAGGTAAGCATCGTCTACCGCCGTCGCATCTGCGATATGACGGCTCAGGACGCCGAGATTGCCGGCGCCCAGGCCGAGGGCTGCGAGGTCCTGGAGCTCACCGCACCGCTCGCTATCGAGACGGGCGAGGAAGGTCACGTGAGTGGCCTGCGCGTGCAACCGCAGATTATCGGCGAGCCCCGTCGCGGTCGTCCGGCCCCGCGTGCCGCCGCCACGCCCGAGCGCGTCATCCCCTGCGAGCGCGTGTTTGTTGCCATTGGCCAGGACATCGATTCCAAGCCGTTTGAGGATATGGGCATCGCCTGCAAGTGGGGTCGCGTCGTCACCGATTCGGACGGCGCCGTGCCCAACTTTGATGGCCTCTTTAGCGGCGGCGACTGCCAGACCGGTCCCGCCACCGTCATCCGTGCCATCAACGCCGGCCGCGTGGCTTCGGCAAACATCGACCGCTATCTGGGCTTCGACCACAAGATCAAGCTCGACGTGGAACTGCCGACCGTTCAGTTTAAGGGCAAGCACGAGTGCGGCCGCTGCGAGCTGGGCGAGCGCGAGGCCGGCGAGCGCATTCACGATTGGAATCTGGTCGAGCAGGGTCTCACCGAGCAGGAGGCACGCCAAGAGGCGAGTCGCTGCCTGCGTTGCGACCACTTTGGCTTTGGCGCGTTCCGCGGAGGGAGGAACCTGGAATGGTAGAGCTCAACAACCCCACTGTCAGCGATAACACCGAAAGCGGAGCACTCAATATGGTCAAGCTCACTATCGATAATTGCGAGGTCGTGGTACCCGAGCACACCACGATCCTGGACGCGGCCAAGTCCGTCGGTATCCAGATTCCCACCCTGTGCTACCTGCGCGATCTAAACGAGATCGGCGGCTGCCGCGTGTGCGTGGTCGAGGTTGAGGGCTGCGACCAGCTGGTTGCCGCCTGCAACAACTACGTGCTCGACGGCATGGTGGTCCACACCAACAGCCCCAAGGCCCGCGAGGCGCGTCGCACCAACGTGCAGCTGCTACTGTCCCAACACGACTCGCGCTGTACGAGCTGCGTGCGCAGTGGTAACTGCAACCTGCAGACCATCGCCAACGACCTGGGCATCTTCTATCTGCCGTACGAGCAGCACCTGGCGCGCGAGGGCTGGGACTTCGATTTCCCCATCATCCGCGATAACGACAAGTGCATTAAATGCATGCGCTGCATCAAGGTGTGCGAGAGCGTGCAGGGCCTAGGGATTTGGGACCTGACCAACCGCGCCACGCATACCGCCGTGGGTACCCGCGGGCGCGCGCCGATCGGCAAGACCGATTGCGTCGCGTGCGGTCAGTGCATCACGCATTGTCCGACGGGCGCGCTGCGCGAGCGCGACGATACCGAGACCGTGTTTGACGCGCTCGCTAATCCCGACAAGATCGTGCTGGTGCAGATCGCGCCGGCCGTGCGCAGCGCCTGGGGCGAGGAACTCGGCATTCCGCGCGAGGAGGCCACCGTTGAGCGCCTGGCTTGCGCGCTGCGCCGCGTGGGCTTTGAGTACGTGTTCGACACCGATTTCTCGGCCGACCTCACTATTATGGAGGAGGGCTCTGAGCTGCTCGAGCGCCTGGGCGCCGCCGCCAAAGGCGAAGGCGACAGCCGCGGCTGGCCCATGTTTACGAGCTGCTGCCCAGGTTGGGTGCGCTTTGTGAAGGCGCGCTATCCGGAGTTTGTCGACAGCTTGTCCACGTCCAAGTCGCCGCAGCAGATGTTCGGCGCTATTGCCAAGACCTACTATGCCAAGGTGCTGGACGTTGAGCCCGAGCGCCTGTTTGTGGTGTCCGTTATGCCGTGTACGGCCAAGAAGGCTGAGTGCGCGCTGCCGAGCATGGTAGGCGAGGGCGGCGCACCCGACGTGGACGTTGCGCTGACGGTGCGCGAGATGGTGCGCATGATCCGCGCGAGCCACGTGAGCGTGGACACGCTGGTCGAGGAGCCGCTCGATACGCCGCTGGGCTTTGGCACGGGCGCGGGTGTGATCTTTGGCGCCACGGGCGGCGTGATGGAGGCCGCCGTGCGCTCGGCCTATTACCTGGTGACGGGCAAGAACCCCGATGCGGACTTCTTTACCGATGTGCGCGGCCTGGACGGCTGGAAGGAAGCCGCGGCCGATATCGAGGGCACCAAGGTGCGCGTCGCCGTGGTGCACGGGCTGGGCAACGCCGCCCGCCTACTCGACGCGATTCGCGACGGTCGTGCGAGCTATGACTTCGTTGAGGTTATGGCGTGCCCCGGCGGCTGCGTCGGTGGCGGCGGTCAGCCCATCCACGACGGCTGCGAGCTGGCAGCCGAGCGCGGTCAGGTGCTCTGGGGCCTCGATACGAACGCCGAGATTCGCTTCTCGCACGAGAATCCCGATGTTCAGGCGTGCTATAGCGAGTTCTTGGGTGCGCCGCTCTCGCCGCTGGCCGAGGAATTGCTGCATACCGACCATCACGCATGGACGATGCCTAACGAGGGGACGTGCTAGCGATGCGCGCGTTTAATGTTGAGCTGTCGCGCCGGGGGTTTGCCTCGGCGCTCGCCGCGGGCGCGTTGTCGCTCGCGCTGGCTGGCTGTGGCGGCGGAGCTGCGGGGGCGGGGTCCGCCGCGGGCTCGGCTGCCACGGACGGCGCCGGTGCTGTCGCAGAGCCGGTCGAGGTGCACGTCGCCTCGCTCAAGGGTCCGACGTCGATTGGGCTGGTGCAGTTTATGGACCAGGCTGCCGATGGCGAGGCGGACAATAAGTTCGACTTTGCGATCAACACTGCCGCCGACGAGATTGTGCCCAAGGTCATTCAGGGCGATATCGATATCGCCCTGGTGCCCGCCAACGTGGCGAGCGTGCTCTACAACAAGACCGAGGGCGCGGTGCAGGTCATCGACATCAACACGCTGGGCGTGCTGAGCGTGGTGACGGGCGACGCGAGCGTGGCCTCGTTTGGTGACCTGGCGGGTCGCACCGTCTACATGACGGGCAAGGGCACCACGCCAGAGTACGTCATGAACTATCTGTTGGAGCGCGCGGGCCTGACTGGCCAGGTGGCGCTTGAGTTTAAGAGCGAGCCCACCGAGGTGCTCTCGGCGCTGCTTGCCGACCCGTCTGCCGTGGGCGTGCTGCCCGAGCCGTTCAAGACCGCTGCCATCGCAAAGAGCGAGGGCAAGCTGTCGGCGCCGGTGAGCCTGACCGATGCGTGGGACGAACTGGCGGGTGACACGGGCTCCCGTTTGCTGACGGGCGTGACCGTGGTGCGCCGAGCCTTTGCCGAGGAGCATCCCGAGGCCGTGGCGGAATTCGTGAGCTGCCATGCGGCGAGCGTCGAGGCCGTCAACGCGGCGCCGGCAGACTGGGCACAGGCCGTGGTCAATGCGGGCATCGTGGATAACGCCACGATTGCCGAAAAGGCGATTCCCGGGTGCATGCTTGTGTGCCAGACGGGGAAGGATATGAAGGCGGCGCTCGGTGGGTACCTGCAGGTGCTGGCCGATGCGGACGCGAGCGCCGTGGGCGGCAAGCTCCCGGCTGACGATTTCTACTACATGGAGTAGCCCGTGCGTGCGTTTGCTCGACAAATGACAGAGCGTATGAAGGCGGTGGCGGCAGCAGGTGCCGTTGCCGCCTTTTGGCTTGCCGTGTGGGTCTTCGCGGCGGCGTTGGTGGCACAGCCGCTGATTTTGCCGGGTCCGGGCGCTGTCGTGGTGGCGTTGCTGCGGCTGGTGTGCGATGCCGGCACGTGGGCGATTCTGGTGGGCTCGGGTGCGCGGATACTGGGCGGGCTGGCGCTTGCCACGGTGTGCGGCGGCGTACTGGCGGGAGTCTCGGTGTGGTCGCGTGCGTTTGCCCGCCTGGTGGCGCCGGCGCTTTCGTTTGTTAAGGCGACACCGGTTGCCTGCGTAGTGGTCCTGCTGCTCATTTGGCTGGGGTCGGCGCGCGTGAGCATTGCGGCGGTCTTTTTGATGGCGCTGCCGGGTGTGTATTTCTCACTGGTCGAGGGCTTGGCGCAAGCGGATAAACCGCTGGAGCAGATGTTTCATCTGCATGGCGTGCGGGGTTGGCGTCTGTTTTGCGCCCATACCTGGCGCGAGGTCCTGCCGTTTGTGCTTTCGTGCGCGCGTGCCGTGATCGGCATGAGCTGGAAGGCCGGCGTGGCGGCGGAGCTCATCGGCATGGCGACGGGCACCGTGGGCGAGCGCATCTATCAGGCGAAGCTGCTCATCGATACGGCTGACCTGCTGGCGTGGACCGTGCTGGTCGTGGCGGCATCGTGGGCATGCGAGCGCGTGCTGGTGTGGTTGCTGCGGGCTTCGGGGCCCGTGGCGTGGCGATCTGCCGTGCGGGCGCATGGGCATGGACTGCGCGGGCGTACAGGGGCTGCGAGCGATGGTGCTGCAGCGGAGCTTGCGCTTGCCGTGGGCGATCGCGCGCCTTGGGCGCCGGCGCTCGACGGGCTGGTGCTTCATGTGCCCGCCGGTGGACGCACCTGTGTGATGGGCGCTTCGGGCGTGGGCAAGTCGACGTTGCTTGCGCTGGCGGCGGGGGAGTGCGCACCGTGCTCCATGGTGTTTCAGGATGTGCGCCTGGTCGAGGACGCTTCTGCCTTGGATAATGTGCTGGTGTGCGCCGACGCGCGCGTGGATGCCTCGAGTGCCGCAGCCCTGTTGCGCCTGCTGGTACCGGGGATCGATGTGCATGCACGCGTGGCTGAGCTCTCGGGTGGGCAGCGTCGTCGCGTCGAGATTGCCCGAGCCCTGCTGTGCCCGGGCGGCGCAGTGATTCTGGACGAGCCCTTTACCGGTCTAGACATCGCTGCGCGCGACGCATGCGCCGAGGTCGTGCTCGACTTGCTCGACGGCCGCATGCTGTTGCTTGCCACGCACGATGCCGCTGACGCTCGGGCCCTCGATATCTCGGATATCATCACGCTCTAAAAGCCATTTCAGGCGCTAACTCAACAATAAAATGATTCGTTTTCTTCTGTCTCCATGGGGTCGGGTATGGTATTCTATCTACGGGGTAATACTTAGGAATACCAAGTAATACCAACGCCGTAGAACAAACTCCAGATGCGGGCCAATCGGGTTGCCTTCACAGCCCGTCGCCCAGCCGCGTGGCCCGCATCCATCCGCACCACCGTCGTTTCAAAAAGGAAGCGCCATGGCAGAACACATGACCCCGGTTGTCGCGAAGGTCTTGCCCGAGGAAAAGGCAGCCTTCGCGGCGGCAACCCAGCTCGTGGGCACCACGCCGTCCAACGCCATCCGCATGTTCATCGCCGCCTTCAATCGCTGCGGCACCTTCCCGTTCGACATCTCGCCGAGCGGGGCTTTTGGCGCTGCGCCCGATTCTCATCAACAATGACTGTTTCAAACTGCCGGCACTTGGGGACGTTCCTTTTCTGCCGGCAGTTAAGGAACGTCCCTAAGTGCCGGGTTTTGAGGAGGTTGGCATGCTCAATGCACTGGTTTGGGCACTTGCCTGTTTTGGCGTTGTTGCTGCCGATATTGCCCTGAGCATGGTTTTGTTCTCCGTGCTGGACATCGTGTCGGCGCTGACGGGTTTCCCGATCGACAACCTCGATATCCAATGGTTCCAGGCTGCCGCTCAGACGGCGTCGTTTTTGATGGCGCTGCTGTGGTGGCGCTATCTGTGGCCCCGCTCCTTCATGGCGCGCCGGCAAGGCGAACGCCCACTCGGCGGGGGAGCAGGCGCGGCATGGAAGCGCATTGTCTGCATTGTTGTGATCGGCCTATCCATGCAGGTGGTCATTAGCTACCTATGCGACGGCGTACTGTCGCTGCTGCCCGAGGCCGCGGCAGACTATAGCGAGCTCGTCGAGGAGACGGGCATGGGCGATACCAGCCTTCTTGCTGTCTTGACCACAGTGCTCGGCGCTCCGTTTTGCGAAGAGCTCCTGGTGCGCGGCATCATCTTTGAGTTTTCGCTGCGTGCGTTTAATCCACAGTGCCGTCCGCTCTGGAAGCGCCGGCGCCGCGCGAACGCGCAAGACGGCGCCATGGTGCCCTGGGCGGCCCCAAGCACGTGGGGTATCGCCGCGGCAATCGTGCTGCAGGCGGCCATCTTTGGTTTTATGCATATGAACTGGGTGCAGGGCTGCTATGCGGGCGCTGCCGCCCTCATTTTTGGTTGGGTGCTCGTGACGACCGGAAAGCTCCGCTACACGATTCTGCTGCACTTTGCGTTTAATGCCGGGTCGTATCTCATGGGGCTGCTGTGGTTTGTGAGCACACCGCTCGACCTTGTGGTCACGGTTGGCATCGCCGGCTTTGTGCTGGTAGAGGCGATGCGCTCACTGCTTCGATTGCGCATTCCCGTGTCGCGCGAAGCTGATCGGTCTGAGTAATAACGCCTTTAATTAGACCGATGCGTCCTGAACGCACCTGGCGTTTCGCCGAATGCTTCTTTAAATTTTGAGTAAAAGAATGACATGTTGGAGATGCCGACTTTTCGGGCTACATACTGCACACTGCGCTCGGTGTTATTGAGAAGATATGCCGCCTCTGTGAGCTGCTGGTTGAGCTTTATTTGCGAAAACGTTTTGCCGGTTTTTTGCTTGATCAAGCTGCTGAGATAGCTGGTGCTATAACCCGTATCGCTCGCAATGCTTTCGAGTGTGCAGTCGCCGTAGCTTCGCTCAATATGATTCAGAATCGACACGATGCGTTCGTCCGACATGATCGCCTGGTTATCAGTTGCGGAGCGTCGGTACAGTCCTCGAATGAGAACAAGGAATAGGCTGACGGCGAGGTGCCTCATGAGTTCATTGGAATAGGCATCTTTAAAGTGATATTCGATAAAGAGCATCTCGATGAGGCGTCGCGCATGTCGGGCGTATTCCTCTGGAAGAATGAGATATTTTCGGGCCTCGCGGTTTTTGGACACAAAATCAAATAGAAGATTCGTTAATGGTGACGCGCCGGGTAGCTGGCTCAGGAACAACGAATCGAACATTTCTTTTTTGAAGACGATCGAAATGACGATATCATGCTCGCCCTTAACGTATGGAACGCTTCTGACTACGCCGGTGTTGCAAATGAGCACGTCGCCCTTTTTAAGGAGTAGTCGCCGTCCGTTGACGATAAACGTGCAGACGCCGTCGTACACGTAGTTAAGCTCCATATCCCGATTGATATGAGGAGGAATATCGGTAAAGCGCGACTCCTTGATAAGGCCCACGGGGTTTTCGTCGAGAGTTTCTTTCCAATCAAACAGATAGACCTCTTCGCCGTTAATGGTTGTGGTTTCCACCCTGTTATATCGCGGGCTAAGCTCTCCCGGATGTGTGCGATGCCACTCTTCGGTCTCGGTATGCGTATAGAGCAGCTGTTTGAGATTCGAATCCATGGGGTGCTCCAGGGGTGAACGGTAGAATCGATGCCTTAAACGGTATTATATCTAAAAAAATGTTATAAACCCACGCTTTCTATGCGATATCTTATGCATCTTGTTCTTCCTAGTATTGGGTTATCCGCTGGAGCATCCGATCAAGGAGGGCAAATGAGTAAGTTAAAACATGGGTTTGACTCCGACTTTTTATGGGGCGGAGCCATATCGTGCTCGCAGGCCGATGGCGCCTGGAATGAGGGCGGAAAGGGAAAGTCGACGCAGGATTGTCGATGGCTGGATGGTACCTGGACTCATGACCAGATTGAGGACAAGCATCAAAACAACCCCTTCTGCCATGACGAGCTAATGAACGCTCTCGCAGATGACGGCGTTGAGTTCTACCCGTTTAGGCGCGGTAACGACTTCTATCATCACTATCGTGAGGACATCGCGCTTTTTGCGGAGATGGGTCTCAAGCTGTTCCGCACCTCTATTTGCTGGAGCCGAATCTATCCTAACGGAGATGACCTTGAGCCTAACCGCGAAGGCATCGAGTGGTATCGAAGCATGTTGGGTGAGTGCAAAAAGCACGGCATTAAGACCTTCGTCACCATGCTCCACTATGACATCCCGGTAAATCTTGTCACCACATATGGGGGATGGAAGAATCGCAAGACGATTGATTTCTTCGCCCGCTATGTCGAGACAATCGTTACGGAATTGGGCGATCTGGTCGATTTCTGGCTGCCTTTTAACGAGTTCAATGCAGCGCGTTTTTCGCCTTGGGACGGGGTCTGTCTGGTCAAAGACGAAGAGGGGGAGAACTTCGATCGAGCCATCTTCCAGTGCCTGCACCACGAGTTCGTTGCCAATGCGCGTGCCGTCGAGATTGTCCATCGTCTTTCGCCCGATACTCCCGTTGGCGGCATGATCGCTCGATTCTGTACGTATCCCGCCACCTGCCGTCCCGAAGATAACATGCAGACTATTCACGACGACCAGTATTCCAACTGGTTCTATACGGATGTGATGGCTCGTGGAAAATACCCCGCTTATATGAATCGCTATTTCGACGCGTGCGATATCGAGATTCAAATGGAGCCGGGCGATGAAGAGCTCATCGCTCGCAACACGGTCGACTTCCTGGCCTTCTCGTACTACTTTTCCCAGGTATCCACCTGCGATCAGGGATGGGAGAAGACTGCGGGAAATCTGGTCATGGCAAACAAGAACCCTTATCTCGAGACGAGTGAGTGGGGCTGGCAGCTCGATCCCATTGGCCTGAGGGTTACCCTTAACCAGATGTATGACCGCTATGGGCTGCCCCTGTATATCGCCGAGAATGGCCTCGGTACATCTGATGTAGTCGAGGAGGATGGCAGCATCCACGACGAGTATCGAATCGATTATTTGCGCCAGCACATAAAGTGCCTTAAGGAAGCAGTGATCGATGGCGTTGACGTGCGCGGATACATGATCTGGGGATTCATTGACCTTGTTGCCTGCGGTCCTCTTACGATGGACAAGCGCTACGGGCTTATCTATGTCGATTTGGATAATTGCGGCAACGGCACTGCGGAGCGCTCGCGTAAAGACTCTTTCTATTGGTATCAGAAATGTATCGCCACTAATGGCGAGGATCTTGGGTAGGAGTGATTGTCGTGGCAGACAAGAAGGAACTGGCCGCTCGTGTCCTCGAGCTCGTGGGCGGCGCCGATAACGTTGTTATGGCAACGCACTGCATTACAAGGCTCAGATTCAACCTGAAGGACGATAGCAAGGCAGACCTGGAGGCCCTTAAGACGCTTGACGGTGCCTTGGGCGCGCAGGTTAAAGACGGGCAGTGGCAAGTTATCATCGGCGCCAGCGTGGGGTCGGTATATGACGAATTGGAGCCCATGCTAGGTGACAGGATGGGTGGCGAGGTCTCCGCTGATGCCGGGCAGCCTGAGCTCCAAAAAGGTTCGGCTCGCGTATTCGATATCATCACCGGCATCTTCTCTGCTATCATTCCCGCACTGGTGGCGGGAGGCATCGTAAAGGGCATCCTGGCTGCTATCGCGGCTTTTGGAATCGACACGGGTGCCGGCGACTTTGCGATATTCAATATGATTTCGGATATCCCGTTCTACTTCTTGCCGTTTTTGCTGGCAATGTCTACAGCTGATAAGTTCCGGGTCAACCGTTCGCTTGCGCTTTGTGTTGCCGGATCGCTGATGTACCCGACCATTGTCAACGCTGTCGGTACGGGCGAGACGCCCCTTGCGCTGTTCGGTTTTGCGGTGCCGATTTTTAGCTACGCCGATTCCGTGTTCCCGGTTATCTTTGGCGTCATTGGCTTGTCTTTTGTATATCGTGCAATCGACAAAGTCGTGCCGGATCTTTTTAAGCTCGTTGTCGTTCCGGCGCTCTCCCTTGCTATCGTGATTCCCGTCAACCTGTTTGTGCTCGCTCCGATTGGTGCCTGGTGCGGTCTTGGTCTTGCCAACGGTATCGTTTGGCTATTCTCGACGTTAGGCCCCGTTGCCGGTTTTCTGCTGGGCTTCTTTATGCCGCTTATCGTGCTCTTCGGCATGCATCAGTCAACGAGCCCTATCCAGATTTCCAATATCGCAACGCTTGGGTATGACTATCTGCTCCCGATCTCTTTCTGCCATAACCTCGCCGAAAGCGGTGCGTCTTTTGGTGCAGCCCTGCGCATGACCGACGAAAAGCTCAAGTCCGCTGCAATGACGTGCGCCTTCTCAGCATTTATGGGAATTTCCGAGCCCGCCTTGTTTACCGTTCAGGTTCCTAACAGGACTCCGCTTATCGCTGCGATGATCGCGGATGGCATTGGCGGTGCGCTTACCGTTGTTCTCGGCGCAAAGTGCTTCGGCTTTGTTATGCCCGGCATTACCTCGTTGCCCGTTTATGCCGATCCAAGCGGCAATCCCATGAACCTGATCATGATTGTCGTCTGCATCGCTTTGACTTGGGTTATCTCTGCGGCGCTCTCGTTTGCGCTCTATGGTCGTTTCGACAAAAAGTAACGACGTTTTGAGATAGACAATATTAATCGGCCGCTCGCCGGGGAATCGTTCTGCGACGCCCCGGCGAGCGGCATTTTATTGGTGGGGCGTGTCGTGTCGCCAACGGCGGCATGCCGCCTCGCCGCGCTAGTTGCGTCTGCCGCCTCCGTTGGCGCCCTGACGCCCCTGTGCCGCGCGATTGCGACCGGCAGTGTTCTGCGCGCGGGACATACCGCCGTGACCCTTGCTGCCCTTGGGCCCCTTGCCGGCGGCGCCACCGTGGGCCTTGCCGCCCTTCTTGCCGGTGCCATGCCCACCGCCGGCAGACGTCTCGCCCGGGCGTGGCGGCACGGGGCGAATCAGGCAATGCTTGGTATAGCCGATCAGATCACGACGCCCGGCCTTCTCTAGCGCCTCGCGCACCAGCTTGTAGTTCTCGGGCTTGCGATACTGGATGAGCGCGCGCTGCATGGCCTTCTCATGCGGGTCGCGCGCCACGTAGATCGGCTGCATGGTGCGCGGATCTACACCGGTGTAGTACATGCAGGTCGACATGGTGGACGGGGTGGGGTAGAAGTCCTGTACCTGCTCGGGCATGTAGCCCATGTCGCGCACGGCTTCGGCAAGGTCCACGGCTTCCTTCATGGTTGAACCGGGGTGGCTCGAGATCAGATACGGCACCACGTACTGCTTGAGTCCGTATTCGCGATTCAAGCGTTCAAATTTACGGCAGAATGCGTCGTAGACAGCTCGGCTCGGCTTGCCCATCACGGACAGCACCGCGTCGCTCACGTGCTCGGGCGCTACGCGCAGCTGGCCCGAGACATGGTGTTCCAGCAGCTCGCGTAAAAACTCGTCCGAGGCATCGGCCATGGTGTAGTCAAAACGGATGCCGCTGCGCACGAAGACCTTTTTGACGCCCGGCAGCTGGCGCAGGTCGCGCAACAGCTGCGTGTAGCCGCTTTCGTCGACCACCATGTTCTTGCACACGCTCGGCCACAGACAGCGCTTGTTCTTGCACACGCCGTGCTTGAGCTGCTTGTCGCAGGCGGGACGGCTAAAGTTGGCCGTCGGTCCGCCTACGTCGTTGATGTAGCCCTTAAACTCGGGATCGCGCGTGAGCAGCTCTGCCTCGCGCATGATCGAGTCGTGGCTGCGCATCTGCAACACGCGACCTTGGTGGAAGGTGAGGGCGCAAAACGAGCATTCACCAAAGCACCCGCGGTTGGAGCTGATTGAAAACTTGATCTCGGCAAAGGCCGGCACGCCGCCCGCGGCATCGTAGTCGGGATGCCAATCGCGTGCGTAGGGGAGCTCGGCCACCTCGTCCATCTCATCGGTCGTCAACGTCGCCGACGGCGGGTTCTGCACCACATAGACGCTGTTGGGATAGGGCTCTACCAGGCGATGTCCGGTGATGGGGTCCATATTCTGCTGTTGCACGTTAAAGCTGCGTGCGTAGTTGAGCTTGTCGGCGGTAAGGTCGTCCCAGCTGGGTAGCAGGTCGTAGTCGTAGACCTCGTCGAGCGAGCCTGTGCGGTAGACGGTGCCGTTGATATAGGTGATCTGATCGATGGGCAGCCCCGCGTCGAGCGCGTCGGCGATCTCGACGATCGCGTGCTCGCCCATGCCGTAGATGAGGATGTCGGCGCCCGAGTCGAGCAGTACCGAGCGCTTGAGCTTGTCCTGCCAGTAGTCGTAGTGGGCCAGGCGGCGCAGGCTCGCCTCGATGCCGCCGATGATGATGGGGGCGTCCTTGAACGTCTGGCGGATGAGGTTACCGTAGACCGTGACAGCTCGGTTGGGACGGTGCCCCTCCTCGCCACCGGGAGTGTAGGCGTCGGTGTGGCGGCGGTGCTTGGTCACCGAATAGTGGTTGACCATGGAGTCCATGTTGCCGGCACTGACGAGAAAGCCCAGGCGCGGCTCGCCGAGCACGGTGATGCTGGCGGGGTCGGTCCAATCGGGCTGGCAGATGATGCCCACCTTGTAGCCGTGTGCGTCGAGTACGCGGCTGACGATGGCCATACCAAAGCTGGGATGGTCCACGTAGGCGTCGCCGCAGATGTAGACAAAGTCGCACTGGTCCCAGCCGCGCGCATCCATGTCGGCGCGGCTGACGGGGAGGAACTTATCGCGGCCCGGTCGCCAGGGGCGGGCGGGCGTCGCTTGGGAATGCTTGGTGCGGGCGACCGTGGCCTGCGCCTTACCGCCACGCTTTTGCTGCTGGCCCTGTTTGCCCTGTTGACTGCGCTGGTTGTTCTGAGCGTGCTGAGGCTTTTTTGCCACGATCCCTCCCGGTGTTTGTATGCTGCACGTAATTGTAACCAGTCTTTTTGGGACGGGGCTAAAAAGACTGGTGGAGTACATGAGCTGGCGGATCGGCGCGTCGATGCGGGTGTTGTTTGTTTCCAGACTGTGTATCTGCGCGTTGGAGAACCCGTCTCGCGCGCACGCCATGTTGTCAATGGGTTACAGTATGAACGGCGGCTATGTTTCCGCCAACGCACGAGAGAGTCGTCAACAAGGAGGATGCACGACGATGCAGCGTGCCAAACAGATATCGGAGTCTATTGAGCTGGGCATCATCTTGGCGCTCGCCGGTGGCTTTATGGACGTGTATTCGTACATTGGGCGCGACCATGTTTTCGCCAACGCGCAGACAGGCAACATCCTGCTCGTGGGCGTGAGCATCTCGGAGGGCAACTGGGCGCTGGCGGGACGCTATTTCTTCCCCGTGGTGTCGTTTGCCGTGGGCATTATGCTTGCCGACTTGGTGCACGAGCGGTTTGGCAGCGTGATTCACTGGCGCCAGGTGACGGTGTTTTTTGAAGCCGTTATCTTGCTGGGCGTGAGCTTTATCCCCGGCGGCAATTTCAACCTGCTCGCCAACTGCCTCACCTCGTTTGCCTGCGGCATGCAAGTTGAGAGCTTCCGCAAGATCCACGGTCACGGCATCGCTACGACCATGTGTATCGGCAACTTGCGCAACGCGCTGCAAAACGTGGACGATTACATCATCACCCACAGGCGCGGCTTTTTGGAAAACGGCCTGCTGTACTTTGGCGTGATCTTTACCTTTGTGTTTGGCGCCGTGTTGGGCAACTGGTGCATTGAGCGCATGGGCCTGCACGCCATCGTCGTGGCGAGCTTGCTGCTGTTTGTCGCGTTTGCCATCATGTTCATCGACCGCGAGCGCGATTTGCACAGGAAATGGGCCCGCATCATAGCTGACTGGCAGACCGCGAGTCTTAAGCGCTAAGGTGCATGTTCGTTACAACATTCAGGAGCCAGAAAAACTATCTAGCTCCTGAATGTTGTTACAAACTGCTTTTTGCGATTTATTCGAGATGCTCTTCAATCCGAGCCCTAAGAAGGGCAATGGCTGTAGGTATTCCAATTGCGGCGGCTAATTCGGCTTTATCCAAAACCTGTATGCTAAAGCACGATTGTTTATCACATTGAAGGACGATAACTGAAGATAGTTTCACTTCTCGTTGGCTGAATATATCGTAATCTCCAAATAGGAAGTTACCTTTTATTGTGTAATTCGGTATGTTCGTTACGCACTTCATCTCAAGTCTGTTTAGGCCATAATCAAACACCGCAACTTCCTCGTGTTCGATGATGAGCGCAACCCTGGGCATGTTGCTAAAACCGCCGTCGACGACAGTGAAGAGTTTTTCGTTTGCATCGTCATAAACGGTATATTTAAGACTCAATAGCTGTCCTAGTGGACCCGTGAACCCATGTTTTTTGATGTTGAGGTTGTCTCCCGCTGGGTTGATGAGAGCCAGAGTATGCGGATAAGGGTTACCTTCAATTGAGATTTGATATTCGTTTGTAGCCGTCTTGCTCGATTTAGGACCACTAGCCACCATGTGTCATCGCCTCGATCGAATTGGAACCGTCTTCTGCTTCGTGCGGAGAATTACGCTGTACGTTGCAGTAGATGCAGCTGCAATAACCGCATGGGCAATTTCTAACAAAATGAATGACGTTATTTGCTGCATGCATGTTATTCAATACAAAGTATCTTTTTATAAACGTATTGTCAAACATATATTGCTAAAACAGAAACAATTTATAGACTGAGTCGGTCGTATTCTTTGGGCGATTGCTCCTATAATCTAGCCTTCGCTGCTGTCGGGAGGGAAGGACTAGGGCTCCGTTATTCTGTTGAAACGCTTTAACACTTTTGACGTTCTCACGCTTTTTTGTTTCAAAAGCGTTAGGATGGAACTTATAGCGCGGGGCGTAAATAGGTGTCCCGCACACGATGGGAGGCTATCAATGGCTAATCGTTTCGTTCTCAACACCATCTCTTATCATGGTTCCGGCGCCATCAAGGAGATCCCCGGCGAGCTCCAGCGTCGCGGCTACAAGAAGATCTTCGTCTGCTCCGACCCCGATCTCGTCAAGTTTGGCGTTACCGCTAAGGTGACCGACGAGCTCGACGCTGCCGGCATTGCTTGGAGCCTCTACTCCGAGATCAAGCCCAATCCCACTATCCAGAACGTCAAGGACGGCGTCGAGGCCTTTAAGGCCGCCGAGGCTGATGCTATCGTGACCATCGGTGGCGGCTCCTCCATGGATACCGCTAAGGCCATCGGCATCATCATCAACAACCCCGAGTTCGCCGATGTCCGCAGCCTCGAGGGCGTTGCTCCCACTAAGAACCACGCCGTGTTCACCATCGCTGTGCCGACGACTGCCGGTACCGCCGCCGAGGTGACCATCAACTACGTCATCACCGACCCCGAGAAGGTCCGCAAGTTCGTGTGCGTCGACACCAACGACGCCCCCGAGGTCGCCGTCGTCGACCCCGATATGATGGCCTCCATGCCCGCCGGCCTGACCGCCTCTACCGGCATGGACGCTCTGACCCACGCCATCGAGGGCTACACCACCAAGGGCGCTTGGGAGCTCTCCGACATGTTCCACTTTGAGGCTATTAAGCTGATCAGCGAGAACCTGCGCGACTCCGTCGCCGAGGCCAAGTCCGGCAAGCCCGGCTCCGGTCGTGAGGGTATGGCTCTTGGCCAGTATGTCGCCGGCATGGGCTTCTCCAATGTCGGCTTGGGCATCGACCACGCCATGGCTCACACCCTGTCCGCTCACTACGACACCCCGCACGGCGTCGCCTGCGCCATGCTGCTGCCGATCGCCATGGAGTTCAACAAGCCGGTTTGCACCGAGCGCCTGGCCAAGGTCGCCGTCGCCATGGGCGTTGACACCACGGGCATGAGCACCGACGAGGCTGCCGACGCCGCTATCGCCGCCGTCAAGCAGCTTTCCGCCGACGTGGACATCCCGCACGTCTGCGAGGCCATGAAGGCTGACGAGATCGAGGTCCTGGCCAAGGACGCCATGGCCGATGCCTGCTTCCCGGGCAACCCGCGCGAGGCGACGCTCGACGATGTCATCGAGCTCTTCAAGAAGATCTGCCCGGCTGCCTAGCCCAGTTTGGTGGTCCTTCGCCCGTAGGCATATAGTCTTTTGACTTGCCGCTGGCCCCGCCGCGCTACGCGCGGCGGGGCTTTTTGTGCCGCGTCGATGCCCCGAGATGGGTAAAGCCAAGGCATACCGCCCGCTGCGGATAGGTGGTGCACTTCCCAGCGTGCATTTTTGGGAGTATTCAGCAGACTCTGAAAAATGCATAGCGTTGTGAATGGGCCGTAGTGGTCCGCAGGCGCCCATCGACAGCCATTGCGGACGGACTATCGATGACCGGAGGGGTTGTCGCTGCAGTTTCTGCTTTGCGACGACCTGCAACCTTGCTGTAGCCGCGTCGTTTTGTCGTTTGTGATGGGGCCGTTGGGGGCCGCGGTGCAGAATACTCCGTTTTTTGCACGGTCCAAGGTAGGGTACCCTGAGACGAAGCAAAAGAATGCCCTATATTTATGCAGAAATCGAAAAGCTTTATGCACAATTCGGATTATAAACCGTGCGCGTGCGCAAAATCGGCGCGAGGACGTCTGGAGGTGGCTCGGCTTCTAGGGCATCGCACGTGTAGAACGGTTAAAATCGGGATTCGGTCTTAGTTTTATTTGGAAGGATGCATATGGGTTCCAATATCGATGCTTCTCTAGAGGAGACGCTCTCCTATATCGCGGGACAGCTTAAGACGCTGACTTCTATTGCTTCGCCTACGGGCTATACCCGTGCGGCGACTGATTATCTAATGGAAACGTTGCGCGATATGGGCTTTGGCCCCGAGCGTTCCAATAAGGGCAACGTGCTGGTCGAGCTTGGCGGCGAGGGTGAGCCGCTTGTGTTGGCGAGTCATGTCGACACCCTGGGCGCCATGGTGCGCTCCATCAAGGACAATGGCCGCCTGCGTCCCACGACGCTCGGCGGGCATCAGTGGTCTACGGCCGATGGCGAGAACTGCACCGTCTACACGCGTGACGGCAATGTCTACACGGGTGTGGTCCTCAATACCGAGCCTTCGGCGCATGTGGCCGATGAGCCGGTCAAGACCATCGAGAAGAACATGGAAATCCTGCTCGACGAGAACGTTGACAGCAAGGACGATGTGCTCGAACTGGGTGTTCAGACCGGCGACATCATCGCTATGGACCCGCGTACCACGGTGACGGAGAGCGGCTACATTAAGAGTCGCTTCTTGGACGACAAGTTGTCGGCCTCCATTTTGCTGGGCTTGGCGCGTGCCGTCGCCGCTGGCGAGGTGACGCTCTCGCGCAAGGTATCGCTGCTCTTTACGGTGTACGAGGAGGTCGGCCACGGCGGTGCCTTTGTGCCGGCCGACACGCGTGAGATGATCAGCGTGGACATGGGCTGCGTGGGCGACGACCTGGGCTGCACCGAGCGCATGGTTTCGATTTGCGCCAAGGATTCGGGCGGTCCGTACAACTACGACCTGGTAACCACGCTGTCCAACATCGCGCGCGAGCTGGAGCTCGATTACGCCATCGATGTGTACCCGCACTACGGCTCCGACGTCGAGGCCACGCTCTCGGCCGGCTACGACATTCGCCATGGTCTGATCGGCCCCGGCGTGTACGCGAGCCACAACTACGAGCGCTGCCACATCGACGGCGTGCGCAATACCTACGAGCTGGTTCGCGCCTACGTTCAGCGCTAGGGGAGTAGCTTGCGACTCGGCTGACCATCGCTAAGGCCCGATTTCTCGGGCCTTTTTTCGCTTTGGGTTGATTAGTATTATGATGTATGTAATCTATTAACTAAACGTTTAAATTACTTAACGAGGTGATGCGGTGTATGGATACGTCTGAGTACTTGTCTATGGGTGATGCTGCCCGCCTGCTGGGCGTTACGAAAGCCCGCATATCTCAACTTGCCTCATCAGGAACGCTCGCGTGCGATATTGTGGGCGGACGGAAGATGGTCGAGTACAATTCCGCGGTCGCTTATCAAAAGGTCCGCAAACGTGGACGCCGTCCTGCGGCCGATGTGGGGCGCAAATTTACGCTGATGTCCGCCGATTACGAGGTTGCGCGTGTCTCATTTGATCCGACGCGTGAGTTTCCCTTCGAAATCGCCGAGGTACTCGATGAGCAGAGGATGCCGTTTGGCACGTGCTCGAGCTCTTCTCCAACGGTGAATAAGCGGGAGCTCAACGCGTGGTGGGGGCATCGGTCGGTGCCTGACGTCCGCCCCGGACTCGTCTCGCGCTATCGTGAACTGGGGATTGTCAACGGTGTCGAGGTGCCGGTTCAGTGCCTGGGCCTCTCGCTTTCGGATTGCTATTGGCTGCGGCCGACCGATTGCGCCGAACTCAAATGGCAAAACATCAATTACTTTGAGAACGAGTTTGAGCGATCGGCGCCCGAGGGGCGTTCGGGTTGGCTGGAGGGCATCGGTCTTAAAAATCCCGACAACACATCCGAGGGCGAGCTTCCTAAATCGTGGATGATTCGCAACGGTGTTCGCGTTCTGGTCAAGGGGTGCGGCATGGACGACCAACGGCCCTTTAACGAGGCGGTTGCAACAGCTCTGCATCGTCGTTTGCTTTCCAAGGGGGAGTTTGTTCCTTACACGGTTGAGCGCATGTTCGATGCCCCTGTGTGTCTGTGCGACGACTTTCTTGATGGCCGCGAGGAATACGTTCCGGCTGTTTACGTTAAGGGCGCACTTGCTAGCCAGCGGGGAAACTCGACATACGATCGATACTGTCGCTACCTTGGCAAGCATGGTGCCGATGAGGCCGCTGTGAGAAGGTCTATGTCGCAGGTGATTGTCTGCGATGCCCTTTTGGCCAACAGCGACCGCCATTGGCGAAACTTCGGCATCATCCGCAATGTCGATACCCTGGAGATAAGGCCTGCTCCGCTGTTCGATAGCGGCAATTGCCTGTGGTACAACGTACCAACTGCCGTGCTCGCAGCTGGGGAGTTTGGGTTTTCCGCTAAGCCGTTTGGGCCCGACCCTTCCGTCCAGCTGGCGCTTGCGGACTCACTCGATTGGTTCGACGCATCGAGACTGGACGGATTTGTTGATGAGGCAATCGAAATTCTTTCGCAGAGCGAATGGGTGACGGCGGAGGGTCGACTCGAGGCCATTCGCCGCGGCCTCGAGCGTCGCATAATCGAGGTTAGTGCCGCTGTTGAGGTACTTCGACACGTGCGGCGATAAACCCGCGGCTACTTAAGTGCGCCGGTCACGGTGCCGCCGCCCAGGACGATGTCGCCGCGATAGACGACGACGGCTTGGCCGGGGGCGATGGCTCGTTGCGGCTCGTCAAAAGTTAGCAGCATTTGCCCGTCTTCGTCACGCGTAAGGGTCGCTGCCTGGTCTTTCTGACGGTAGCGGTACTTGGCACCTACGCGAATGCCGCCGGCGTCGAGCTCCGCCTCCATGCGCTCTGCCGGAGCGCTCCAGATCCAGTCGTTTGCCGTGAGCGCTGTGGCCGCCAGGTCCTCGGCCTCGCCCAGATGCACGGTGTTGTTGGCGGCGTCGATGCCCGTCACATACACGGGATGCGCCATCGCGACGCCCAGGCCCTTGCGCTGGCCGATGGTGTAGCACAGCGCGCCGTTGTGGCGCCCGACCACGCTGCCGTCGCGCCACACAATGTCGCCCGGTGCAGCGGGATGTCCGCAGCGGCGCTCGATATAGCCCGCGTAGTCACCGTCTGGAATAAAGCAGATATCCTCGCTTTCGGCCTTCTTGGCGTTGGTAAAGCCCTGCTCGGCGGCTATGCGGCGCACGTCGCGCTCTTTGTCTAGGCCTGCCAGCGGAAAGATCGTGTGCGCCAGGCGCTCCTGCGTAAGCGAATACAAAAAGTAGCTTTGGTCCTTTTTGGGGTCCTCGCCGCGATGGAGCTGCCAGGTGCCGTCGGGCGTCTGGCTCGTTTTGGCATAGTGGCCCGTGGCGATGCAGTCGCAGCCCATGTCCAGCGCCGCATCGAGCAGCGCGCCAAACTTAATGTGGCGGTTGCAGATAATGCACGGATTGGGCGTCAGCCCCTCCTGGTAGGCGTTCACAAAGCGCTCGATAACGCTGTGGTCGAACGTCTGCTGCAGGTCGAGCACATGGTGGGGTATCCCCAGGCGCTCGGCGACGGCCTTCGCGTCGGCGATGTCGCGGTCGACTTTGCTCATGCTCGTGGCGGGGTCGGGCGCGGGGCAGGTGAGGCGCATGGTGGCGCCGACGCATTCGTAGCCCTGGCTTTTGAGCAGGTACGCGGTCACGCTGGAATCGACGCCGCCGCTCATGGCGACGAGCACGCGCTTGTTGTGCATGGGGAGGTTCTCCTTGGTGGCATGTGGCCAAAAAAGAAAAGCGGCGCGGGAGGCTGGTTCCGCGCCGCAGACATTGTAGCAAGTTCGGACGTCCCGTGGGACACCCTGTTGGGATGAGCTCAGGCCGCCAGAAGAGAGGGTAGACCGGCGTGCCTTGGGCCTATCGACAAGTGACGGGCCCTTAGTTCTGGAACAGTGCCGTGGACAGGTAGCGCTCGCCGGTGTCGGCAAGCAGGGCCACGATGGTCTTGCCCTCGTTCTCGGGGCGCTTGGCCAGCTGCAGTGCGGCCCACACGGCGGCACCGGACGAAATGCCCACGAGCACGCCCTCCTTGTGGCCCACGGCGCGGCCGGTGGCAAAGGCGTCGTCGTTCTCGACGGGGATGATTTCGTCGTAGACTTGGGTGTCGAGGACGTCGGGCACAAAGCCGGCGCCGATACCCTGGATCTTGTGCGGGCCGGCCTGGCCCTTGGAGAGCACCGGGGAGGTGGCGGGCTCGACGGCGACGACCTGAATCTCGGGGTTTTGTTCCTTGAGGAACTCGCCCACGCCGGTCACGGTGCCGCCGGTGCCGACGCCGGCGACGAAGATGTCGACCTTGCCGTCGGTGTCATCCCAGATCTCGGGGCCGGTCGTGGCCTTGTGGATGGCGGGGTTGGCGGGGTTCACAAACTGGCCGGCGATAATGCTGTTGGGGGTCTCCTTCTGCAGTTCCTCGGCCTTGGCGATGGCGCCCTTCATGCCCTTGGAGCCGTCGGTGAGCACGAGCTGTGCGCCATATGCCTGCATAAGCTTGCGGCGCTCGACGGACATGGTCTCGGGCATGGTAATGATCACCTTGTAGCCGCGAGCCGCCGCCACCGAGGCGATGCCGACGCCGGTGTTGCCGCTCGTGGGCTCGATGATGGTGTAGCCGCCGCCGCGCACGAGCTTGCCGGCCTTCTCGGCCTCGTCGATCATGTTCTTGGCGACGCGGTCTTTGACGGACCCGGCGGGGTTGAAGTATTCCAGCTTGACGAGCACGCGGGCCTTGAGGTCCTCATCGGCCTCAAAGTGAGTGAGCTCCAGGAGCGGGGTGTGGCCGATAAGCTGATCGATGGACGCGTAAACCTTGCTCATGATGAACCCCCAAAGTGTTCAAATGACTGGATACCGTGTGGTTTTACGGTGTGTGTAGCAACGAAACCCACAAACCTTATAGGTTGTTCGTTTTGCTGTTGGCAAGCATAGTAGACAGTAAAGCCTAGTAACGCAATAGGAAATAGAAGATTATTACGAGTCGATTAACCATCTTGACCGGAACAGGTATTTTCAAAACAAATTTTTCGGCTAGAATTTCTACGGACTAAATGACCGAAAGGCAGCACTATACATGTTGGTTTCTACTAAGGGCAGATATGCCCTGCGCGTTATGGTCGACCTGGCCGAGCACCAGGCAGCCGGTCGCATCCCGCTCAAAGAGATCGCGGCGCGCCAGGGGATTTCCGAGAAATATCTGGAGAACATCTTGGCTACGCTCGTGCGCGCCAACATGCTTTCGGGTATGCGTGGCAAGGGCGGCGGCTATGTGCTCACGCGCCCGCCCGAGCAGTACACGGTGGGCGAGATCTTGCGCCTGACCGAGGGCAGTCTGGCGCCGGTCGCCTGCCTGGATGGCGACTGCAAGGGCTGCTCGCGTTCGGATGAGTGTCCCACGCTCGACGTGTGGAAGAACCTGGACAAGCTCATCAACGACTACCTCGACGGTGTGACGCTCGATCAACTAGTCGCTCCCAACCATGGCTACGACTACGTCATCTAACCCACACCTGCATTTGGGGACGGGGTGGAAATGGTAGATTCTCTCGCCCTTTGAGACTTGAAAAATAAGAAGGCCGTCCATTTTTGCGATGGGCGGCCTTCGTTTTGGGCTGTTGAGACGGACACGGTCGGAATGGCCGTTTTAGTCCTCGGCGATGCTGTCGAGGATGCTGCGCGTGATGGACACCAGGATGCTGCCCATAAAGGCCGATCCAAAGCTGGCGATGGAGATGCCGACGCCCAGCAGGTTGACCGACAGGTAGCTCGCGAGCTCAAGCATAAAGCTGTTGACGACAAGCTGGAAAATGCCCAGCGTAATGATCGTGAGCGGCAGCGAGATGACCGTGAGGAACGGTTTGACGAACGAATCGACAATGTTCAGGAACAGTCCCACAAAGGCAAAGCAGACCCAGGTCTCGGCAAAGCCGAAGGGTTGGATACCGGGGACGAGGAACGTGGCGATCGCGATGGCGATCGAGGTGAAGAGCCAGTTAAGCATAAAGCGCATGGCGTGAATCCTTTCTTGCGCCGGGATTGCTGGCGTCGCGTGAAGCGGCTTACGGCGGCGACCTGGATGGTTGCGCGGGCGCGCCGCGGTGTTTGGGCGCCCATTGTCTCAAATATTCGTGGAGCTTACGTGCGCATATGGTTTCTAAACGGCGTTCGTCCTGAAAAACGCGCCGCTGGCAGAGAGTCTTGTCGCTTTAGTTTGGTGGTGTGCTACACTGCTACGGGCAAAAGCCACAGGCGTTGCCCTATTGCATAGAACGGGTGAACGATGCCCGATGTCAGTATCAACTTCGATGCCTTTTGGCGGGTTTGGCGGTGATCGATGAATATCGAGAACATGTTTGACAAGCCTGATGTCAAGCAGCTGGTCCACGCATTTAGCCTTTTGGACGACGAGAAGGATATCCAAGCGTTTTTGACCGATATCTGCACGCCGCGCGAGATTTGCGACCTTTCTCAGCGTTTGCAGGTTGCGCGCTATTTGGACGAGGGCGAGCCTTATGTTGAGGTTCAGGCCCGTACCGGCGCTTCGTCCACCACGGTGAGCCGCGTTTCAAAGGCGCTGAACGGCGAGTACGGTGGCTACCGCAAGATCCTCATTAAGTTGGAGGATGGCGAGTAGGCCAGCGACAACATTGAATTACGAAGAACCGTCCCTCCGGGGGCGGTTTTTATATGCCTGCAATCGGCTGGTGCGTTGGGTTCAGGTTGCTTTGTACCAAAAGATGGAACTGCGGTGGCAATGTGTCCGCTTGGGCGGGTAGGATGGATGCATTGATTATTGCGAACGGTTTGAGCGGAGGACCATGCCTGTTCGAATCTATACCACCAATGCCGGCACGGATTTGAGCGATGCCGAGTCGGCGCTGCTTGCCGACCTTATTGCCCGTCACGGGCGTGCCGTGTTGCTGGCACCAACGTTTGCCGAGCTCGATCTGTGCCGTCATGATGCGGCGGAAGCCAGCATTTCGCTGGGTATCGACTACAAGACACCCGCATCGTGGCTTCGCTCGCTTTGGGAGCTTTTGGGCGACGGGCGCGGTTTCGTCGACAACCTGCAACGTCAGATGCTGTTTTCGGATATGATTGCCCGCCGCGACGATGCCGACCTGCAGCCGCTTTCGCGTAGCCAGGGCACGGTGCGCATGCTCGCGCGCATGGCCCGCGATGTGCTGCCGGGTGTGGCGGGGACGACGGCCGAGCGATGCGGTGGCAACAATTGCCAGCCTGAGCCAAAAAGCGATGCCGAGGCTCGTGTGTTTGAGCTTTTGCGTGCCTACGCGGGCGGTTTGGACCGTCGAGATATGGTCGAGCCCTGCGAGGCAGCCGACATTATGGCCGGTGCCCTGGCCGATAGCCTGCCGGCGTGCGCCCGCGCCGTATGCGTGCGCGGTACCACGTCGTTTACGCACGGTCTACTCGAGCTGCTGTCTGCCGTGGCGAACAATGGGGGAGAGGTCGTCGTGCTGCTTGCCCGCGAGCAGGCGGCGATGCGCGAGGAGCTTGCCACGGCATTTGATGCCCGCGGTGTGCTGTTTGAGATCGCGCCGCTGGGGGAGGACGCCGTCGCGTCTGATGTCGCTTGCGGGGCCGCCGCTCAGCCTGCCTTTATTGAGGTCGCCGGCCCCCATGCCCGTGCTCATGTCTATGCGGACGCCATCGATAAGTTGGTGAAAGCGCACAAGGAGTCCAAGGCCGATAAAGCTACTGCAACGCCCGCCGACCCCGTGCGCGTGCTCGTCGTTTCTGCCCGGGCACCCCAGCTGTTCGGCGAGCTCGCCGCCCGTTTGGCGGCGCGTCACATTGCGGCCGAGACGACTGAGTTCACGGCGTTTTCCCAGTCCATCGCGGGCAGGCAGTTTACGGCGCTCGCCAACCTGATCGAGCGTATGAAAGCCGCCGACGAGGGCACCGCTTCCAAGACTGAGTGGTGGCCCGCGCCGGAGCTTACCGACTGGATCTACAGTCCGCTTTCGGGCGCTGATGCCGTCAATGCCCGTACCTTCGATAAGAATATGCGTCTCTCGCGCAGCAAGACTACCGCGGGCGTCAAGAGCCTGCTGCAGAGCGTTCAGGGCCAGGTGAGGGGCGCGCGCAAGGCGACGAGCGACGATAACTGGTTTAAGAACGTACCGTGTGTGGTCTCGGACGTGTTCCAGGCGCTGTGGCGCGACAAACCCGTGACGGCGCTCAAGGCCATGCTCGCCGTTGCCGAGGCGCTGCCCGATCGCGCTCTAGGCGGCCTTGACGGCCAGGCCCGTCGCCAGGCAGAGACGGCTTTGCTGCGCCATGCCATCGACATCCTTATGAACGATGCTCGCGCACTCGACGTGTCGCAGGCCGCGACCGTGCCGGTTCTCGACGGCGTTCGAACCAAGGTGGACAAGCGCAGTACCGCTTACGATTACGCGACCTACGAGGTCGATCGCACGCCACGGGCACAAGTGCGCTTCGTGTCGCTTGCCGATGCGTCGGTTTTGCGTCCTGGCGGCTACGATGCCGTGCTGTTTGCCGATGTCGACCTGGACAGCTATCCGCTTTCGCACGAAGAGGGCCCGCTTGCCACGTTGATGGCCGAGCTGCGCCGCGACGGCGTGTCTTTGGAGCCCGCCGCCCTGCTGCGCGTGCGCTTTGGCCGTGCAATGCAGGCGACGAGCGGTCCGGTCGCGCTTGCCCGCGTGACACACGATCGCCAGGCGCGAGAGTGCTACCCGGCAGCCGTATGGACCGAGCTGCGGGCACATGCCGAGGCCGCTGGCGCTGCCAAGCCCACGTGCGTGGGCGAGGGCGATATCATCGCCGACTTTGATCCCGCGGCAGGTGAAGGCCTCAAGCGCGAGCGCGTGACCTGCGAAGCCCCTCAGCACCTGAGCGATGAAGCCATTCCGTATCTGGTTCTGCGCCGTCGCGATGGCGAGGGCGAGGACGCGCCGCTCGTGCCGCGTCTGACGTCCGCCTCGCAGATCGAGGCCTATTCTACCTGTCCACTGTGCTGGTTCGTGTCGTATCGCGTCAAGCCCCAGTCTATCGACGCGGGCTTTGGCAACATGGAGAAGGGCAACTTTGTCCACGACGTGCTGGAGCATCTGCATGCCCGTCTGCCCCAAGAAGGCATGGAGCGCGTGACGCCCGAGAACCTGCCGCGTGCACAGGAGCTGCTGCACGAGGTCTTTGACGAGACGTTGGCCGAGCACGCCGGCAAGCGAGGCACGGAGGGCCCGCTGGTGCCACTCTCTGCGGTGGAGGAGCGCCAGGTGGCCGAGATTTTGCCGCAGCTGGAGGGCGTGCTTGCCTACGAGTCCGAGGCACTTGCCCCCTTTGCCCCGCGCTACCTGGAGTTCGCCTTCAACGAGCTCAAGGTCGAGTATGCCGGTTGGCCGCTTGGCGGGCGCATCGACCGCGTGGACGTGGACGCCGAGAATCGTGCCGTGGTGATCGACTACAAGCATCGCACGGGCGTTGAGGAGTTTAAGCTCGCCGACCCCACGGTGCGCGACGAGGAATCGGGTACGGCGCCCATCGACGATCCGCGCTGGTTGCCGCCCCATACCCAAACGCTCATCTACGCGCAGGCCATGCGCCGGGCGCTGGATTTGGACACCCGCGCGGCGCTCTACTTTTCGACCAAGGGCGGCAAGCCGGCGCTGCGAGGCGCCGCGAGTGCCGAGCTGCTCGAGGAAGAGCGCGGCGACGGTCGCATCCCGGGCCTCAAGAAGGGCTTTCCGGGCGAGGGCGGCAGCATGGACTTCGACGCCCTGCTCGATCGTGTGGAGGCCGGCATCGCCGAGCGCCTGCGCGAGCTCGAGGCGGGCAACGTTGCCGCCGTCGACCCGATGTCGGCTCAGGCCGCGCATGCGCGCTGCTCGTATAACCACCAAGGAACGTTTGTAAGGAGGGACGTGTAGACCATGGATCTTTCGACTTTGATGCCGCAACAGCTGCGGATCGTCAAAACGCTCGACCGTCCGCTGTTTGTCTCGGCGGGCGCCGGTTCGGGCAAGACCTTTACCCTTACGCGCCGCATCGTCTACGCGCTCTCGCCCGAGTCTGGTCCGTTCGTTGAGCATCTGGACCAGGTGCTCGCCATTACCTTTACCAAAGATGCCGCGGCCGAGATCCGTGACCGCGTGCGCCGCGCGCTCATCGACGAGGGCATGGACGAGGAGGCTCTGACCGTCGACGATGCGTGGATCTCGACCATTCACGGCATGTGTTCGCGCATCCTGCGCGCGCATGCGCTGGAGCTGGGCATCGACCCCGAGTTCACGGTGCTCACCGATACCGACGAGCTTATGGACCAGGCTGTTGAGCATGTGCTGGCCCGCGCGACGGCGCCCGATGCCGCCCCCGAGCTCGCGGCATCGCTCAAGGCCCTCTACGCCTGGTATCCCATGGCGGGCGAGGGCGGCCCCTTTGGCGCCGGCACCACCATCAAGGGCCTGGTGCGCGAGCTGCTGGAGCTCTCGAGCCAGCTGCCGGGCGGTATGGACGACGTGCGCGTGGCGCGCGGCCAGGCCGATACCTCGGCACTTGCCGATGCCTATCGCGCGGCGCTGGGCGTAAGCAAGGCCGCGACCGAGAAGGCACAGATGGCGCTCGATGCCATCGATGCATTCGAGGCCAGCGGCAAGACCATGGCCGATGCGGCGCGACTCATGATGTCGTGCACCATGCCGCGCGCGAGCAAGGCATTCCCTAAGGAGCAGGTCGAGCTGCTCAAGGCCGAGGCCGCCGATGCATTTATCAATATCGTGCTGGCCTGCGGTGGTCCCGCGCTCGATGCACTGGTGGGCTTGGCCCGCTCTGTAGAGGCCGAGTATCGCGTACTGAAGGCTGCCCAGTCCGCCCTCGACAACAACGACTTGCTGCGTATGGCCTACGAGGCCCTGCGCGATTACCCAGCCATCCGAGCGGCATACGAGGGCCGCTTTAAGATGGTCATGATCGACGAGTTCCAGGATACCGACCAGATGCAGGTCGACCTGATCCGTTACCTGACCGGCGCGGGGGAGCGTGCGCTGTGTACCGTGGGCGATGCGCAGCAGTCGATCTATCGCTTCCGCGGCGCTGAGGTCGAGGTGTTCCGTCGCCAGGAGCGCAAGGTGGGCTCGTCTGCCGCGCCCGAGGCGACTGCCGTGACTGACGCCCCCGCCGGCGAGCTCGTCAAGCTCGTGCGCAACTTCCGCAGCCATGACGAGGTGTTGCGTTACGTGGCACGCGTCTTCGACGGCGATGACGGCGGCCTGATGCAGGGCTTTTTGGACCTTGAGGCGAGCGACGGCCGCAAGGACACGCTGGTGGCAGACGCCTCGCGTCGCCAGGCCCTCTTTGTTGCCGGCGGCAGCACGCAGGAGCGCACACAGGCCAAGGCCCGTGCGATCGCCGAGCGATTCCGCGCGCTTGCCGATGCCGGCCAGCCCCAGGGCGGCATGGTGCTGCTGCTGGGCCGCATGACCAACGCAGACGTCTACGCACAGGCCTTCCGCGACCAGGGGCTCGACTGTGTTATCGCAGGCGGCTCGGTCTTTGCGCAGGCTGCCGAGGTGCAGACGGTGCGCGCCCTGGTTTGTGCGCTCGCCAATCCGGCCGATACGGCGCAGGGCCTTATGCCGCTGCTCGCCTCGCCGATGTTTGCGCTGGGCGCCCAGGAGTTTTTGGCGCTGGCGACCAAGCTCGATAGCGAGACGGGGGAGACCTCGCGCCGGAATATCGACGTGGGCATCATGAGCGATTCCGATGTGCCGGGTTTGCAAGACTTGCCGCTCGTGACGCGCGCCCGCGAGGTGCTGCGGTATGCGCTTCGTCGCGTGGGCCGCGATTCGTTCGCCGCCATCGCACGCGACGTGGTCAACGCTTCGGGCTGGTTCGTGCGTCTGGCGCAGCGTGGCCCCGAGGGCAAGGCCATTGCCGCCAACGTGCTCAAGGCGCTCGACGCTGTGGCCGAGGCGGAGGCCGAGTTCGGCAACTCGCCGCGTTCCATCGCGCTTGCCTTCGATCGCTTCCTAGCGGGCAAGGAAGCCCCGGGTGCCCTCAACGAGGAGGGCGACGGCGCGGTGCGCATCATGACGGTGCATGCCTCCAAGGGTCTGGAATATCCGGTCGTGGCGGTCGCCGAGTGCTTTGGCGTGCGTAAGTCCTCGGGTGCGGCACAGATGGGTCGCGTCGAGGGCGGAGCGCAGGTCGTGGCGCTGCCGGCACGCTTCGACGGCGTTAAGCTCGCCGACGGAACCTTTGTGAAGGGCGACGACGTTAAAAAGCAGTTTGAGCATGCGTTTAAGGGCAAGGGCACGTCGCTGTGGCTGCCGCCGGAGCTCATGGAGGACGTCTGCGCGACGGGTTCTCCCGCCGAGGCATTTGCTCGCCTGCGCAACGACGACCTGCAGCTTTCGCTCGAAGAGCGGGCTCGTTTGCTCTATGTCGCCATGACGCGTGCGCGCGAGCTGGTGATCTTGGCGATGGATGCCGGCGTGAGCCGTGGCAAGGTGACGGCGCCGACCTTCGACGTCGAGACCGATCTGACCTATGACGTGCTGCGCCGTATTTTGCCGACCGACGCTCTGGACATGCCGCAGCTCGATGCCGACCGCCTGGTGTTCGACAACTCCCGGCCGGGCGACTACGAGCTCATTTCGCTTGCGAACTTTATCTTTGGCGAGCAGGCGTTTGAGGCCAACGCTTCGCTGGATGCCGAGGGCAGGCTTGTTCGCGGCGATGTCGATACAGATACTGCCGACGATTCGGCCAGTACAATCGTCCCCGGTCCTGCCGACCCCGATCCCGATGCGTTTGAGCTCGTGTATCCCCAGGCGGCGGGCGTGCGCATGGGCACCTGCCCGTATCCGGAGCGCGATTCGTACAGCTACTCGTCAATTGCCGCGGCGCTACATGCCGAGTCCGAGGACCGTGCTGCCGAGGCGCGCGTGCCCATGGACGAGTCCGGCGATGATGCAGAGTCGGATGGCTCGGAGATGACGGATGCAGACGTGGCCGCCGTTGAGCCCGCCGGCAACCCCATGGCGCTGGGCTCGGCCTTCCACGCTGCCTGCCAGTGGCTCATCGAGATGGGTGCCGATGCGCTGCCCGCCGCGCGTGCCGATGCGCTGGCGCGCCTGTGGCGCCTGACGCCGGAGCAGCGCGAACGCTTCGACGTTGCCCTGGACCGCTGGCTCAAGTCGGCTGTTCGTGCCGACCTGCTCGCGTGGCCGTGTGTTCGCGCCGAGGTGCCGTTCTTTTCGCTGGGCTGCGAGGACGAGGACATCGCTCGCTACGGTGCATATGCCGAGGGCGCCATCGACGCTTTGGCGACGAACCCGGCCGATCCGTCGCGGGCACTGGTCATCGACTACAAGACGGGCGGCACGCCGGACGAGACGCCGGAACAGCTGCAGGAGAAGCACGCCCTGCAGGCGCGCGTCTACGCTGATGTTCTGCACAAGGCGGGCTTTGAGGCCGTGACCGTCAAGTTCGTCCGCGTGGAACAGGCCGATCCGACTCTCTTCGTCGAACCCGCCGAACCTCAAGTGGTCACCTACAATCTCTAGCTCTCAGATAACTTGCGGTGGAATAGTTCCTGTATTGCGGCCCAGATGGCCCAAGCGGGAACTATTTCACCGCAACTGCAAGAGGAGCCGTGTGGGTTTGGCTAGGTTCGGGTGCTGTCCGTGCCGTGGGGTAAAATCGTTCAGTCAGAACACGAACCCGCATCGGAGCTCATCACATGGCATTCGTCCATCTGCACAATCACACTGTTTTCTCCATGCTCGACGGCGCAACCCGTATCCAGGATATGGTCAACCGCGCCGTTGAGCTTGGCATGCCCGCCGTGGCCATTACCGACCACGGCTACATGTATGGCGTGCCCGACCTGGCGCTGGCCTGCGACGCCGTCAACCACAACACGCCCGAGTACAAAACGTGGAGCCACGACAAGGCCTTCTTGGAAAAGGACCGCCGCGACGAGCTGGTGGAGCCCGACCCCGAGGCAAACCCGCGCGAGCACGCCCAGTACGTCAAGGACATGGCCATGTGGGACGAGAAGGGCAACATCGACGAGCTTAAGCCGCCCCTGGTCATCAAGCCCATCTTTGGCTGCGAGGTTTACTTTACGCCGGACGAGACGCTCGCCCGCGACCATAAACCCGAGCTCTACCACATGATCCTTCTGGCCAAGGACCAGGAGGGCTACGTCAACCTGATGCAGACGGTCTCCGAGGCCGCCGTGCAGGGCTTTTACTACAAGCCGCGCGTGACGCTCGACAACCTGCGCCGTCATGCCAAGGGCATGATTTGCACGAGCGCCTGCATCGCCGGCATCATTCCCAAGTACATCGACCGCGGTGACATGGAGGGCGCCATCAAGTGGGCCGAGACCTTCCGCGATACCTTCGACCCCGGCGACTTTTATATCGAGATCCAGGAACACGGCATTACCACCGATAACGGCCTGACCGACGAGCAGATGGACCGCACGCTCATCGATATCGCCAAGCAGGTGGGTGTCAAGGTCATCGCCACCAACGACTTCCATTACCTGCGCCGCGAGGACGCCCCCGTGCAGGACGTCATCATGTGCATCGGTATGAACGCCAAGGTCGACGACCCCAACCGCATGCGTATGACCGGCTCGGAGTTTTACATGAAGACCGAGGAGGAGATGCGGGCGATGTTCCCGTATTGCCCCGAGGCCTGCGACAACACGCTCGAGATCGCCGACAAGTGCTACGTGGAGCTCGACTGGGACTCCATCATCCTGCCGCGCTTCCCGCTGCTCGATCCCGGCGAGACGCACGAGAGCCAGTTCCGCCGCGAGTGCGAGAAGGGCCTGCGCCAGCACTACGGTGACGACTGGGCCACGCGCGAGATCGGTGGCGTCAACATCAAAGAGCGCTTTGAGTACGAATACAAGGTCATCTGCGACAAGGGCTTTGCCGCCTACTTTTTGATCGTCGCCGAGTACGTGCAATGGGCCAAGGACAACGGCATCGGCGTCGGCCCCGGCCGTGGCTCGGCCGCCGGCGCTATCGTCGCCTACGCCATGAACATCACCGCGTTCGACCCGCTCGAAAACGGCCTGATGTTCGAGAGGTTCCTGTCCCCGCAGCGTACCGAGATGCCCGATATCGATATGGACTTCGACGATGAGCGGCGCCTCGAGGTCGTGGAGCACGTTCGCCAGCTCTACGGCCCCGAGAAGGTCACCCACGTCATCACCTACTCGACCATTAAGGCCAAGCAGGCCATCAACGACGCCGCGCGCGTCCTGGACTACCCGGTCTACATGGGCCAGCGCCTGTCCAAGATGGTCTCGAGCGACCCCAAGGTCAAGCTCAAGCAGGTGCTCGACAAACAACCCGGCAAAGAGGATCTGTTTAACCCCGATTTTGCCGAGGCCTATAAAAAGGACGACGACGCCCGCCGCATCATCGACACGGCGCTCTCGATCGAGGGCCTCACCCGTGGCGAGGGCGTGCACGCGTGCGCCGTTCTGATCTGCCGTGACCCCGTCAACGAGCACGTGCCCACCAAGCTCGACACCAAGGGCGGCGTCGAGATTACCCAGTACGAGGGCCATACCGTTGCCGACATGGGCCTGCTCAAGATGGACTTCCTGGGCCTGCGCACGCTGACGGTTATCTCCAAGGCCAAGGCAAACATCAAAAAGAACTTCGGCATCGACATCAAAGAGGAAGAGATTCCCTTTGACGACCCCGAGATCTTTAAGCTCATGGGCTCCGGTCACACCGCCGGCGTCTTCCAGGTCGAGTCCGCCGGCATGACGGCCACGATCAAGAACATGAAGCCCACAGAGTACAAGCACGTCGTGGCATTGATCGCCCTGTACCGTCCGGGCCCGCTAGGCGCCGGCATGGTCTCGTCCTACATCAACCGTATGAACGGCAAGGAGCCGGCCGTCTCCTACGACGACCGTCTGGACGACATCCTGGGCGAAACCTACGGCACCATGGTCTACCAGGAGCAGGTTATGCTCATCTCCGTCGAGATGTGCGGCTTCTCCAAGGGCGAGTCGGACTCGCGTATCCGTAAGCCCGTGGCTAAGAAAAAGATCAAGCTGCTCACGTCGACGGTGCTCCACTGGGAGGATGGCTCGGACGAGACCACCTACGACCACTGGATGAACGGCGCTATCAAGAACAACTACACGCGCGAGGTCGCCCAGAAGATTTGGGACGATGTTCTCGAGTTCGCGTCCTACGCCTTCAACAAGTCGCACTCCGCCGGCTACGCCATTCTGGTTATGCAGACGGCATGGCTCAAGGCGCACTATCCGCACGAGTACATGGCGGCCGTGCTGACGTCCTACACGGGCAAGACCGACAAGATCGTGCACTACGTCTCGGCATGCCGTCACGACGGCATCCCCGTGCTTTCGCCAGATGTCAACGAGTCCGGCACCGAGTTCACGGCTACCAAGGAAGGCGTGCGCTTTGGTCTGGCCGGCATCCGCGGCGTGGGCACCGGCGTGGCGCAGGCGATTATCGCCGAGCGCGAGGCGGGCGGCCCGTTTAAGACGCTGCACGACTTTGTCGAGCGCGTGGACTCGAGCCAGGCCAACCGCCGCGTGATCGAATCGCTGATCAAGGCAGGTGCCTTCGACTCCACGGGCTATCCGCGCCGCCAGATGATGCACTTTGTGGACAAGAACAACCCCGAGAACATCATCGACGCCGCGATAAAGCGCCAGAAGGACCGCGCGAGCGGCCAGACCTCGTTCTTCGACATGTTTGGTGATGTTGAGGGCTCGGGTTTCGAGGTCAGCGTGCCCGATCCGGACGGCCAGGAATGGGACCGCCACCTTAAGCTGAGCCAGGAGAAAGAGGTTCTGGGCATCTATGTCTCGGACCACCCACTGCGCCCGTTTGAGTATGCGCTCAGCAAAGCGCGCGACTTCTCGTTCTCGCAGATCGACACCGGCTACGAAGTTCAGAATCCTACGGGCGGCACCATCAACCAGGAGATTCCCGAGGGCAAAGCGCTGTGGTGGGCCGGCATGGTCTCGAGCGTGTCCAAGCGCGTGACCAAAAACGGCGACCCCATGGGCATCGTGCAGCTCGAGGACATGGAAGGCGAGGCCACCGTCGTCGTGTTCCCCAAGACCTATAAAGAGGCCGAGGGGTACCTGTACGGCGAGGTCGATCCCGAGACCGGTGCGCAGCTGTCCGACGCCTTTGTGCGCATCAAGGGCAAACTCGAGCGCTCTGACCGCGGCGACCAGATCATCGCGCAGGAGATCGTGCCGCTTGAGCTCAACGAGGAGAACAACAAGCCCAAGGTGTTTGAGGTCATGGTGCCCAACAGCCGCTTTAGCCAGGGCAATATGGCGCGCCTGGCCACGGTGCTCACCGCTAACCCGGGCGGCGACCGCGTGGAGATCTTTATCGAGCAGGTGGACGGGCGCGTGCTGCGCGCCGAGGTGCCTGCCAAGGTCAACGCGCGCTCGATTCCGCTGCTGGCCGAGGCCAAGGCCATTGTGGGTAACCAAGGCCGCGTGACGGTTATCTAGGGACGGCGTTGCTGAGAGGTACTCGGTGCGAGATTGGAGGAAGTGATGGCGCAGGGGACGTTTGTGCAGGCGCTCCGGAAAGAGGCGGCGCTGAGCGGCACCTTTATGAAGGGCCGCTCGCTCATGCTCAACGGCGCCGTGCTGTCGATCGAGGACAGCGGCTCGCGCTTCTCCAAAAACGTGACGGTTGAGGGCTCAGTGCGCGGCTCGCGCGGTGACCTGTACAAGACGCACGTGGCGCTCGACATGGACGAGCACGAGGTGATCGACTACGACTGCGATTGCCCCGCTGCCTATCGCTACCCCGGCATGTGCAAGCACGCCATCGCCACGGCGCTGGCGTACCTGGATGCCAGCGGCATTGAGCCCGTCGAGGGGCTGCGCACGCCGGTCCGCACGTTTACGGCGGCGCCCAAGCAAGCCGCGCGTCCCTCGTCCGCCGCACCAGCGGTCAACCCTAACTTTCCCTTCCCGGCGCCCGTCCCCACGAGCCCGAGCCTCATGAAGGCGCTCTCCGATCTTTCGGACGCGCGCATGGATGAGTTGGCGGGCATGCGCCGCAAGCTCGCCGGCACTGTCGACCCCGATGCCCCCAAGGCGGTGTTGGAGCCCTCGCTGGTGCCGTACTACAATCCGCTGTTTGCCGACCGCTTTAGCTGGGCGCTCGAGCTTCGTATCCGCTGCGGCTCGGTGTCCTACGTGGTCAAGGACATCGACGGCATGGCCGCCGCTTACGTGCGCGGCGGCACGTTCTCGTACGGCAAAAAGCTTACATTCCTCCATGCGCCCGAGGCCTTCGACGAGGTTTCGGTGCGCCTACTCGACCTTGTTGTGGCAACGGTTGTGTATCTGAGCGACATCACAAGTTCGCGTTCGGCGTCGTACGATTTTGCACGCAGCGGCTTTGTCGCCGAGCGCCAGCTGCCGCTGTCCGAGCATGACATCGTATACATGCTGGACTTGCTGCGTGGCCGGACCATTTCCTTTGAGCCCGCCTGGTCGCGGGGAACGACGACGCATCGTTCCTACGAGGTGGCGGTTGAGTTGTCGCCGGTGGGGGAGGACGAGGCCTCGGCAAAACAACCACCGCTCCTCGCCGCCAAAATCGCGCCGGCGGCTGGTGGCAGCTACGATCTGCGCCTGCCCGCCGATATGTACTGCTTTGTCTCGGGCGACGTTGCCTATCTGGTCGACACGCACCGCGCGCGCCGCGCCGATGCGGCGTTTGCCCAGCATGCCGCACCGTTTCTGTCGCGTCTGCTGCCCTGCCGCACGCCGGTCCATATCGCCGCCGAGCAGGTGGGCGAATTCTGCCGCATGGCACTGCCCGTGCTGCGCGAATACACTGACCTCACCGCTCCCGCCGTGCTCGACACCGTGGCGCCCGAGCCGAGCTTTGCCATGGCAATCGGTGTCGACGACGGGCTCGTGACCTGCAAGATTACGGTTTCCTACGGCGACTGGTCGGCAGATCTCTTTAGCCTGGGTGCTCCGGGAAGCCCCTTCGAAGAACAGCGCCCGGGCGTGCCGCCGCGCGACGAGATAGCAGAGTTTCGCGTTATGGACACGGCGGCCCTGTATTTCGACTTTTACGAGGGCGGCCTGGCGTTTGAGGAGCGCGACGACGAGAGCTTGTTCCGCCTGCTGACCGAGGGCCTGTCCGCCCTGTCCGAGCTGGGCGAGGTCATGCTCAGCGACCGCCTACGCCAGATCTCGGTGCGCCCTGCGCCCAAGCTTTCGGTGCGTGCCACCGTCAAGAGCAACCTGCTCGATGTTGAACTGGGCGCGAGCGGTCTTTCGGCGGCAGATCTTGCCATCTACCTCGACTCCTACAAGCGTCACCAGACGTTTGCGCGTCTCACGTCCGGCGACATCATTCGCCTGGACGAGGGCGCCCGAGCTGCATTTGGCCTTGCCGAGGACCTGGGTGTCGATGCCGTCGACCTGCTCGACGGCGTGTCGCTTCCCGCGTCGAGCACCCTGTTCGTCGATAGTATGCTCGCGCGCACGCCCGCGCTCGAAGCCGATCGCGACGCTGCGTTCCGCCGTACCGTCGAGCGTCTGGACACGCTCGGCAAGATGGACTTTACGGTGCCAGCATCGCTCAAGGCAACGATGCGCGGCTACCAGGTCGACGGATACCAGTGGCTCGGCTCGCTCGAACACCTGGGCCTTGGCGGCATCTTGGCCGACGACATGGGCCTGGGCAAAACGCTGCAGATGATCGCACATATCCTGGCGCGCGTGGAAGCGGGGGACATTAAGCCCACGCTTGTGGTGTGCCCTGCGTCGCTTGTGTACAACTGGACCGCCGAGCTGGAGCGCTTTGCCCCGTCGCTCGATGTGTGCGCCATTGTGGGCGCCAAGGCGCAGCGTCGCGTGCAGATTGCCGGCGTGGCCGAGCATAACGTGGCCGTGACGTCGTATGACCTTATGCGGCGCGATATCGACGAGTATGTCGAGCAGGACTTTGCCCGTGCGGTGCTCGATGAGGCCCAGTACATTAAAAACCCGCTCACCCAGGTGGCGCGCGCCGCCAAGCGCCTGCCGGCCGGCGTGCGCTTTGCCCTGACGGGCACGCCCATCGAAAACCGCTTGTCCGAGCTCTGGAGCATCTTCGACTTTTTGATGCCGGGCTTACTTGGCACGCGCGAGTCGTTTGCCAAGCGCTTCGAAAGCCCAGTCGAGCACGCCGAGGGCGACAGCGCCGCTCGCCTGCAGGCGCTCGTGTCGCCGTTTGTGCTGCGCCGTGTTAAGGAAGACGTGGTGGCCGACCTGCCCGAGAAGATCGAGGACACCGTCATGGCACAGCTCACCGGCGAGCAGCGCAAGCTCTACCTGGCCAACCAGGACCGCATCGCCCAGCAGGTGCAGCACCGCGAGGCTGGGGAGTTTAAGAAAGACAAGCTCAAGGTGCTTGCCGAGCTCACCAAGTTGCGCCAGATCTGCTGCGACCCGCGTCTGCACTACGAGGATTACAAGTCGGGGAGCGCCAAACTCGATACGTGCATGGAGCTCGTGCACGGCGCACTCGACGGCGGACATCGCATCCTGTTGTTCAGCCAGTTTACGGGTATGCTCGATATTATCGGTAAGCGCCTGGCCAAGGAGGACATCGCCTTCCTTAAGCTCACGGGCGCTTCGTCTAAGGAGAGCCGCGCCAAGATGGTCGCGCAGTTCCAAGCGGGCGAGGTTCCGGTCTTTTTGATTTCGCTCAAGGCGGGCGGCGTGGGCCTTAACCTGACGGCTGCCGACGTGGTCATCCACTACGACCCGTGGTGGAACGTGGCGGCGCAGGACCAAGCAACTGATCGTGCATACCGTATTGGTCAGCAACATACCGTGACCGTGTACAAGCTCATCGCCAAGGACACGATCGAGGAACGCATTATGCAGATGCAGGAGTCCAAACGCGACCTGGTCAACAGCGTGCTCGGCGGCGACGGCATCTCGTCGGCGCTGTTTACCCGCGAAGATGTTCTGGCGCTGCTGGGCGGCGACGGTCGCTAGCCGCGCGCGGGGTGGGACTGCTGGAGTGGGCAGGACGGTCGACGCATTTTGGCCCGACCGCTTGCCTGGTCCGTTATGTGTTCATTTGCAATGCCGTGGATGGTTTGTCTGCCTTTGGGCATAAGAACCATCAAGAACATTGGCACATTAGCAAAGGAGAACATCATGGCGAAATTCTTTAAGGACCCCGACGGCAAGCTCATCGCTGCCCTTGGCGACGACGTTGCGACCCCTGCCGGTTGCACGGAACTGACTGCAAACACTGAGGACGCGGCGCACGAGAAGCACGTGCCTGTTGTCGAGACCGAGCGTGACGGTCACGTGATTCGCGCACGCGTTGGCTCGGTCGAGCACCCCAGCCTGCCCGAGCACTACATTGAGTGGATCGCCCTTGAGGCCGAGGGCCGCTTAGAGGTCCATTACCTTGAGCCCGGCATGAAACCCGCGACGTTTTTCGCGGGCGGCTCCAAGACCGGTACCGTCTATGCCTACTGCAACCTGCACGGGCTGTGGTCCGCGACATTCTAGGAGCGCGCCCCCGCTCGGGGTATCATAGCTAGCATATGCACATGCAAGCGCCGGCTGCATTATGCGGTCGGCGCTTTTACTACGATTTCGATGGTTTACGACGGAAAGGGCTGAGCCATGAAGCTCGCGCTTGCACAGATCGATATGCGCCTTGGGGATGTTGAGGGCATTTGCGGCCGCATCGAGGACCAGGCTCGTCTGGCCCACGAGCGCGGGGCGCGCGTGCTGTGCGTTCCGGCTCCGCTCTTTATGGGCGCCATGCCCGGTGGCCTGGTGGGCGCTGCCGACTTTGAGCACGACGTGCTTGCCGGTTTGACTGGTGTCGCCGAGCGTATCCAGGAGCTTGACATGATCTGCATCGTGCCCGCGGCGGTTTCGTTTGAGGGCCAACCGCTGCTCGACTACATGATGCTCAAGGACGGTCATGTGGTGCCGGCGCGTTCGAGCATTGCCTTGCAGCGTGGCGAGAACAACGACACGCGTTGGGCGCCGCCGGTGTTCGACGTGGACGGCGTGCGCATCGCCGTAATTTTTGACTTGGACCGCGAACTCGAGATGCTGCCGACCGGTGTTGACCTCATTGCGTATTTCCAATTCAACGCGTTTGACATGACCGACCGCGAGACTGCCGCCATTGCTGCCGTTCGCAGCGGCGCCTACCGCAAGATCGCATCCAAGCGCAGCGTGTGGTTTGCCTGCATGGCGCCGGTCGGTGCCTATGACGAGTCGGTGTATACCGGCGGTTCGTTTGTGCTCGACGACTGCGGTCGCGTGGTGGCCCAGGCGCCGTGCTTTGAGGAGAGCCTGCTGGTTCAGGAGATTCAGCGCGGCGTGATGCTCGATGCCCTGGAGGATCACGAACTGCCCGAGTTCCGTTCCGAGGAGTGGCTGTGGCAGGCGCTGGTGCTCGCCGTGCGCGACAACGCCCGAGCCCACGGTGCGTCGCGTGCTGTGGTGGCACTCGAAGGTGACCTGCCGTCGTCCCTGCTGGCGGCGCTGGCCGTCGACGCTCTGGGCCCGCGCAATGTGATTGGCCTGGTGCTGGGGCGCAACCGTATCTTTACGCCGGCGCAGGAAGAAGCCGAGGCTGCCCGCTGTGCCGCCGTCCGCGCCATCGCCGAGCGTCTGCACATTCGCACCGTCGAGCGCGATGCACCGGATGCGGCGCGCGTGCTCGATCGCGACGTGTCGGCGGGCGATGCCGAGCGCCTGCGCTCGCGCACGCTGGGCCTGATGCTGGAGGATACGGCGCTCGAGCTGGGTGCGATGGCGCTGAGCCCGCTGTCCAAAACCGAGTACGCGCTGGCGGCGCCGGCGCTTTGCGGCGGCTACCAGGGCGACTTTGCGCCCTTTGGCGATGTGTACCTGTCGACGCTTGAGTTTGTGGCGCGTGTGCGCAACCGCACGTCTGCCGTGGTGCCCCAAGAGCTCGTGACGCTCAACGCAGTGGAAGATTGTATGGAGCGCGTGCTGGCGCAGGCGCTCTCGACGCTCGACGGTCCGGTCGATATGCTCGACCGTGCGGCACAGCTGCTCGGCGGGCTTGAGCCGGGTGAGGTCGATGGCGCGCTCGAGGCGCACGTGGACCGCAATCGATCTTTCGACGACATCCCGATGGCCGCTGGCAAGCCTGAGGCCTGCTCGCTGCTGCTGATGCTCGTTCGACAGGGTGAGGCTGCCCGCCGCATGTTGCCGATGGCGCCGATCGTCTCGGCCCGTTCGTTTGCCGAGCGTGCCTGGCCGTATATGCTCGCGTGGTCCGACCTGGGGCTTAACGGCAAGGAGCGTATGACGGTCGATTCGCTGGCGCGCGCCGAGGTGCGCCGTTTTGCTGACGAGGATACGAGCGAGCGCGTGCGAAACGAGATGATGGGCGTGCTGGGCGAGCTACTGGGTATTTCGCCCGAGCAAATGGAGGAGCTGCGCTCTGAGGACGGTCAGCGTCGCTTGCATGAGGGCATGAAGAAGTTTGAGGGCGAGGTCCAGGACGCCATCGATAAGATGATGGGCGGTCAGGGCGGCCCGCAGGGCGGGCCCCAGGGCGGACCGATGCCGCACCCGCCGGTTGATCCGAGGCAGTTCCCCTTTTTCTCGCAGAACTAACTATGGGATAGGATTCGCTTCCAACCCTGACACTTCAACTAAGCATCTTGGCCCCGTTGTGTTATTCTAGAACAGACGTTCGTGAATGATGCGCGGGGCCTTGTCTTGCGCTGTGCTTGTGGCGAGGGGAGGTCGGCTTGGTTATCTTGGGCATTGACCCCGGTTTGGCTCATACGGGTTGGGGGATTATCGAGGAGCGGCGTGGCGAGGTTCGCTGCCGTGCCTATGGCTGCATCGAGACCAGTGCCGGAAGTCCGCTCGCGGTGCGCCTGTCGCATATCGCCCGCGACCTCAAGGGCGTTGTCGAACGCTATCGTCCCGATACCGCTGCTATCGAGAGCATTTACTTTGGCGCCAACGTTCGTTCGGCCATCCCCACGGCGCATGCCCGCGGTGCTGCACTCGTCGCACTTTCGGAATGCGCGCTCGAGATTGGCGAGTACACGCCCATGCAGATCAAACAGGCTGTGGTGGGCACTGGCGCCGCGGACAAGCGGCAGGTCGCCTACATGGTACGCACACTCACACAGCTCGATCACGACCCGCATCCCGACCATGCCGCCGATGCCCTGGCCTGCGCCATCTGCCACGTAAACCTCAGCCGCACCCGCGCCCTCACCGGTGGCGAGTTCTATCAACAGAGAGGAACCGGATACTGATGATTTCCCAGCTCCACGGAACGCTTGTCGAGGCCACGATGAGCTCTGCTGTCGTCGATGTGTCGGGCGTTGGCTTTGAGCTCGGCATCTCGGGTAGCACTGCGGCCACGTTGCCGACGCCCGGTGGCGAGGTCCGCCTCTACACGCGTATGCAGGTGCGCGAGGACGCCATGACACTTTTCGGTTTTTCCTCAAAGGATGAGCGCATGATGTTCGACCGGCTCGTGTCCGTTTCGGGCGTCGGCCCGCGCCTGGCGCTCGCCGTGCTCTCCACCTATACCGTGGGACAGCTGTATTCTCTGGTAATGGCCGAGGACGACAAAGGCATGGCCAAGGTGCCTGGCGTGGGCAAAAAGACCGCGCAGCGTCTCATCCTGGAGCTCAAGAGCACCTTTGCCAAGGACAAGGGCTTTGTGCCGGTCGATGTAATTCCCGGCCAGGTTGCGATGCCGGTTCCCGCTGCCGCTCCCTCGGCGATCGACGATGCCCGCGCGGCACTCCTTTCCATGGGCTTTAGCCCGCAGGAGACCGATGTTGCCCTGAGCGGGTATGATGGGCAGGATATGCGTGTCGAGGATCTGCTCGGCGCGGCGCTTAAGCGACTCGGAATGGATGCGTGATGTGGGAAGCCGATGACTCTCAGGACCTGTGGGCGACGCCCGGCAACTCGCCGGCGGCATCCATGGCGCACGGTGAGCGCGTGGTGGGCTCGGAGCTGACGCCCGAGGACCTCGATGTCGACCGCACCTTGCGCCCTCAGCGCTTGGACGACTACTGCGGCCAGGAGCACATCAAGCAGAGCCTGCGCGTGTTGATCGAGGCAGCGCAGAGCCGTGGCGAGACGCTCGACCACGTGATCTTCTCAGGCCCTCCGGGCTTGGGCAAGACCACGCTGGCTACGGTTATCGCCAACGAGCTGGGCGCTCAGATCAAGACGACGAGTGGCCCTGCCATCGCGCGTACCGGCGACCTGGCGGCTATCCTTACCAATTTGCAGCCGGGCGACGTGCTGTTTATCGACGAGATCCACCGCCTCAACCGTTCGGTCGAGGAGGTCCTGTATCCCGCGATGGAGGACTTTGCGCTCGATATCGTAATCGGCAAGGGTCCGGCGGCTCGCTCGATTCGCCTTGACATCCCCAAGTTCACACTGGTGGCGGCGACGACCCGCTCGGGCATGCTGACCGGTCCGCTGCGCGACCGCTTTGGCATCTCGTATCGCCTGGATTACTACACCGTCGAGGAGCTCGCCCAGATCGTGACGCGCTCAGCGACCATCCTGGGCGCGACGATTGACCATCCCAGCGCGCTCGAGATAGGCTCGCGCTCGCGCGGCACGCCGCGTCTTGCAAACCGTCTGCTCAAGCGCGTGCGCGACTATGCGCAGGTGCGCGGTAACGGTCCCATCGAACTCGACATTTGCCGTCAAGCGCTCGAGTTCTTCGAGATCGATGAGCTTGGCCTGGACTGGATGGACATCCGTATTTTGGAGACGCTTGCCAAGACGTTCTCCGGTCGCGCCGTGGGCCTGACCACGCTTGCCAGCGCGGTAGGCGAGGACCCGGGCACGCTTGAGGATGTCTATGAGCCCTATCTGCTGCAGTGCGGTCTGATGATCCGTACGCCCCAGGGCCGCCAAGCAACCCTTCGCACGTTTGAGCATTTGGGGATCGAGCCAACCGTTTAGGGATGGTTTTGTTTTGGCAGGCTGTTAGGCTATCGCTGGGCATTGGATAAACATATCGCCATTCATCGGTTACGGGTGTTTTTCTATTGCGCGCCCGTGCTATGCTGGATTGGTCTTTTTCTCATCCGGTAACGAAAGGACCGCCCATGCCTACTGACATCGAAATCGCACGTTCCGTCACGCCGCTGCCTATTACCGAGGTGGCTAAGAACGCCGGCGTTGACGTTAAGCATCTGATTCCGTACGGCTTCGACAAGGCTAAGGTCGACTACTCCCTGCTCAATGAGCCAACTGATCATCAGGCTAAGCTCGTCCTCGTGACCGCTATCAACCCCACGCCCGCCGGCGAGGGTAAGACCACCACGACCATCGGTCTTGCCGACGGTCTGCGCCGTCGCGGCGTCAAGAGCGCCGTGGCTCTGCGCGAGCCTTCGCTCGGTCCCGTCTTTGGCGTGAAGGGCGGTGCCGCCGGTGGCGGTTGGGCCCAGGTTATCCCCATGGAGGACATCAACCTGCACTTTACCGGTGACTTCCATGCCATCGGTGCCGCCAACAACCTGCTGGCCGCTATGCTCGACAACCATATTCAGCAGGGCAACCAGCTCGGTATCGACGTTAAGCGCATCACCTGGAAGCGCGTCGTCGACATGAACGACCGTCAGCTCCGTCACGTCATCGACGGCATTGGCGGCAAGGCCCAGGGCGTGCCGCGCGAGGACGGCTTCGACATTACCGTCGCCTCCGAGATTATGGCAATCTTGTGCCTGTCCACGAGCATTAACGACCTCAAGGAGCGCCTGGGCGAGATCGTCGTCGGCTACAGCTTTGCCGGCGAGCCCGTCCGCGCTCGCGACCTTAAGGCTCAGGGCGCCATGGCTGCTCTGCTCAAGGACGCGCTCAAACCCAACCTGGTGCAGACGCTCGAGGGCACGCCTGCGTTTGTCCACGGCGGTCCCTTCGCCAATATCGCCCACGGCTGCAACTCCATCATGGCCACCCGCATGGCCATGCGCTTTGGCGATGTTGCCATTACCGAGGCCGGCTTTGGTGCCGACCTGGGTGCTGAGAAGTTCCTCGATATCAAGTGCCGCATGACGGGCGTTCGTCCCAGCGCTGTCGTGGTCGTTGCGACTGCCCGCGCGCTTAAGTACAACGGCGGTGTCGCCAAGGCCGACCTCAACGAGGAGAACCTTGAGGCCCTTAAGGCCGGCATGCCCAACCTGCTGCGCCATGTCGACAACATTCAGAACGTGTACGGCCTGCCCTGTGTGGTCGCCATCAACCGCTTCCCGACGGACACCGAGGCCGAGCTGGAGCTCATCGAGTCCGAGTGCCAGAAGCTTGGCGTCAACGTTAAGCTGTCCGAGGTCTGGGCCAAGGGCGGCGAGGGCGCGCTCGACCTGGCCGATGAGGTCATGCGCCTGATCGAGCAGCCGAGCGAGCTCAAGTTTGCTTACGAGGACGGTGCCGATGTGGCCGACGCCCTCGAGGCCGTTGCCACCAAGGTTTACCGTGCCGACGGCGTTGACTTTACGCCGGCTGCCAAGCGCCAGCTCGCTGAGCTGCGCGAGAACGGCTTTGGCAACCTGCCGGTGTGCGTGGCCAAGACGCAGTACAGCTTTAGCGACAACGCTAAGGCCCTCGGTGCCCCCGAGGGCTTCCGCATCACCGTGCGCGAGCTCAAGGTTTCCGCCGGCGCTCACTTCGTGGTCGCGCTGACCGGCAGCGTTCTGACCATGCCGGGCCTGCCCAAGGTTCCCGCGGCCGAGAACATCGACGTCGACAACGACGGCAACATCACCGGCCTGTTCTAAGCCCGCTATTCATAGCCGCTTGCCCGCCCCGCCGCGCCACTGAACTGCCTCCCATTTCTTGGACATGAGAAATGGGAGGCTTTCTTTATGCGCGT
>NZ_JAHONA010000066.1 GCF_019131995.1 Collinsella aerofaciens | reverse complement strand
GGTCGGAACTTACCCGACAAGGAATTTCGCTACCTTAGGACCGTTATAGTTACGGCCGCCGTTTACCGGGGCTTGGCTTCGGGGCTTCGCGCGATGCGCTAACTCCTCCGCGTGACCTTCCGGCACCGGGCAGGCGTCAGACCCTATACGTCGCCTTGCGGCTTCTGCAGAGTCCTGTGTTTTTGGTAAACAGTCGCTTGGGCCTCTCCACTGCGGCCCGCCTCCGCTCCCCGGGCGAGCCGGTTCACGTACGCGCGGGCACCCCTTCTCCCGAAGTTACGGGGCCATTGTGCCGAGTTCCTTGACCATGGTTGACCCGATCGCCTCGGTATGTTCTACCCACCCACCTGTGTCGGTTTGCGGTACGGGCGCGCACGCGCCTGCCTAGGGGTTTTTCTAGGGACCTCGGGCTCACTCGCTTCGCTCAGTCGCTTCGTCCGGAGCCTCGCCCTCGTGCGGACCGGATTTCCCTGGTCCGCGGGCCGCGCTCCATCACGGGGACGTCCAGAACCCCGCCGAGCCACCCCCATCCGTCGCCCCGTCGGTCGTAGCGCCGCGTGCGCGGTGCAGGAATGTCTGCCTGCTGCGCGTCGGCTACGCCTCCCGGCCTCGCCTTAGCCCCCGACTGACCCTGGGAGGATTAGCCTTGCCCAGGAAACCTCGGGTTCACGGCGGACGAGTTACTCTCTCGTCTCTCGCTACTCATGCCAGCATTCTCACTCCCATGCGCTCCACCGTCGGTCGCCCTCCGGCTTCTCCGCCCATGGGAAGCTCCCCTACCGATTCTGTAAATCAAAATCCCGCCGCTTCGGTGTCCAGCTTAGCCCCGTGTATTGTCGGCGCATGTCCACTCGACCAGTGAGCTGTTACGCACTCTTTGAATGCATGGCTGCTTCTAAGCCAACATCCTGGTTGTCTGGGCGGACGCACATCCTTTGCCACTCGGCTGGAACTTGGGGACCTTAGCGGGCGGTCCGGGCTGTTTCCCTCTCGAGCACACAGCTTAGCCCACATGCTCTGACTGCCGCGCTCTGGGCCGCCGGCATTCGGAGTTCGGTTGGATTCGGTAGGCGGCGAAGCCCCCTCGTCCATCC
>NZ_JAHONA010000065.1 GCF_019131995.1 Collinsella aerofaciens | reverse complement strand
TGGAGTGGGAAGGATAAACTGGACTTTCTTTTAAGGATCCTCAAGCGTATTGCCGCTCGTATTCCACTGGAGACATGTAGCCCAGGGTGGAATGCATGCGCACCCTATTGTAATAGAGCTCTATGTACTTGAAGATGTCCTGCTTGGCCTCGTCCCTCGTCCCATAGCTCCTCTCTTTCACCAATTCCCTTTTCAGCGTCTTGAAGAACGACTCGGCCACCGCGTTGTCCAGCGGCGTGCCGGGCCTTGATACCGACTGGACTATGCCATGCGAGTCCAGACACCGCTGGAAGGAACGGGAGGTGTACTGCGCGCCCCGATCGTCATGGAAGACGAGGCTGCCGTCATCTGGCGGACCCTCCCTGCCGACCGCCTGCTCCATCGCGTCGATCGCGACCTTCTCGGTGATGCGCTCGGACATTGACCAGCCCACGACCTTGCGGGAGAAGGCGTCTATCACGGCTGCGAGATAGAGCCACCCTTCTCTTGTGGGTATGTAGGTGATGTCGCCCACCCAAAGCCTGTTGCGCTCGCCCACGGTGAAAGCGCGCTCTACCAGGTTCAACCGAGGGTCTCCCGGCTCGACCTTCTTCTGGATGCGGTGTTTTCGGGTCGCGCCCTTTCCGGCAAGTCCGAGCTTCTGCATGATGCGGAGCACGCGCTTCTCGCTCACGACGATGCCGCTTTTTCGCAGTTCGCGGTTGATGCGCCGGTAGCCGTAACGGCCCTTGTGCCGCTCGAAGGCCTCGACGACGAAACCTTCGATCGCCTCCCGCTCTATCTGGGCGTCGGACTTCTTCCGGCCGAGATACTCGTAGAAACCGGATTTCGAGACTTTCATCAGCCCGCATGCCTTCTTGATGGGGCCGATCTCGCCCCTATGCTCTTTGAGGAACTCGAACCTCACGCATGGTCTTGACTCAAGAAGGCCCGGAAATTTTTTAGTATCTCGTTCTCGCGCTCGAGCTCCTCGACCTTCTTCTTGAGCTTCACGATCTCGTAGTCCTTGTTGATCTTCGGGGAGCCGTTTCCGGGGAACGCGCCGTCTCCCATCTCCTCGTATTCGCGGGCCCATCTTCTCAGCGTCGAATCCTTTATGCCGAGTTCCTCCGATAGGCCTTTGACCGTCATTTCCCCGGACAGGACCACCTTTGCCGCCGAGACCTTGAACTGCCTGTCGTATCGCTTTCTTCTTTGGGTCATCTTGAACACCTTTCGCTCTTAACTAGGTGTCCAATTCATCATACCCACTCCA
>NZ_JAHONA010000064.1 GCF_019131995.1 Collinsella aerofaciens | reverse complement strand
TCGTCCAGAACAACATCTCCTACAACGACAGCCGCGGCGTCACCCGCGGCATCCACGCCGAGCCCTGGGACAAGTTCATCTCCGTGGCGCGCGGCTCGGTCTTCGGCGCCTGGGTGGACCTGCGCGAGGGCAGTGACACCTACGGCAAGGTCTACACGACCGTCCTGGACCCCTCCAAGGCCATCTACGTGCCCCGCGGCGTGGGCAACTCCTTCCAGGCGCTCGAGGACGGCACCGCCTACACCTACCTGGTGGACGCCCACTGGTCGCTCGAGCTGAAGAGGACCTATACCTTCGTGAACCTCGCCGACCCCGAGCTCGCCATCGAGTGGCCCATCCCGCTGGACCAGGCCACCGTCTCCGAGGCGGACCTCAACCACCCGATGCTGAGGGACGTCGTCCCCATGGCGCCGAAGCGCACCCTCGTCACCGGCTGCAACGGCCAGCTGGGCCATGCGGTGCGCGCGCTCGCCGAGGAGCGCGGCGTCGCCAAGGACTTCGACTTCTGCGACATCGACACCTTCGACATGTCCGACCCGGACGCCTACGCGCAGTACGACTGGTCGCTCTACGGCACCGTGATCAACTGCGGTGCCTACACGGCGGTCGATAAAGCGGAGGCCCCCGAGGGCCGCGTGACCGCCTGGAAGGCCAACGCCACCGGCCCGGCCCTGCTCGCCCGCACCTGCGCCGGGCACGGGATCACCCTCGTGCACGTGTCCAGCGACTACGTCTTCGACGGCACGGCCGAGGTCCATACCGAGGACGAGCCCCTCAGCCCGCTGTCCGTCTACGGCCAGACCAAGGCCGCGGGCGACATTGCCGTGGCCGGCTGCCCCCGCCACTACATCATGCGCAGCTCCTGGGTCATCGGCGAGGGGCACAACTTCGTCAAGACGATGAAGGCGCTCTCCGACCGCGTCGCCGACCCGGACGACAAGCTGGACCAGGTCACCGTCGTGGACGACCAGCTGGGCCGCCTGACCTTCACGCGCGACATGGCGCGGGCCATCTTCCATGTGCTGGACGCGAAGGCCCCCTACGGCACCTACGACTGCACCGGCTCCGGCGTCGTGAAGAGCTGGGCGGACATCGCCCGCGCCGTCTTCGAGGCCGCCAACGGCAACGGCGAGAAGGTCTTGCCGGTATCGACCGCCGACTACTACGCGAGCGCCGCGGGCCCCGTCGCCCCGCGCCCGGTCCACTCCGCACTCGACCTGTCCAGGCTCGAGTCGGTCGGGTTCCACATGCCCGACTGGGAGGAAGAGCTGGGGGAGTACCT
>NZ_JAHONA010000063.1 GCF_019131995.1 Collinsella aerofaciens | reverse complement strand
CGGCGCCATCGACATGCAGGAGCTGCTCAGGCGTCTCGCCGAGCAGGTCGTGAACGCAGTGATGGACGCCGAGGCCGACCAGCTGTGCGGTGGTGGGGCGAACAGCCGAAACGGCTACCGCGAGAGGTCGCTCGCCACCTGCGTCGGCACGCTGACGCTGCGCATCCCCAAACTGCGCTCCGGCAGCTTCTTCCCTGAGGACGTGCTCGAGCGCTACCAGCGCGTCGACCGCGCCCTCGTTGCCGCCGTCGCCGAGATGTACGCCACGGGCACCAGCACCCGCAAGGTGCAGAGGGTGGCCGAGAAGATGGGCGTCTCCAGGCTCTCGAAGGACCAGGTGAGCGCCATCGCCTCGAGCCTGGACGCAGACATCGAGGACCTGTGCGGAAGGCCGCTCGGCGGCTCGCCGGTGCCCTACGTCTGGCTCGACGCGACCTACGTCAAGTGCCGCCGCGAGGGGCGCGTCGCCTCCACCGCCGTGGTCACCGCCATCGGCTGCGATGCGGGCGGCTGGAGGCGCGTCCTGGGCGTCGACGTGGTCGACACCGAGTCCTACGACTCGTGGCTCGCCTTCCTGCGGGCCATCCGCTCGCGCGGGGCGGCGGGCGTGCGGCTCGTCGTCTCGGACGCCCACCCGGGGCTCGTCCGGGCGCTCGGCGAGGTCTTCCAGGGCGCCGCGTGGCAGCGCTGCGCGGTCCACCTCATGCGCGACTGCATGCGCGAGGCCGGCTCCTGGCAGCTCAGGCGCCGCGTGGGCAGGATCGTGTCGCAGGTGTTCCGCGGGCGCGACGCCGCCACCGTGACGGCCATGTACCACGCGGCGTGCGACATGCTGGAGGGGTGCTGCCCCAGGGCGGCGGCGGTGCTGGAGGAGGCCGAGCCCGACGCGCTGGCCTACCTCGACTTCCCGCCGACCCACTGGAAGCGCCTGCGCACCAACAACGTGCAGGAGAGGACCAACCGGGAGATAAAGCGCAGGTCGCGCGTCGTGCAGGTGTTCCCCTCCACGGGCTCGCTGGTGCGGCTCGCGGGCGCGGTCATGTGCGAGCAGGACGAGATATGGCAGGAGTCCAGGTACTTCTCGGAGGCGAGGATGAACAAGCTCTACGATGACGGTCGCACTCGGGGAATCGACGGTCCCGTCGATTGGGCGCGGCTTGAGGCGGAGGCCAGGAAGATGCTCGAGTCCGGCCTCGAGCTTGCGGACAGGGTCGAGGCGGCATAGGATATCAACCGTATTCCAGATTCCAGGACGCCGGGCCGACTCGCTTCGGATCGGGCTCTACACCAACTTTCTCGACACTACC
>NZ_JAHONA010000062.1 GCF_019131995.1 Collinsella aerofaciens | reverse complement strand
TGAACTGCCTCCCATTTCTTGGACATGAGAAATGGGAGGCTTTCTTTATGCGCGTTGATTTGAGGGTGAAGCATGATGTCGAGGCCAGGAAGGCGGCCATAGGGCTCTTCGAGCTCGGGCACGGGTATAAATCTGCCGCGATTGCCCTTTCGCTTCCCGCGGAAGCCGTGAGAAGATGGCAGGAGATATACCGCGCGTTCGGGAGCGAGGTGCTGCTGCGCATGGACGGAAAGCAGGGCAGGTACACATACGAGCAGAAGGTCGCCGCCGCCTCCGCCGTCGTCGACGGCGGCATGACGAAGACCGAGGCGATGGCGGCGTTCGGCATAATGTCGATGTCGCCGCTCAAGAAGTGGTGCGCGCTATACCGCGAGGGCGGCGCGGAGGCCCTGCGCCCGAGGCCCAAGGGCCGGCCGAGCGGTTCCAGGGCGAGGCCGCGGACCCGCGAGGAGGAGCTCGAGGAGCGGTGCCGTAGGCTCGAGGCCGAGGTGGCCTACCTAAAAAAATTACGCGCCCTGGTCGAGAGGGACGGGCTCTGACCAGGGCGAAGGCCGAAGCGGTCGCGGCCCTGCGCGCCGAGGGGCACGCGCTCGGGCACCTGCTCGCATGCGCCGAGCTCAAGCGGTCGACCTACTACTACGCCCTCGCGCACCCGCCGAGGCCCACGCGCGCCGAGCTCTGGGAGGCGGCCGCCGAGATCTTCTCGCGCACCGCCAACGGCTGCGGGCACCGGCAGATAGCGATGTGCCTCAGGGCGGAAGAGGGGGCCGTGATAGCCGACAAGACCGTGCTCAAGATGATGCGCGAGATGGGGATTCGCTGCGGCATCAGACGCGAGACGGCCTACCACAGGTACAACTCGTACAAGGGCGTCGTCGGCAGGACGTTCGAGAACGTGATCGCGAGGGATTTCGACGCCGGGGCCCCGTGGCAGAAGCTGGGGACGGACGTCACCGAGTTCAAGGTGGCTGGCGGTAAGGCCTACTGGGCCCCGACGCTGGACTTCTGCACCAAGGAGATCGTGGCGAGCGACATATCGACCACGCCCGACATGGCCCAGCAGGCGAGGATGCTCGACGAGCTGCTGTCCAAGATCCCCGAGGGCGCCGCCCCGACCATGCACTCGGACCGGGGCTGGCAGTACCAGCACGCCTCATACACATCCAGGCTCGAGGCCGCCGGTATCGTCCAGAGCATGTCCAGGAAGGCGAACTGCATCGACAATGCCGCCACCGAGCAGCTCTTCGGCCACGTCAAGGACGAGTTCTACAGGGGCCGCGAGTGGAAGACGTTCGAGGATTTCAAACGCGACCTGGAGGAATACATAGTCCACTGGAACACGAGCCGGAGGCAGGTAAGATTGAAGGGCCTGACCCCGGAGGAGTACCGGAATCAGGCCCT
>NZ_JAHONA010000061.1 GCF_019131995.1 Collinsella aerofaciens | reverse complement strand
CCCACTCCAGTTTTCCATGAGTATAGACCTCAGGGTGAAGCACGACCTGGAGTCCAGGAGGCGGGCCGTCGAGCTCTTCGACGCCGGCATCGGCTGCAAGCCGGCGGCCGAGGCCCTATCCGTCCCCCGCGAGACCGTGAGAGAATGGCAGTGGGTATACCGGGCGTTCGGAAGCGAGGCGCTGCTGTCCATGGGCGGGAAACAATCCAGGTACACATTCGAGCAGAGGGTCGCCGCGGCGTCGGCCGTAGTCGACGGCGGGATGGCGAAGGCCGACGCCATGGCTGAGTTCGGGATCAGGTCGAAGTCCCCGCTGGAGCGCTGGTGCAGGCTCTACCGCGAGGGCGGCGCCGAGGCGCTGCGGCCCCGCCCGAAGGGCAGGCCGAGGGGGTCGAGGTCGAAACCCCGGGCCCGCACCCGCGAGCAGGAGCTCGAGGAGCGCTGCCGCAGGCTCGAGGCCGAGGTCGCCTACCTAAAAAAATTGCGCGCCCTGGTCGAGCGGGACGGGCTCTGACCAGGGCGGCGGCCGAGGCGGTGAGGGCGCTGCGCGCGGAGGGGCACTCCCTGCGCCACCTGCTGGAGTGCTCCGCGCTCAGGAGGTCGACCTACTACTACGCGCTGGCGCACCCGCGGAGGCCGACCAGGCCCGAGCTGCGCGACGCCGCGGCCGAGATATTCTCGCGCACCGCCAACGGCTGCGGGCACCGGCAGATAGCCATGTGCCTGCGCGCCGAGCTGGGCGCGGTCGTGGCCGACAAGACCGTGCTCAAGATGATGCGCGAGATGGGCATCCGGTGCGGGATACGCCGCCGGGGCTCCCGCCGCCGGTACAGCTCCTACAGGGGGCTCGTGGGGAGCACGTTCGAGAACGTCATCGCGAGGGACTTCGGCGCCGGCGGGCCGTGGCAGAAGCTCGGCACCGACGTCACCGAGTTCAAGGTGGCCGGCGCCAAGGCCTACTGGGCCCCGGTGCTCGACTTCTGCACGAAGGAGATCGTGGCGAGCGACATATCGACCTCGCCGGACCTCGCCCAGCAGCACAGGATGCTCGACCGGCTCCTCGAGGCCCTGCCCGACGGGGCGGCACCGACCATGCACTCGGACATGGGCTGGCAGTACCAGCACGAGTCCTACGCCTCCAGGCTGGAGGGGGCGGGCATCACCCAGAGCATGTCGCGCAAGGGGAACTGCATCGACAACGCCGCCACCGAGCAGCTCTTCGGCCACGTGAAGGACGAGTTCTACCGCGGCAGGGAGTGGGGCAGCTTCGGGGACTTCAAGCGCGACCTGGAGGAGTACATAGCCCATTGGAACACGCGGCGCAGGCAGGTAAGATTGAAGGGCCTGACGCCGGAGGAGTTCCGGAGCCGGGCCCTTGCGGCGTAGTCGCTATTTATTCAGTCCAAGTTTCGGGGCGCAGTTCAC
>NZ_JAHONA010000060.1 GCF_019131995.1 Collinsella aerofaciens | reverse complement strand
GGTAGCGCGCAGAGATGTGGTGTAAGAGGCGGGGCATGCCCCGCCTCTTCTCTTTCTTGAAAGGGAGGGGACACCGCCTAGAATTCGTCGTTGGAGTAATGAAGGTGACGAATGGAAGGAAAGGCGATGCCCCAAGAAGAGAGTGTACTGCGCCTCGGTCGCGACGAGGCCCTCGAGGCGGCGAGGCTTTGGCAGGAGTGCGGCGACGCGCGCGAGTTCGCGTGCAGGGTGCTGGGCGGCGTGATGAACGCGCTGATGGACTCCGAGGCCCAGCAGATGTGCGGCGCGGGCCGCAACGAGCGCAGCGACGGCAGGGAGAACAGCCGCAACGGCTACCGCCCCAGGTCGCTCAAGACCGCCGTGGGCGACGTGGAGCTCGAGATACCCAAGCTCAGGCACGGCACCTACTACCCCGAGGGCATGCTCGCGCGATGGTCGCGCGTCGACACCTCGGTGGCCGCCATCGTGCAGGAGATGTACGTGTGCGGCGTGTCCACCCGCAAGGTCGAGCGCGTGGCGTCCAGGCTGGGCATATCCTCGCTGTCGAGCTCGGAGGTCTCGAGCCTCTGCTCCGACCTCGACGCCGAGGTGGCGGAGTTCCGCCGCCGCGACCTTTCGGGCACGCCGTGCTGCTACCCGTGGCTCGACGCCACCTACATGAGCTGCAGGGTCGGCTCGTCGGTCGTCTCGCAGGGCGTCGTGACCGCGATCGGGCTGGGCGCCGACGGGCGCAAGCACTTCCTGGGCTGCGACGTGGTCGACACCGAGAGCGAGGACTCCTGGGCGGCATTCCTCGGCGGGCTGCGCGAGCGCGGGCTGGCCGGCGTTCGCCTCGTGGTCTCCGACAGCCACGCCGGGCTCGTGGCCGCCGTCTCGCGCCTGTTCCAGGGCTGCGCCTGGCAGCGCTGCGTGACGCACCTGCAGCGCAACCTCCAGAGCGCCTGCTCGGGCAGGCCCGAGGACTCAAAGGCGGCCGTCAGGGACCTCGTGCACGCCGCGGTCTACCAGGACGACCCCGACCTCGCGCGCTGCGTGTGGGCCGAGGCGGCGCCCTGGGTGGCGTCGGTGTCCGCCAGGGCCGGCGAGGTCTTCGAGCAGGCCGAGGACTCCGCGCTGGCGTTCACGGCCTTCCCCAGGGCGCACTGGGCCAAGCTCCGCACCAACAACGTCCAGGAGCGCGCCAACCGCGAGATCAAGCGCCGCTACAGGGTCGTGCAGTCCTTCCCCTCGAGGGAGTCGATGCTGCGCCTGACGTGCGCGAGCCTCATGGAGACCGAGGGGCAGTGGTCCCAGCAGCGCATGTTCTCCGAGGCCTCGGCCGCCGAGGGCTTCGCCGAGCCCGCGGACAGGCCGGCCCCGACAGAGGGGAGGCGCCGCGCGCTCGGGCGGCGCGCCAGGGAGATAGTGGACGAGATAGTCGAGAAGCACGGC
>NZ_JAHONA010000059.1 GCF_019131995.1 Collinsella aerofaciens | reverse complement strand
CGGTGGTGCCGCCCTCGGAGGCCGAGGGGGTGTCCCAGCCCTGCCAGCCGACGCCACTTACATTGGCGTTAATTTGCACAGAGCCATCTTCAACGGGATTCAAGATGCTGACCTTAAGATCCTCCACTGATTTAGACTGCCCCGTTGTGCCAGCCGTAGATCCGTCGCGCTTGCTGCTCATCCAGCCAATATTCGAGACATGCGCCTCATACTGAATATGCATCTTGCTGTCATCTACGTTGAGAAGAGAACCGTTGAAGCAGTAGTTCATGTCACAGCGTCCGTTGACGCCCGGGACATTGCCACTGCTTGAATACTGCCAGAAACTGTAGCTGCCAGCATAATCGCAACGCCAATTATATTGAGCGACCCAATGGTCATAACCGCTCAACGACGGAGAATTCAGGTAGTTGTTAAGCCAGTTAAGGTTCGCATAGATACCCGACTTAAAGCCAACGGCCTCCATACGGTTGCAAAAAGCCTGCGCAATCTGGGTAAGCTTATCCTTGCTGAAATCCGGATCTTGCAAGATATAGCTATCCTCAAGATCATAATAAACGGGAAGCGACGGATGATGGCCGCCGAGCCAAGCAAGTGTCCTGTCGGCCTCTTTATTGGCATCCTCTACAGAACGGGCGTAGGAGTAGTAATACACGCCATAAGGAATGCCGAGGCGTTCACATTCAGCAGCGTTCCTTTCAAAAGAATCGTCAGGTTTTCCGTAAACCGGACCGACCTTGAGAATGGCAAAATCAATCCCCGCGGCCTTAACCTTATTCCAATCAACAGTTCCTTGATGATTGCTGACATCGATGCCGCGCGCAACAGCGCCATTGGGCAAAGGATCGTCAGTTAAAGACTGCGCATCGATGTCGCCATTGTCAGAATCGATAAGCACGCCGTTTTCGAAACGCCAAGAGTTCGGTTCCAAAGAGTCGGCTTCGCAGGAATTCATTTCAGTGGAATCATCGGTTGGGGCTTCACCGTTTGACTCGTCAACACGAGACTCTTCGATGCCAATTCCAGGCTGTTCGCCTGAATCAGAGTCTACACCCCCATCAGGACGAGCAGCATTTGCATCGTCACCATACCATTCGGTTACACCCTGAGAACCCGAGGCATCGTCCTGCGCTCCCTGAGAGCTTGCACCTTGAGATTCGTACTCGTTCGATGTTTGCGAGACCGACTGCGAAGCAGCGGCGGCCTGGACCGACAGCGCATACGCGCTGTAAGGCTGAATGATTTGCGACCAGCCCATCAATAGCGTACAAACCAAAGCAGCAGACGCTTTAAGACGTTTCATGCATATCCCCCGAAACAGTAACCACAGATAAAGAAACGAATACTAGCTATATTACCGCACTTCCATACAGGCATTTAAAGCTTAGGAAAGCACCAGTTAGCACACAGTCAAAAACCTTGATTATCGACTTCATCCGAACACCTCCCACATTCATCCGTACATGTACGGATGAATGTGGGAACCCGATACCCTGAGGGCCGGACCGGCCGGCCCCGGAAGATCGGAGGACGGCATGTCCGGAAAGAGGAAGAAGGGTTCCGCGAAAGCGGCCCCGAGGGCCTACGGAAGGCTCACGAGGCACGAGCGGGACACGGTCCAGAGGATG
>NZ_JAHONA010000005.1 GCF_019131995.1 Collinsella aerofaciens | reverse complement strand
GGAGGCAGGTAAGATTGAAGGGCCTGACCCCGGAGGAGTACCGGAATCAGGCCCTTGCGGCCTAGTCGCTATTTAGGGCGTCCAAGATTTGGGGCGCGGTTCACTGCAGCAGGGCTTTTTCTGTCCTCCTCCAAGTTGCGGTGAAATAGGGACTGAATAGGGGCCGACGGGCGCAAAACAATCCCTATTCCACCGCAACTCATCCCGAGATAGTCATTGGGGACAGTCTTGGTGCGCTCCGTTCGTCCTCCCGTTCGATTTTTGCTCGGTGGGTATACTTCCTTTCGCATTAAACGCCGGACTGAGGAGGTATCCAAATGCCGGATAACGGGTCAATACAAAAAAGAGGCGCGCACGAGATGGCTCATGGGCGTCCTGTCCAGATAACCGAGCACACGACGGTAACCGAGCTACAGCCCAGCCTGTCCGATGTCGTGTGCGCAAACAAAAAGCTGCAGATTGGCTTTATCGTTGCGCTCGTGGTACTGGCGTTGCTGTCGGGCTTTGTAGCGCGACCGCATTTCGCCGATACCAAGACTTGGGACTCCACCATCGAGGTCATCGATCAAAAGAAGGGCAATGTTTTGGCGCTCACGACCTCGTGCGTGGCGCTGTCTGCGGGCATTACCGCGCTGCCGGGTGATACGGGAACGCCGGTTGCCGAGCAGCTCGCACAGCTTTCAGGCAACCTTGGTATCGTGCTTGCCGTGCTATACCTAGAGAAATATTTGCTCACGATTTTGTGGTCGATTGGCCTGGGCATCTTAATCCCGTTTGCGTTAGTGCTCTTTGCGGTGTCGCTCGGCATTCACGGGCGCTGGAGCACGAGCGCTGTCCTGCGCCGTGTGGCGACACGCGTGCTGGTGGTTGCCGTGATCGGCATGGCGCTCGTGCCTGCGAGCGTATGGGTGTCGCAGAAGGTCGATGAAACGTATCGCGTAAGTATTGAGCAAGCTGAGCAAAAGGCTGCGGACGCTGCGGAAAAGACCGATACCACGGACAAGTCAGCCGAGACCAGCTCAAAATCGAACAAGAAAAAATCTGAGGCCACGGAGTCCAAAAACGTGCTCGAGCAGTTGACCGATGGGGCATCGAGCCTTGTTACGTCGGTAACCAGTGGTGCCAAGCAGATGACCGACGAGATCGTGCAGCAGGTGACCGACCTCATCGAAGGCGTCATTGTGATGATCGTGACCTCGTGTGTGATTCCTCTACTGGTGCTCGTGGCGTTCCTATGGCTAGGACACGTGCTACTGGGGATCGATATCTCCGGTCCCGCGAACTATCTGACGGGTCGTTTCTTGAGCGCTCCGTCCAGACATGCCAAGAAGAGCGGGCAGTCTGAGTAGGCGGCAAAGCGATCCTTGGAAGATCAACCGTGAGAAGGGCGGCCGAGACGAGTTCTCGGCCGCCCTTTTGCTTGTTGAACACATGGTCGCTTTGTCCGCGCCCGGTCCAAACGGTCAGCAATCATCTGTGAACGGTATTTGTTCAAAAAAGAACAAAGATAAACAAATAGTTGTTGCAGTTACTGTTCGAATGTGTTCAAATAAACATGAACAGTGAAGAACCGCACATTCAGATGCCCGGACCTGAACGCGATTCAACACTTCCAAACAGAAACTACGCACCTGCGTATCTCTCAAGGAGGATGTCATGAGGGTTGTAATCGCTTCCGATGCCGACGGTATGTCGATGAAGGAGTCCATCAAGGAGATGCTCATCGCCGACGGTCACGAGGTCGTCGACTATTCCGAGACCCCTGCCGCGGACTTTGTCGATTCCGCGACCGCCGTTGCCAAGGACCTGCTGGAGCACAAGGATTCCCAGGGCTTCGCATTCGATAAGTACGGCGTCGGCTCCTATATGGCCGCCGTCAAGATCAAGGGCATGGTCGTCGCCAACATTTCCGACGAGCGTTCCGCCTACATGACCCGCGAGCACAACGGCTCGCGCATGGTCACCATGGGCCCGGGCGTTGTGGGCACCGAGGTCGCCAAGAAGATCGCCCGCGAGTTCCTGCGCGCCCAGTACGCCGGCGGCCGTCACCAGATCCGTGTCGACATGCTCAACAAGATGGCCTAACGAGAGCCACCGAGAACTCGAACTTCTACCTCAACTTGTGAATTCAGACGAAAGGACGTTCTGATGAAGAAGACCATCGCAATCGGTTGCGACCATATCGTTACGGACGAGAAGATCTATCTGGCCGACCGCCTGGAGCAGGCTGGCTACAAGGTGCTCGACTGCGGCACCTACAGCCACACCCGTACGCACTATCCCATCTACGGTAAGGCCGTGGGCGAGGCTGTTGCCAGCGGCAAGGCCGACTTTGGCGTGGCCCTGTGCGGCACCGGCATTGGCATCACCAACGCCGTCAACAAGGTTCCCGGCGCCCGCTGTGCCCTGGTTCGCGACATGACCTCTGCCCTGTACGCTCGTCGCGAGCTCAACGCCAACATCGTGGGCTTTGGCGGCAAGATCACCGGCGAGTTCCTGATGGCCGATATCATGCTTGCCTTCCTGGAGGAGCCCTACGAGAAGACCCCCGAGCACGATGCCCTGATCGCCAAGATCGATGCCTGCAATAAGGCCGACGCCGAGGCTCAGGCTGACCCGCACTTCTTTGACGAGTTCCTCGAGAAGTGGGACCGCGGCGAGTATCACGACTAAGGAGGTTACGCGGTTTTACCAAACCGCGTAACGGGTCGATGCTGCGCGACGCTCGCTGACGTTGAGGGTGCCTGTGGGGTTACCGCTGTTGTTGCGAAGCGTTCTGGTACGGCAAGTTGCTCCGATAACACGTTTGCTTGCTGAGCTTGTGTGCTTCGCTCTTGGCGGTACTCGGCATTCTGCAGCTTTTCAATTGACGGCTCGCGTTTCTGTAATGGGGCGCGGGCCAGTTTTCTATCAGCCCAATTGGCTTGGCGTGCATTGTTCTTTTGCGTGCGGCGCCGCCTCATTACCTTTGTGCTAAAGGCACGGCGTTCGCAATGGATCGTGCAAGATGATATGTGAAGGAGAAGATTCCCATGGAGTTTGTTCTTGATAACGGTTCTATTCGTGTGGCACTGAGCACGGCTGGCGGATCGTTCACTTCGATTAAAGCCAACGGTCGCGAGTACCTGTGGCAGGGCGACCCGGCGGTCTGGTCGGGCCAGGCACCCATTTGCTTCCCGATCTGCGGCGGCCTTCGTGACGGTCACGCAATGACCATGGGCGGCCGCGAGGTAAAGCTCGCCCGCCACGGTTTTGCGCGCAAGCAGGAGTGGAAGCTCGAGGAACAGAGCGACAACATGGTTGCGCTGAGCCTAAGCTCTGCCGACCATGCCGAGTTGCTCGAGCAGTACCCGTATCCGTTTAAGATCGTTGCTCGTTACACGATCGATTCGGAAAAGGTGAACGTGTCCTACGAGGTGACCAATGAGGGCACCGAGGACATGCCATTCTTTGTGGGCGGTCACCCCGGCTTTAAGTGCCCGCTCGACGAGGGTGAGTCCTATGACGACTATGAGCTCCGTTTTGAGCAGCGCGAGGCCGACGAGCTGTGTACTGCCGTTCCCTCGACGGGCCTGATTGATGTTGAGCATCGCAGCAAGAACCCGATGGTCGGCCACGACTTGCCGCTTACCCACGAACTCTTCGACTTCGCGGAGACCATCTTTGACGTGCTTGAGAGCCGCGTGGTTACGCTGACCAAGAAAACTGAGGACAAGGGCGTGCGCCTGACGTTCCCCGATATGCCGTACCTGATTGTGTGGAGCAAGCCCGAGGGCGACTTTGTGGCTGTTGAACCGTGGGGCGGCCTGTCCACCTGCTCCGACGAGGACGATATTCTGGAGCACAAGCGTGGCTGCCTGGTTGCCAAGCCGGGGGAGACCGTTACCCGCGGCTTTGAGATCGAGATCCTTTAACGAGTTATCGTATGTTTGGGGCGGGTCATGCCGCCCCGGAACAGGAGTTCAATATGATTCTGACCGTTACCATGAACCCGTCGATCGATACGCGCTATCAACTCGACAAGCTGATCATCGACGACGTTAACCGCGTGACGCCCGAAAAGACCGCTGGCGGTAAGGGCCTCAACGTGAGCCGTGTGCTGCTGCAGCTGGGCGACGACGTGCTCGCGACCGGCCTGCTCGGCGGCCACATGGGTGCCTATATGGCTGAGCTTATGGATGCCGACGGCGTCAAGAACGACTTTGTGCCCATCGCCGGTGAGACGCGCATTTGCCTGAATATCCTGCACGAGGGCAATCAGACCGAGCTTTTGGAGAGCGGTCCGCAGATCGCCCCGGCCGAGCTCGAGGCCTTTACGGCCAAGTTTGCCGAGCTTGCAGCGAAGGCGGACGTTGTGACGCTTTCGGGCTCGCTGCCGCGTGGGGTCGATGCCGGCTACTATGCCGAGCTCGTCAAGATCGCCGAGGAGGCGGGCGCCAAGGTGCTGCTCGACACCTCGGGTGCATCGCTGGAGGCCGCGCTGGAGTCCGACGCTAAGCCTGAGCTCGTAAAGCCCAACCTGACCGAGATTAACGGCCTGCTGGGTACGTCCTTTACGACCGATGATGTCGATGCCCTGCGCGAGGCGCTTGCCGCCGATGACCGCTTTGCCGGTATTCCCTGGGTTGTCGTCTCGATGGGCGCTGCCGGTTCGGTGGGCTTCCATGAGGGCCGCGCGTTCCGCGCCAAGACGCCCGCGATTGCGGCTGTGAACGCGACGGGTTCCGGTGACTCGACCATCGCCGGCTTTGCGCATGCCATTGCTGCTGGTGCCGACGATGTCACGGTGCTCAAGACCGCCAATACCTGCGGCAAGCTCAACGCCATGGATCCCAAGACCGGCCATCTGGTCATGGACCGCTGGGATGAGATCTTCAACAACGTTGAAGTAACGGAGCTTTAAAGTTACGGCGTTTTACTAAACGCCGTAACCGCTCGACGCTGCGCGGGCCGCACCTGTACAATCTGACGTTCAACTTCAAGGGCGCGACCAGAAGGTCAGCGCCCTTTCGTTTCACGTCACCTTGTCTCAAATGCGACCCGCTCGCTCATATGACCCAATCCGCTGTCAAGAGCCACAATGGCCCCGCCGACCGCTTGCAATCGGTCGGCGGGGCCTGCCGTTGAACCCGTCCCGGTCCGCCCCCGGCATGTCGTCGACGCCTTCGGCTCAGTCTCATATCCGCGGATACCGCTCTGGCGGCCCGCACTCCATTCCTTCGGCGGGGTTCCCCAACTCTGTCTAGGCGCATACGGAGGGCTCCGCGCGCACAGCGAAATAGGGGGTATCCCCGAAGGCCGCCCGGCTCGCCGGGACGGGGGCTATGTCTATTCCGCGCCCTCCCGGCACATCATGCCGAGGGCCCAAAGCCACCTCACGAGCTCGGCCGCGGTGGCCGCGTTGGCCTTCGTCGCGGGCATGTCGCGGGCGAGCATCTCCTCGCGCCGCCGCAGGAGTCGCTCGGACCCCTTTCTCCCGTGCATCCTTATCTCGAGGGGCACGCCCGTGTCCCTCGGCATGAGCTTCGGCTGGTGCCGCGCCGCGGCGTAGCACCATGAGCCCTCAACGGCCAGCTTCCTCACGAGCGCGTTGCCCGCGCCGCTGATCCCGCCGAGGCGCACGGAGTCCGCGCTCGACCTCTGCTTCGGGGCGAGGCCGAAGTAGGCCGTCACCTGCCTGCCGGAGCGGAACCTCGAGAAGTCGCCGACCTCGGACGCGAAGGCGGCGGCGAGCGCGAACCCGCACCCCTTGATGGACTGGAGCGCCTCGACCTCGGCCGAGAGGGGGCCCGCCGCGACAGCGGCCCTGTACTCGGCGAGGAGGGCCTCCCTCGTCTCATCGGCCGCCTCGACCTCGTTCCTCAGCGCCGCAAGCGCCCGGATGCCGCCGTCGTCGGCGGGGTGTATGCCGTCGAGCCACCTGAGGAAGCCGTACGTCCAGTACTTCCGGGGGTTGCCGGCCGGCGTCGTGCCGCCGTAGACGTAGCCGCGGCGGGCCAGGAACGCCAGGAGCCGCTGCTTCGCCGCCGCGAGCCTGGCGGTCGCCGCGTCGTGGGCGGCGGCGAGGTCCCTGAGCCCCTCGATCTCGGGGGACGGCACCCATACCGGGGTGACGTCGTGCGACAGTATCGCCTTGGCCATCCTGGCGGCGTCGTTCCTGTCGTTCTTGGAGGCCGAGTCGGCGGCCGACCTGGGGATCTTCGAGACCGCGGCGACGACGCACTCGACGCCGAGCCCGGCGAGCTCCCTCTGCGGGGCGAAGCCGAGGTAGCCGCTCTCGTAGGCGGCGAGCGACGGGCCGGGGAAGCCCGACATCCACTCCGCGACCTCGCCCCAGGGGTTGCCGCGGAACCTCCTCGTCACGGCCTCGCCCGTCTCCGCGTCGAGCGCGCAGACGGTGGTGGACCTGAGGTGTACGTCCATTCCGAAGGCGGTAGAATATCTAGGCACGGGAGCCTCCCAACCTCGTTGCGGCGCGGCTGCGCCTCTGGCACTTCAACAACATTGTCGCAGCCCCGACCCGCGGTCACGAGCGGGGGCTCCTGTCGTTTCCGTGCCCCTGGATTGGGTCATAGTGTCTGTCGTTGCCAAAACATCGACGTTGCCTTGCTTCGGGAATGCGGCAGATAGAGACGTTCCTTTTTTGCCGGCAGTTTGGGACACTCCTTACGGGGCACCCCCTCCACAGCGCCTATGCCAGCTTGTCGATTTGCCCAATCTCCCAGAGCGGAATATTGACGAGCGTGCCTTCGTCTCTATATGCCGCTAACGATGTTCTCACGCAGCGCTCGAGCTTGAACTTCTCGCAGGCAATCCTCAGGCTCTTTGCTTTGAGATTCTCTGCCGCCTTGACCTCGAGCGGAAGCACGGTCCCCGCATGGTCGACGGCAAAGTCAGTCTCTGCATTGCCGGAGGAGGATGACCAATACGCGGGAGTATTGCCTTGGAGCAAAAGCTCCTGTGCGACGTATTGCTCGGTCAGCGAGCCTTTGAACTCCGTAAAAACAGCGGGCCCGTTCAGAACAATGGCTGGCGTGAGGCCGGAGAGTGCTCCGAGGATGCCGGTGTCGATGCAGAACAGCTTGAAGCCCGAGAGATCCTCGTAGCTTGTGAGCGGTGCTCTTAGGGCGGAAACACGTGGTATCTTATGAACGATTCCATAGTCCATGAGCCACTGGAGGCTTTCCTCAAAATCGCGTGCGCGCGCCCCGGGACGAAGCGCGCCGTAGACGAACTTCTTGTTTTCCTTTGCGAGCTGGCCGGGAAGGGATTTCCAAACCAGCCTCATGCGCTCGACGATGCGGGCTGGCGCATGCTTGCCAAAATCGGATTCATAAGCTTCGATGATTTGCTGCTGAAGCCTGCGGGCCTCGATGAAATCGTGGGAGGCGGCGAAAGCGGAGACAACTTCTGGCATGCCACCGACAACGAGGTATTCCTTGAGCAGGCGCTCGAGCTTTTCGGAAACGTTTGCCAGCAGGTCCATGTCTGCGGCAAGGATGGCATCTGCGAGCGGATCGCCATCGACGGCACGAACGAACTCGACAAACCCCATGGGGCGCATGGTAAGCTGGTCAATCTTGCCGACGGGGAACGACTCGTTTTCGCGTCGGAGCGCGAGCCCCATATAGGAGCCGGCTGCCACGATATGGTATTCCGGCGCCAGCTCGTTGAAGTATTTGAGCGAGGTGATGCCACGCGGTGCCTCTTGGATTTCGTCGAAGATGATGAGTGTGTCTGTCGGCGTTATGGTCTGGCCGCGCAGGAGCTCTATCTGGGAGATGATGCGTTTGGGGTCAAGGCTTCCGTCGAACAGCGAACGTGCGCCCGGTTCGAGCATAAAGTCAAAGCGGATGACGTTTTGATACTGCTGGCCTGCGAATTCGTTAAGAAGCCAGGTTTTTCCCGTCTGGCGGGCCCCCTTAAGCAGGAGGGGCTTGCGGTTTGCCCTAGATTTCCAAGCGATGAGTTCGTCCATTAGCTGTCGCTGCATACTGCCTCCTAACGATCATGGTTAGTATAAGACCGTTTTGGTCTTTCCATCGAAAAATGTGGGAGTAAACCACGTTTTTCCATCGAATAATGTGGGAGGTAACCACGTTTTTCCATCGAATAATGTGTGGGTTTAGGTCGGCATCTGGGGACGTTCTTTTTCTGCCGGCAGTTTGGGACACTCCTTGTTTTGGTGCAAATTAGTTACCCTTGCATCAGAAAACGGCGCCCGCCGGCGATGTTGCCGGCGGGCGCCGCGGTCGTGTAGGCGCTATTTGTTAAGTGCGTGCGTTCGAGCTCGCGTGCTATAGCGAGTCGATAAAGCGCTGTTGGGCGGCGCGGCCGGCCTCGTCCCACTTAAAGACGCCGGCGTTGTCGAGCACGTGGCCAAACACCACGCCGACCTCCTCGTGCAGGATATCGATGGCGTTGTCGGCCGTAAGCTCGTCGGCGCGGCGAGCAAAGACGTCCTCGGCCCATGCGGCGTGGCTGCGACAAAGGTCATCGCTCTCGAGCGCGTCGGCAAGGTCGTAGCTGGCATCGACCTTGGCCGCCAGCAGGTGCTCGCGGACAGCGCCGAGCTCGGGAACCAGGCGCGGCGGAAGAATGGCCAGGCCCATGACCTCGATCAGGCCGATGTTCTCCTTCTTAATGTGGTGGTACTCGGCATGCGGGTGGAACACGCCCAGCGGATGCTCATCGGTCGTGATGTTGCAGCGAAGCGCCAGGTAGGCCTCGTAAATCTCGCCGCCGGCATTTCCGCGAGAGTCGACGCGGCGGATGACGGGCGTCACGGTGTTGTGCGCCACGCCGTCGGCCGTGTGTGCGATGATGCCCACAGACTCATCGGTCCACTCGCGCCAGGCGAGGATAATCTTCTCGGCAGCGTCGAGCAGCTGAGCGCGGTCATGCGAGCGCAGGCGCAGCACCGAGAGCGGCCACTGCAGCACGGTACCGCTGACCTGGTCAAAACCGGGCACGCTAAACTGCGAGACCTCGGCGGCATGCATCATGGGGAACTCGTGAGCGCCGCCCTGGAAGTGGTCGTGCGACAGAATCGAGCCGCCCACGATGGGCAGGTCGGCGTTGGAGCCAATAAAGTAGTGCGGGAACAGGTCGACAAAGTCGAGCAGGCAGGTCAGACCCTTGCGGTCCACGTGCATCGGGCGATGCTCGGAGCTCATGGCAATGCAGTGCTCGTTAAAATACGCATACGGGCTGTACTGGAAGCCCCAGCGCTCGCCATCAAGCTGAATGGGAATAACGCGTAGGTTCTGACGGGCGGGATGAGCGCCGCCGTCGGCTGCGGCGGAGCGTCCGGGATACCCCTCGTTTTCGATGCAGAGCTGGCAGGCGGGATACTTCTCGCCCGTGTTCTTGGCTGCACCGGCCGCGGCAATATCGCGCGGGTCCTTCTCGGGCTTGGACAGGTTGATGGTGATCTCCAGGTCACCCCAGTTGGTGGAAGTGCTCCATTTAATGTTGCGCGCGATGGCGGCACGGCGCACGTAACCGGCGTCACAGCACAGGCCGTAGAACCAGTCGGTCGCAGCGCGGGGCTCGTTGACGCCCATGCGGCCGTTGAATTCCTCGTTTACAACCGAAGGCCTCGGCATCAGCACGCCCATGATGCGCATGGCGATGCGGTCGCGGCCCGATGCCGTGTCCTCGGCGGCACCGTTGACAACGGCGGCCTCGGAAAGCGCGGCAAGCGTGCCTTCAAGATCAAAGTCGGGGAGTGTATCGGGGTGCAAGAGCGATAGTTTCTCAACCTGGAGCGCCCAGGCCATGTCGAGCGCCGGGCCCGTAGCACCGATGCACTCGAGAATGGTGTTATACGCCCAGATGCGATCGTCCTGACCGATCATCGATCGGTGGATAGCGTACTCGATCAGGTTCTGCGCGGCCTCGCGCACGTCAGTCATTACAGCCATGCCGCGTAAGCCCCCTTGTCAGAGATAGCGTAATGACGGGCAGAGCCCTCGCCCAGCCAGCCGTTCATCTTGGTGATAAAGGTGCCGACCAGGTCGAGCGGCACGAAGGCCTGGATGGTGCCACCAAAGCCGCCACCGTGGATACGGACGGCGCCACGGCCGTCGAGCACGTGCTCGGCCAGTGCCAGGGCATACATCGAGGGCTGCTCGGAGCCCAGCTTGGCAACGACATTCTGTAGGTACATGGCAGAGCTGGCGCCGGACTCGCGCGTCAGGACCAGGAACTGATCGATGTCGCCGGCGTTCAGGGCAGCCCAGCGCTTGTCGACCAGGCCGTTTTCGTACCAGTAGTGAACGGCGCGCAGGCAGGCGCGGTCGCCCAGCTTGGCGCGCAGCTCGGGGAGCTTGGCGTCAAAGTCCGCCACGTTTACCTCGCACAGGCGTGCCTTGCCAAACTCGGCAGCGACGTCCTGCATCTCGCGCGGAACGGCGGCGTAGTCGTCGGTGGCGGCCACGTGGTCGGCACCGACCTTAACGAGCACGAGCGCATAGCCGTGATCCTCAAAGTTGAGCTCGAGCTTCTGGGTTTTAGGCTGAGCCTGGTCCTCAAAGTCCATGTAGGCGAGGCCGCCCAGGCACACAGCGGCCTGGTCCATCAGACCGCAGGGCTTGCCGTAATAGTTGTTCTCGGTGCGCTGGCTCATCTGGGCGAGCGCGACGGGCTCGATGGCGGGTGCGTCCCAGAGTGTCTCCATGGCGCGACCGTATGCCGCCTCGACAGCAGCGGAGCTGGAAAGGCCGCCGCCCGAGGGGACAGAGCAGGTGAAGGCGAAGTCGAAGCCCTGGGGCTCAACGCCCAGAGCAGCGATTTCGTGGGCCATGCCGCGGACGAGGCTCGCGGACGTGCCCTTCTCGGACTCCTGAACGTCTAGCGTGTCGAGCGCGATTTCAAACGTGGGATAGCCCTCGTCGGCTACGCGAACCTTGTTGGAATCGGTTGCCACGGCGATGCCGTCGACGGCGACATCGAGCGAGCCGGCGATGACGTGGCCACCCTCGTGGTCAGTGTGGTTGCCGCTGATCTCGGAGCGGCCGGGCGCGTGCACGTAGAGCACCTGGCGGTCGCCGATGGGGCCAAACTCCTCCTCGAACAGCTTGGTGAGCGTGGCGAATGTCTTTTCGTCGGGGGTGGTCATGGGAGTCCTTTCCTTGGCGCACCCGGGTGGGTTTTGCGTCGTTATGAGTACGTTAACAACTTAAAGCGGCATGAACCAAGTATTCACGATACCGCACGTTATGGGCTATGTTAACGTACTCATAACACATCGCTTGTCACTTTTTGAGAATCTGGTAATCGGTAGAAATACAGCCGTGAACGGTACTGCCGTATGGACTTATAAAGCAGAAGAGATGCAGATAGAAAAAGTAGAGTACGTTAACATGCGTCCGACGATAGCGGGCCTCGGCGCGGGATGTATTTCTGCCCGGGCCGGCATTCACGCTATTCAGATCTCGCAAGGGTGAAGGTGATCCTGTGGCAAGGCGCCCGTCCAACGATACAGGTACGCGTCCGGTCTCCATGGCCGACGTCGCCCGCGCTGCTGGCGTTTCGCAGCAGACGGTTTCGCGCGTCGCCAACGGCTTGCCCAACGTTAACGAACAGACGCGCCAGCGCGTGCAGGCCGCGATGCAAGAGCTCGGCTTTCGTCCGAGTTATGCCGGTCGCTCGCTGCGCGACGGCCGTTACCATTCGGTCGGCCTATGCATCAACGATGTCACCAAGTTTGGCAACCTCTCAATGATCGACGGCATCGCCAGCGCTGCTCGCGAGCATAATTGCGCCATCACGCTGGTCGAGATGTCCAAGACCGAGGAATTCTCGCTTGCCGAGGCCACGCGTCGTATGGCCGCACTGCCGGTGGACGGCATCATCATCGGCATGAGTCGCATGGCGCCCGATTTTGAGACGTTTGATCCACTGCCAGGCATTGGCACGGTCATCGTTACCATGTACGCGCATCCGCGGGTGACCACGGTCGATTCCGACCATTACGGCTGCTCGCTATTGCTTATGGATCATCTGTTTGAGCTGGGGCACGAGCAAATTCGCTATATCGGCGGTCCGTCCTTCTCGGTGGACGAACAGTTCCGCCGCGCCGGTTGGCAGGACGCGCTCGAGCGCAAGCATATTGAGCCGACGGAGCCGCTCGAGGGCGACTGGTCTGCCAATAGCGGCTACGAAGCCGGCAGGTATCTGGCAGAGCACGATCGCACCATGACGGCGATCTATGCGGCAAACGATCAGATGGCAAATGGCGTGATTGCCGCACTGCGTGATAGCGGCCTGCGCGTGCCCGAGGACGTGAGCGTGGTGGGCGTCGACGATTCGCTCGATGATTTTGTGGCACACAACGAGCTCACGACCGTGCGATTCGATTTGCATCAGCGTGGGCGCGAGGTATTCGAGCATGCGGTTCCCGAGGCGGGTACGGCGGGCAAAACCGTTGCCATTCGTATTCCCGGCCAGCTCATTATTCGACATAGCACGGCAGCGCCGCGCGTATAGTTTTTGCAGGTCAACGGCGGTATATTCCGCCTCAATAACAATCGATAAGGATGCTGGCAGATAGCCGTGGCTATGAAGACGAGTGTTATGATAGACGGGTTCTTTTGTCTATCTAGGAGGCTTTGCCTGATGGAGATCACCAAGGATATCCGCTACATCGGTGTCGACGATCACGACATTGACCTGTTCGAGGGCCAGTACGACGTGTCCGAGAACGGTATGGCATATAACAGCTACGTTATCTTGGGCGATAAAATCGCTGTCGCCGATTCAGTCGACGGCGGTTTTGTTGACGAGTGGCTCGGCAACCTCGAGGCCGCGCTCGACGGCCGTACGCCCGACTACCTGGTTGTCCATCACATGGAGCCCGATCACTCCGCCGGCATTGCCGCCTTTATGGAGCGCTATCCCCAGGCGCAGATCGTGGCAAGCATGGGCGCCTTCCGCATGATGGTCAACTACTTTGGCACCGACTTCCCCGAGCGCAAGATGGTCGTCAAAGAGGGCGATGTGCTCGATCTGGGCGGCCACAGCCTGACCTTTATCGGCGCCCCCAACGTTCACTGGCCCGAGGTGCTGTTCTCCTACGAGTCCACCGACAAGGTGCTCTTTAGTGCCGACGGTTTTGGCAAGTTTGGCGCCAACGACATCGAGGATCCCGAGGGCTGGGCTTGCGAAGCGCGCCGTTACTACTTTGGCATCGTCGGTAAGTTCGGCAAGTTCGTGCAGGCCGTCCTCAAGAAGGCCGCCGACCTGGACATCCAGATTATCTGCCCGCTCCACGGCCCCGTGCTGACTGAGAACCTGGGCTACTACCTCGACACCTATAACACCTGGTCGAGCTATCAGCCCGAGGACGAGGGTATCACGATTGCCTATGCGAGCGTGTACGGGCATCTGAAGGCTGCCGTCGAGGAGCTCGCATCTGCGCTTGAGGCTCGCGGCCAGAAGGTCTCCGTCTTTGACCTGGCTCGTGACGACATGGCCGAGGCCGTTGAGGATGCGTTCCGCTACGACCGTCTGGTGCTCGCCTCCATCACCTATCAGGGCGAGATCTTCCCGTGCATGAGCACCTTCATCCATACGCTCGCCGAGCACGCCTACCAGAACCGTACGGTGGCGCTCGTCGAGGCCGGTTCCTGGGCACCCGCCGCTGCCAAGGTCATGACCAAGGAGCTCGAGGGCATGAAGGACATCACCCTGACGCAGAACAAGGTGACCGTCCTGGGTTCGCTCAACGACGCATCGCGCGCCCAGATCGAAGCCCTCGCCGACGAGCTGTCCAAGTAACAACGCGCTCGCTTCTACCGTCAAAACCACCACAAAGGGGACTCAGGCACCTTTGTGGTGGTTTTTGTTCAAAGAACTCAAGAATGCTCAAGAAACTCAAAGGTGCTCAAAAAACTCTAAGATGCTCAAAGAAATCAAGAGCTGTGGGGCATAATGGAATTACGTGAGTTCAAGGGAGGCTTTATGGCGGCGGCGACAGCGTACAGGCAAGCAAATCCGTTCACGCCGATGTTCGGACGTGTACCGGCATACATGGCCGGCCGTGAGCAAATCATTGATGATATGGTGCTGGCGTTTGAAAGCGCCGATTCCGACCCCAACCTATGCTCGATTTTCTACGGAGCGCGCGGGACGGGCAAAACGGCCCTTTTGGCATATCTGTCATACCGCGCCCAGCAAGAAGGCTGGATTACGGCGAATGTGACGGCTTCGGACGGGATGCTCGAAGACATTCTGCAGCGCCTCAACGAATCGGCTGCCCATCTGATCGAAAAGCCCGCTTCTAGGCGTGTGAACAGTGTTGGGATTGCCCCCATAGGTAGTATGAGCTGGGAAAACGTTGATATTGAATTTGAGGGCGCCAACTGGCGTACTAAGATGAACGCTCTGTTTGCTCAGCTTGAAGCGACTGGCACCGGGGTGCTTATCGCCGTTGACGAAGTTGATGCATCGTTTGCTCAAATGACCGAGCTCGTTACCACCTACCAACATTTTGTGAGCGAGAACAAAAAAGTAGCTTTGCTTATGGCGGGGCTGCCGTTTCGCGTGCTGGCGTTGTTGACGGGAAAATCGACATCGTTTCTTCGTCGTGCTGCCCAGCATTCGCTGGGATCTATTTCGCCGACTGAGGTAAAAGAAGCGTTTCGGCTGACGATTGAAGACGGTGGCAAAACGATTTCCGATGAGGCGGTCGACCGTGCTGCCGAGGCAATCGATGGTTTTCCGTTTATGTTCCAGTTGGTGGGATATCGGGCGTGGAACGCTTCGCGCCAGGCGGCTGATGTTTCCCTTGAAGACGTCGAACGTGGCGCGAAGCTTGCGCAAGAGGAGCTCGAATCGCGCGTTTTTGCCTCGACTGCAGCGGAACTTTCACAGGGGGACTTGGATTTTCTTCGTGCAATGAATCCGGAGGGGACGACGACCAGGCAAGAATTGGCTGCGCGGCTTAAGAAAAGTTCCGGTTCGATCTCGACGTATAAAAAACGTCTAATTGAGGCAGGGGTGATTGAAGAACCCTTACAGGGACGTTTCGAGTTTGCGCTGCCGGGCTTCGGTCGATATGTAGCGTCTCTTTGCTAGAGGGCCACTTCTGCCAAGACCGTTTCGCGTCCAACTGTCTCAATCTGTAACATCTGGGCGGCTAAATCGACTCTATCTGTTACAGGTTTAGATTAAGGGCGGGGGTCGAGCGGAATTATCTCGATCTGTAACAGTTAACTGACTTTTAGGGGTCTAGTTGTTACAGATTGAGACAAACTGGCGGAGCGAACCGCCGTGCCGTTCAAACCACCACAAAGGGGACTCAGGCACCTTTGTGGTGGTTTTTGGTTTTAGGCGGTGGCGATGATGAGGGTTGGGGCGCCGGCGTCGGTGGCCTCGGCGATTGAGGTGGCGACGGCGCCGTCGGGGTCACGGTCCATCACGATGGTGTCGACATCGGTAAGTTCGGCGAAGCGGTACATGCCGCGTCCGTTGACCTTGCTCGCGTCCATGAGGGCGACGCCTCGACGCGCGGCGGCGATCATGGCCGTTTTGGTCTCGGCCATCTGCGGAAAGTCGGTAGTAAAGCCACAGCCGGGAACAAAGGCGCCGGGGCACATGATGGCGAGGTCGGCGTGAACCATCTGCAGCGCCTGCATGGTGAGCGGACCGTACAGATAGCGGTGTCCTTTGCGCAGTGCGCCGCCCAGCATGACGACGTCGACCGAGGGCATGCTCTCGTCGATGTAATCGGCGATCGTAATGTCTGCCGTGATGACGGTGATGCCGTCGCGCTGGTCGAGGAGCCGGACAAATTCGAGCGCGGTGGTGCCCGAGTCGACGAGCAGGGTGTCGCCGTCGCTGACGAGTTCAATGGCACTTTGCGCGATGGCCTGCTTGGCGGCCACGTTGACGTTAATGCGCCGATCCTGCGTGGAGACGGTCAGGCGCTTGTGGAGCGACACAGCGCCACCATGCGTGCGGCGCAGTTTGCCGGACTCGGCGAGGGCGTCCAAATCAGCGCGAGCGGTGACAGAGGACACGCCAAAGGTCTGGGCGATTTCTGCCACCTGCACCGAGGCATTATGCTCGAGCATTTCCATGATGGCGGCACGGCGTTCGTCGGCGAAGGCGCGGTTTGTAGCTTGGGCCATTGCTGCTCCATTCTCTGCCGATATTTGCAGGAATTATGTTGAAACCATTTTCGTTCATTTTCTTTTTGAGTAAGAAAACGCCTTTCGATTACTTATCTTTTCTATAAAAGAAAGCCACTCGACGCTCAAAACTCAATATCGAACACGTGCGCTCGGCACAAAACCCTTCCGTTTGCTTTTCAAAAATGAAGGCTCGACCTCGCGCAACGACAATATCTCGTGCATTTATGCCCGCCGAATTTCATACAATGGGCGCAGCAAAACGCAAGGTAAAACGCCTTGCGGACACGTACGCCCGATGTCCAGATGCGGGCGAGGGAGAGGAGCAAACGCTCATGGCACTTGTTACCACCGAAAAGATGCTCAAGGACGCTCAGGCCGGCCACTACGCCGTTGGCGCGTTCAACGTCGAGAACCTCGAGTTTGTTATGGCTGTTCTGGCCGCTGCCGAGGAGACCAAGTCCCCCGTCATCATGCAGACCACCCCGGGCACCATCAAGACCGCTGGCCTGGATTACTTCTACGGTATGGTCAAGGCTGCCGCCGAGCGCGCTTCCGTGCCCGTCGCTCTGCACCTCGATCACGGCGATGGCTATGACCGCTGCATGCAGGCCTTCCGCACTGGCTACACCTCCGTCATGATCGACGGTTCGCACGAGTCCTTCGAGGACAACATCGCTCTGACCAAGTCCGTCGCCGACGCTGGCCGCGCCATGGGCGTGCCCGTCGAGGCCGAGCTTGGCAAGGTTGGCGGCAAGGAGGATGACGGTCCCGCGGTTGAGGGCGAGAGCCCCTACACCGATCCGGCCGAGGCCAAGGAGTTCGTCGAGCGCACCGGCTGCACCTCGCTGGCCATTGGCGTTGGCACCAGCCATGGCGTGTACACGAGCGATCCGCACATCGAGCAGTCCGTGGTCAAGGCCATCCGCGACGCCGTCGACGTGCCGCTGGTCCTGCACGGCACCTCCGGTGTGCCCGATGAGCAGGTCGCCGAGGCTGTGAAGAACGGCATCTGCAAGGTCAACTACGCTACCGAGCTGCGTCAGGCCTACACCAAGGGCTTCATGGCCTACATGGCCGAGAATCCTGCCTGCTTCGACCCCAAGAAGCCGGCCAAGGAGGGTATGCGTGAGATCACCGAGCTGGTTAAGATCCGCATGACCAACCTCAACTCTGTGGGCAAAGCAGAGTAACAGCAAGGGTACTCTGATCCCACCGGGCCGTCCGGAAACGGAAAAGGGCCTATCTCTCAGAACGTCCTCGGACATGTCGGAAGCCCCGCCGCGCGCTACGCGCTGCGGGGCTTCCTCCGTCCTGCGGAATGTTCTGAGAGATAGGCCCTTTTCCGTTTCCGGACGGCCCTGCTCAATCGCCCTTGTGGCGTTGGGGCTGATAGGATGGGGCGCGTGGGTTACTTGGTTGTTAGGGTTAGCAGGTCGTTGGGGGTTTTGAGGTTGTAGGTGGCGTTTGGGATGTCTTGGTGTGATCCCCATGCTGCTCGGGCAAAACTGACCCCTGCTGAAGTTGCGCATTGTTCGTCGTAGACGGTGTCGCCAACGTAGATGACGCTGTTGGGGTTTGCGCCCGTACGTCGGAGATATTCGAGCATGGGTGCGGGTGCGGGTTTGTGTTCGGTTGTGTCTTCGACAAGGATGATGTGCTCAAAATACGTATCGAAGCCAAGAGGTGCTATTTCTTCTGCGTATTCGTCGCGCGCGCGTGAGGAGACAATGCCAAGATTGCAACCGCTATCGGCGAGTTTTGCGATGACTTCAAGCAAACCTGGAAACACGCTGATGGTGCTTTTAAAGCTGGCGGCAACTTGGTACCAGCGATCCAACGTTGCTTGCGAGTAGATTCCAAGTTTCTCAAGGGCATTCTTGCCGGGTATGCCGAGGGCAAATTCAAGCTCGTTTCGTGGGAGCGTTTTGCCGGTCTTTTCTTGGACAATCTGGGCAAGCGATGACAGAACGCTTTCTTCTGTATCTGCCAATGTTCCATCAACATCAAACACGATATGGTCAAAGTGCTTCATATGGTTGCTCCTATCTGTTGTTTGCCTGCAAGTTTGATGCAGTGACAGAAGAAGGGCTAGCGGGATTTCTGCCTGGTGCTATCGAGATTCTGCCTCGCTGCTCGATAGCTCGAAGGAGTGCACCCCATTTGTTCTTTAAATACCTGGCCAAGATGGCTTGCTGTCGCAAAGCCGCATTGGCGCGCGACTGTCTGGACCGTTCGCGTGGTGTGTGCCAAAAGTTCGCAAGCACGGTTTACGCGGTATGCGCGCAGATATGCCGCCGGGGTCGTTCCTGCGCAAGCTTCGATAATGCGGTAACACTCTCTTTCGCTTACGCCGGCTGCAGATGCTATCTGGGGCACATCTACAGCGGCTGCATAGTTTGCGCGGATAAAGTCCAGGATTGCCTTGAACTGTACGTCGCGGCTGGTCATCCAAGAGGCGTTGTCGGAGGAAAAGAGCGGTTCGGCCTTGGCGTAAATCTGAATCCAGAGCTCTGACAAGCTATTCCGAAGCGCCATCTCGTTCTGCGGCCGTTGAAGGTCGTGGTTAAAGGAACTCTTTAGCAAATCGATAAAGGGCATATCGTCGGGGTTGGTGGGCGACCATTTGAGCACATCGACGCCTCGACATTGAAGTAATGGATTGATGTAGCGCTTTTGAAGGCGTCCCGCGGGATCGCCGAGCATCGACGGCTGAAAGATATGCAACATTTGAATGGCCGGTGCCGAATTGGGTGATTGCAGCGTGCTGTGCAAAACGCCGCCGTTGATAAAGCCGGCGGACCCTTCCTCAAAGCGCACGTGTTCATGAGCCGCGCGCGTTCGATAGTCAATCGCTTCCTGCTCCATGTAGAAAAGCTCGACTTCGGAATGCCAGTGCCAGGGGACGGAATTGCCCGGATAGCGAGCGAATTCTGCGCGTTCGGCAATATAGGGCCAGTCTTCGGCGGTCTCGGGAAACGCTTCCTCGCGTCCTCCGCGGTGCAATTCTATGTGATCCATGTTTCGCATGGCATCAGTATAAAGCGCGATGGGCTTAGATTGCTCTTGCCTGTTCGGGGAACGCCTTGTCTAGAGATGCTTGGAGCTTTTCGAACGATGCTCGCAAGTTGTGGCTCTGGTTTGTTGAGCGTTTGGCTTTTGTGGCGGGGGAGTCGAGGAGACTGTTTCTCTGTGTCGGGGGGAGGGAGAAAAGGTTTGCATATTTTAGGGATGGCTGCTGTGTTGCGTCATTGGAAGAATGCATGCTTATGCGGCCTCCTCGATGTCCACCAAAAGGTTGCGCACGGGGTTTGCTGCTAGGTCCCGTGCGTTGGCAGTATTATGCCGCGGCTGTTGCAAAGAAGCGCTAAAGAAAGGCTTAATCAGGTTTGATGTAACCATGAAACCGCAGCTCAAGGCTATCGAGTAACACTCTTGAAAGGTTTTGAGCTTAAGGGCTTTCTAAGGTTTGTGGCGCGGGTGTGGTTCGCCTGTGTGGGGCGTGTGGACGGCTCGTTCCTAGCGCTGCGGCTCTGCGGCCCGCACCTGTTCGATGACCTTTTCCATGGTGGCGTCGATGCGGTCCTTTTTGAGTTCGCATTCCCAGATGGTTATGGGTGTCCAGCCCATTTGAGTGAGTGCTGCCACGGCAGCGCGGTCGCGCTCGACGTTGCGACGGAACTTTGCCTCCCAAAACTCAACGTTGCGCTTGGGCTGGCTAGGGTTGCACTTGGGGCAGCGGTGCCAAAAGCAGCCGTTGACGAAGATGGCAATCTTGCGCCCAGGAAAGGCGATGTCGGGCTTGCCGGGAACCTTCCATTCCAAGCGATAGCCCGTGAGGCCCGCTGCCCGCAGGCGCTGGCGAACGAGCAGCTCGGGCTTGGTGTTGGCGCGCTTGTTGCCCTTCATGGACTTTTTGATGGCGGCACGACGGCGTACGAGCTCACGCTCGTCGGCGGAAAGGTCCGAGGTATCGATGCCGTCGAGCAGGCCGGGCTTGGGACGCTTCTTGCTGCGGCGCTTAGGTGCGCGCTTGGGCTTGGTGGAGGGCTCGTCGGTCGCGGTGGCGTCGGCGTAGTTGGCAGTGCCGTTGGCCTCAAGCCGATCTTCCCTCAACTCAATCAGAGCATCGATAAGCCCTTTGTCGGCGGGCATCCACTCAACGGTGGCAAGCGAGGCGCGCGGAATCCAGCGGATATCGAGCTGGCGGTCGTGCTTCTGGGGTTCATCGGATTCATCGGCGAGCGAGCAGTAGTAGCACTCCATGGAGAGATGGAAATCGGGGTAGTCATACTCAACGGTATAGAAATCGCGCAGGTTGGTGACTTTTACCTGCAGCTCTTCCATGAGCTCGCGGCGTACGGCGTCCTCGGGCGTCTCGCCGCGCATGAGCTTGCCACCGGGGAACTCCCAAAGTCCCAGCATGTCGCCATAGCCGCGCTGCACGGCAAGCAGCTCGTCAGATCCTTCCTTGCGAATGATCCCAGCGGCAACATGAACAGTCTTCAACAGGAGTCCTCCCTCAACATCAACAAGTGGCAGGGTAGCTACGCGTACCTTACACAACGGTAAGGCAAGCGTAAGCCATATCGATGGTAGCCGACTCGTCTTCTTGCGACTATAGATGCCGTAGACTAATCGCAAGAAAGGACTCGGTATGCAAACCATGCAAGCAGCGACCCCGGTACTGGAGGTCGCGCATCTCGAAAAGGTATACGGCGCGCTGGGCAACGTGACCCGCGCGCTCAACGACGTTAACTTTACCGTCAATCGCGGCGAATTCGTGGGCATCATGGGCGCTTCGGGCTCGGGCAAGTCGACGTTGCTCAACTGCGTGTCGACCATCGATAGCGCCACGAGCGGCACCATCCGCATCAACGGCCAGGACGTAACACGCATGAAGCAGGCTAAGCTTTCGCAGTTCCGCCGCGAGGAGCTCGGCTTTATCTTCCAGGACTCCAACCTGCTCGATACGCTCACGGCACGCGAGAACATCGCCCTGCCGCTCACCATCGCCCGCACAAACTCGGCAGAGATCTCGACCCGCGTGCAGGATGTGGCAGCGCGCCTGTCCATCAGTCAGGTGCTCGACAAGTATCCCTACCAGATGTCCGGCGGTCAGCAGCAGCGCGTTGCCGCGGCCCGCGCGCTCGTCACCGACCCCACCATGATCATGGCCGACGAGCCCACCGGCGCCCTCGATTCCAAGAGCGCTCGCCTGCTGCTCGAGAGCCTGGAGGCCCTTAACCGCCGCCTACGCGCCACCGTGCTCATGGTCACGCACGACAGCTTTGCCGCCAGCTACACGAGCCGTGTGCTGTTCATTCGCGACGGCAAGATCTTCACCGAGCTGCGCCGCGGCGACACCGACCGCCGAGAGTTCTTCGACCGCATTATGGAGGTCGTTGCCATGATGGGCGGTGAGGGCTCCGATGCTCTGTAAACTCGCTTGGGGCAACGTCCGCCGCGCCGGCCGCGACTACCTCGTCTACCTTTTGACGCTCACCCTGGGCGTCACGGTCTTCTATGCTTTTAACACCATCTCGATGCAGGTCGACATCGCCGGAATCGATGAAGAGGGCTTGGCGCAGGTTATGGGCAGCATGCTCGGCGACCTGACGTACTTTTTGGCCGGTGTCATGGCCTTTTTAATGGTGTATGCCAATAACTTCATCATGAAACGCCGCAAGAAGGAGTTTAGCCTGTACCAGGTGCTCGGCATGGGGCGCGGGCGCGTCGCCACTATCATGGCGCTCGAGACGGTGATTGTCTCGGTGGTGGCCTTTGTCGCCGGCATTGTGCTGGGTGTGGGACTCTCCCAGCTCATGACGTTCTTTACGGCCTCGCTCTTTAAGACACAGATCGCCAATTTCCACTTCTTTTTCTCGATGCATGCGTTCAATCTGACCCTTGCCTGCATGCTCGTAATGTTTGTGCTCACGCTACTGCTGAACCTCCGCGCCGTGCGTCGTACCAAACTCATCGAGCTTATGGGTGCCGAGCGTCGCAACGAGAGCATCAAGACACGCAACCCCTGGATCGCGATTGCCATCTTTGCCGTGGGTGCGGTGCTTGTGGGCGTGGCCTATTACCGTCTGCTACGTGATGGGTTCCCGCTAACCGCGACGGACAGCAAGCTGCAAGAGGCCATGAACCAGTTTGGTATTACGACCGCTATGGTTACCGTGGGCACCTTTGCCCTGTTCTGGGGACTCTCGGGCATGCTCATCAAGCTGCTGCAGAGCCTGCGCGGCGTGTATTGGCGCGGCCTCAACATGTTTACCGTGCGCCAGCTTGCGGCCAAGGTCAACACGGTGTGCTTTTCGATGGGCGTCATCGCGATGCTCCTGTTTTTGGCCATCACCTCGGTGACGTGCGGTATGTCGATTGCCAATGTGATGAACGAAAACCTGGAGCGCTATAACCCTGTTGACGTGTCTCAGACGTATGTCTATTACACGCCCGATACGCTCGACTACTACAAAGAATATGTCAATCCGTCTGAAGCCGACCGCATGGTGCTAGCCGATACAACGGTCGATTTGTACTCCGCATGGCACGGCAAGGGCAAGTCGGCGGACAACAACGACGAGACCGGCAAGAAGGTCAATATCGCCGATGTTGCCGGTGAGCATGTTCAGATCGATTCGTATCTGAGTTACCCGTTTGGCGGTTCGAATCCTTCGGTGTCTGCGGGTGAGATGTGCAAGACCATGGGCGAAAAGCTCCCCAAGGCGCTCGGGGGTAGCAATGCCGATACGATGGGTCTGTTTGTGACGCCGGCGAGCCAGTACAACAAACTGCGCCAGATGATGGGCGAGGAGCCGGTGAGCATTGGCCGCGACCAGTACCTGCTTACGTGTGATATGGGCGGTGAGCTGGGCGACCTGTACACCAAGTACATGGCCGGCGGCCACACCCTCACCTTGGGCGGGCATGAGCTCAAGCCCGCAACCGATAAGTCGGACAAGGACACGGCGGCCATCGCCAACTCGGCGATGGGCAGTAATCCGGGTACCGTCGTCGTTGCCGACGAGCTGTTGTCCCAACTTAATCTGCAGCCATATTCCAGTAGCCTGCTCGTTAATTACAAACAGGGGATGGATACGACTGAGGCAGACGAGAGCATTAAAAACACTGTGCTCGACAATCTGCTCGTTGACGGCAAGGAGCCGGGGTCGTGGGGAATCTTCATCACACGCTCCGAGATGTACACGCAAGCAGCGCAAATGAACGGTCTTATTAGCTACCTAGCCATCTACATCGGCTTTGTATTGGTCGTTGCATGCGCGGCGATTCTGTCGATCCAGCAACTCTCCAACGTGGCCGACGGCAGCCGCAGCTATCGTGTGCTGGCACAGATCGGCTGCGACGACCGCCAGATCCGCCATTCGGTGATGGCGCAGCAAGCGGTATTCTTCCTGTTCCCGCTGTCAGTGGGCCTGGCGCACTCCTTTGTGGCACTTAAGGTGATCATCGAGATGGTGAGCATATTCGGAAATATGAGCATCGGCGGCACCGTGGGCCTCACCTGTGCAATCTTCCTGGCAGCCTACGGCGGCTACTTCCTGGTGACCTACCTCATGAGCACCGGCATGGTACAAGCCGCCATAGCCACCCGCTACAGCGAGTAACAAGCGGGCAAAACCGTCGCAAAATTAGAGGCGTATGACCGCCGCGAAGGGACCAGGGGCCCTTTCGCGGCGGTTTTTGCCAATCTGGTGCGTCTCAGATACAAGTGAGTAGACTTTTTTGAACCTGCCGAGCACATCGCGGCAAGTGCTCAATAAAATCGCAGGTCAGGGCTGTGGCGTTTTGAGGTGTGCTCGGCATCCCGCCAAAAGCCTACTCACTTGGTTTTACTGCTAGAAAACCGCCGCGAGGGAAAGTAGCTCCCTCGCGGCGGTTTTTGGCGTTTGCCCAGATAAAACCTGCCAAAATAAACCTGTCCCTTTTTGGCAGGTTATCGCTTCCAAAAGTGGAGGATGAGCGTCGTGCGGTTTTGCTGTTCGGTTTTGACCAGGATGTTGTGGATGTGGGTCTTGACGGTGCCCACGGCAAGGAATAGCTCGTCAGCGATCTCTTGGTTCGATTTGCCCAGTACGACCAGACGCATAACTTCGGTCTCACGGTTGGAGAGCTTGTAGGCGTTGCGATAGAAGGGCATCTGCTCTTCGATGTGTCGATCAAGATCGCTGACGTTCTTTTCCTCGGGCGCCTCCTGCATGCGGATTGAAAGCACGTGGTAGGAGTAGATGATCAGCAGAATCGCAAAGTAGCAGGCAAAGACGTTTTCGCTAAAGTTGCGCTCGGACAGATATAGTTGCAGCCAAGAGGGCGCCAGACTCATGGGGACAATCAGAATGTTGTAGAAATCCTCGGCAACGATGCAACCGACCAGAATAGCGCCGATAATCAGGTGCTTTCGTTGGTTGTTAACGCGTGCCTTCAGCTCGACTTGCGTGCTCTTGCGTGCCGTCCAAAAGATATATAGCCCCACGAAAACAAGGAATACCTGACGCATCGTGTAGTAGAGCCATTGATGAATGGGGCCGTAGGGGACAGCGACGATAATCAGCAGCTCGCTCAGCAAGAACGTTGCGACGGGAATGACAAACTGCTTTTTTGAATGCTTGTCGAGCAAATCCATGGCAATGAGCCAAATAAAAGCCTGCGAAGCGGTCGCCACAAAGGTCCGCAACACAGGCATGGTAATTGAGTAATAGTCGCTGGCTGGAAAACTCTGGTTTTGCAGCGTGTATTCAAAAAAGAAAATCTCGGTCATCTCGATGGCATAGCAGATAAATACGCCGCTGCCATAGATAAAGAAGCGTCGACGAGACGAGGCATAGGCGGCAAGCGAGAGCACCGCCGTCACAATACAGATCACGAGTATCGCTAGGGTATAGAAGAACATCAGGGTGTTCATCTGTCACCGTCCCATCTCATTTATTCTATGGCCGAGCTCTGTATACCTTGTGGGATATAGACGTCTCAACCCTTCGTTTCATTGCGGATTAGGCGCCGAGATACAGCATAGCCGTATACCGTTCGCGGTTCTAGATGGTAAACCCCCTGTAAACTCTTGACCTGCGGGTTTATATTGGTTTAGAGGGGGTGTAACTCCATGAACGGTCTTTAATCCCGAATAAACTAGGTAAAAATTGCATACGGGTGAATGATGGTCTTGTCAACACGAGGCGTGATGTTCGAGCGCCTCATAGTAATAGTCGGCAAGACCGGCGGAAAGGAAATCGACATGGCACTGCCTAAGGATTTCATCGACACCAACGACTTCACCAAAGAGCAGATCCTGGCTATCGAGGATCTTGGTCTGGCAATGAAGAAGGCCATCAAGGTTGACGGTTATTATCCGCACCTGCTCCGCAACAAGAGCCTTGGCATGATCTTCCAGCAGGTCTCCACCCGCACTCGTCTTTCCTTCGAGACCGCTATGACCGACCTCGGCGGCCATGCTCAGTTCTATGGCCCTGGCACCATCCAGCTCGGCGGTCACGAGTCCCTGGGCGACACCGCTCGCGTTATGGGCTCGCTGCTCGACATCATGATGGCTCGCGTTGACCGTCACAAGGACGTCGTCGGCCTCGCCGAGGGCTCCGCTGTGCCCGTCATCAACGGCATGTCCGAGTTCAACCATCCCACGCAGGAGATGGGCGACCTCATGACCATGCTCGAGAACCTCCCCGAGGGCAAGAAGATCGAGGACTGCACCCTGGCCTTCATCGGCGACGCCACCCAGGTCTGCGTCTCCCTCATGTTCATCGCCTCCAAGGTCGGCATGAAGTTTGTCCAGTTTGGACCTAAGGGCCACCAGATCCCCGACGGCGGCCTGCACGTTGGCACCGTCGAGGAGCGCGCCGAGTTCGGCAAGCAGATGATGGCCATCGCCGAGGAGAACTGCAAGGTCTCCGGCGGCTCTGTCGTCATCTCCGACGACATCGAGTGCATCAAGGGCGCCGACTTCATCTACACCGACGTGTGGTATGGCCTGTACGACGAGGAGGTCTCGGGCGAGAACTACATGGACGTGTTCTATCCCAAGTATCAGGTCACCATGGACATGATGAACTTTGCCGGCCCCAACTCCAAGTTCATGCACTGCCTGCCGGCCACCCGCAACGAGGAGGTCGTCGACGGAGTCATGGACGATCCCGAGCGCTCCCTGTGCTGGGTCGAGGCCGAGAACCGCAAGCACTCCATCCGTGCTCTCCTTGCCGCCCTGGGCAAGCGCACCCCGCTCAACGACGAGGGTGTCGAGTACTCCGCCAAGGCTGAGCTCCACGCCGCTCTCGAGGCTCTCGAGCAGCTCTAAGCCTCAAGGCTTCTAAAAGCACGTTTGCGGGCGGCGGATGCTCGTCTCCTGTCGCCCGCTCACCGAGGCCCAAGCAATTGCCTTAATACCTTAGGGCCTCGGATCTGTCCAAGACTGAGCGAAGGAGCTCATCATGAGCGACGGAAAGAAAAAGCTTTCCTTCTTGACGGTCATTTCGACCATCATCTGCGTCGTCTTCGTTTGCGAGGCCGCCGCTCCTGCTGCTGCCATTGGCAACCAGCAGTTCTTCTGGTGGATCTTCCTGATCCTGACCTTCCTGCTTCCCTACGGCATGGTTGTCGCCGAGCTCGGTACCACCTATGACGGCGAGGGCGGCATTTACGACTGGGTACGCGATGGCCTGGGCGACAAATGGGGCGCCCGCATCTCGTACTACTACTGGGTCAACTACCCGCTGTGGATCGCCTCGCTGGCTACCATGTTCCCCGACATTTTGGGCATGGTCTTTGGCGTCGAGTTCAACTTGATCGCCAAGATGGGTATCGATCTTGCCTTTGTGTGGATCGTCTACCTCATGGGCCGCTCCAAGGCGGCCGACTCCGAGTGGGTCCTTAACGGTGGCGCCATCATCAAGGTCGCCGTTGCCGTTATCGTTGGCGCTTTGGGCATTTGGTATGCCATGGAGAACGGTTTTGCGAACGACATGTCCGCTGCCACCTTCCTGCCCGAGCTCACCAACACCAACGCTCTCGGCTACCTGTCGATCATCATCTTTAACTTCATGGGCTTCGAGGTCATCTGCACCATGACCGACGACATGGCCGATCCCGCTCGCGATATCCCCAAGGCTATCATCGTCGGTGGCCTGTCCATCGCCGTGATCTACCTGTTCGCTGGCTTTGGCATCGGCGCCGCCGTGCCGGCCGACTCCATCGATCCCGACTACGGCATGATCGTCGCAGTCCAGACCATGGTGGGCGACTCCATGATCTTTAAGGTCATCTGCATCGCCTTCCTGATCACCCTGTTCGCCAATATGGCCGCTTGGTCCTTCGGCGTTAACTCCGTTGCTCGCTACGCTGCCGAGCACGGCAACATGCCCAAGGTCTTCGCCTCGATGATCTCGGATGACGACATGCCCAACGGCGCCAACCTGGTCAACGCTGTCGTTGCCTCCCTGGTGCTGTGCCTGCAGCTCGTTCCCATCGACGCCATCTCCAACGGTGTCTTCTGGATGCTCTTTGGCACCTCTGTCGTCTTCCTGCTGTTGACCTACATCCCGATGTTCCCGGCGTTCCTCAACCTTCGTAAGAACGACCCCAACCGTGAGCGCATCTTCACGTTCCCGTTTAAGGGCGCCATGATGAAGGTCATGCTGGCCATCCCCTGCATCGAGCTGGTTCTTGCCATCGTTGCCACGCTGATCCCGTTCTCCGCTGCTGAAATTGGCGACAAGGTCCCGATGATCGTTATCTTCATCGTGCTCGTGCTCATCGGCGAGGTCGTCCGCGTCGTCAGCGCTAAGGGCCGCGAGACCGAGTACAAGGGTCTGACCCCTGAGCTCGCAGCCCAGCGTCTCGCTGAGGAGGCCGCCGAGGCCGAGGAGAACTAGAGCACCCGGTTCTGGGGCTCCAACCCTCCTCGTGTACCAACGCGCGCTTCGTCGGGCTTGTCGCTCCCGACTCCGGGCACTCTAGTCTCTTCGGAGGCGTGTCCAAGCGACAGGTTTGCTAACCATTCCCCCGGGGTGGGTGTGAGCGATAGCTCCGGTAACCACCGCCCACCCCAATCTCTCTTCCGTATCCTTCGTGCGTTTTGTCTCCGCGCACTTGGTTACGTCGTCGCTTGCCGGTGCGATTCCGTGAAAACCGGCACCGGGCGCCCCGACCTTTGCCGGGGAACGGGCGCCTACCATCTCTTGGTTTTAGGCTGCGGGTAACCCGCCCGCAGCAAGCGATCGTTCGATTTGGAGGAAATCTTATGCGTACGATCACCGAGTCCGAGTCCACCCCCAAGGCCGACGGCTTCTTCATGCCCGCCGAGTTCGCCCCGCAGGATCGCGTGTGGATGGGCTGGCCCCACCGCACCGACACCTGGGCCCACGGCGCCAAGCCGGCCCAGAAGCAGTATGCCGCCATCGCCCGCGCCATCTCCGAGTTCACCCCGGTCTATATGTGCGCCAACCAGGTCGACTACGCCAACTGCAAGGCCGTCTTCGAGAACGACGAGAACGTCACCGTCATCGAGATGACCACCGACGACGCCTGGTTCCGCGACACTGCCGCCACCTACGTCATCAACGGCAAGGGCGAGAAGCGCGCCAACCACTGGCACTTCAACGCCTACGGCGGCCTCGTCGACGGCCTGTACTTCCCGTGGGACAAGGACGAGCAGATCGCCCTCAAGATGGCTGAGCTCTCCGGCTGCCGCCGCTATCGTCCCGACGACATGATCCTCGAGGGCGGCTCCATCACCGTCGACGGCGAGGGCACCCTTGTCGTGACCGACCAGTGCCTGCTTTCCCCGGGCCGCACCTGCTCTGCGGTTCTGGAGGAGGAAGAGGATCCCGAGTCCATCTGGCCCAAGTACCGCAAGAAGTTTGAGCCCTGGAGCGAGGAGCTTCGCGCCTACATGGACGAGCACCTCAAGGATTACCTGGGTGTCGAGAAGGTCATCTGGGTCAAGGAGGGCATCGACCCCGAGGAGACCAACGGCCACATCGACGACGTCGCCACGTTCATCGCGCCGGGCGTCATGGCCTGCATTTGGACCGACGATCCCGAGTATCCGTTCTACGAGCAGTGCCACGCTGCCTACGAGACCCTCTCCAACGCCGTCGACGCCAAGGGCCGCAAGATGAAGGTCTACAAGCTCTGCATGCCCGTGAACCCGCTGTTCATGGACCAGGCTTCCTGCGACACCATCGACGCCGACGAGAACGCCGAGCCGCGCGTCCCCGACGAGCCGCTGATCGCCTCCTACATGAACTACCTCGTGACCAACCACGGCGTTATCGTCCCGCAGTACGGCGACGAGAACGACCAGCTGGCCGTCGACACGCTCCAGAAGATCTACGACGAGGTCTGGGGCGAGGGCGTCTACAAGTGCGTCGGCGTTCAGTCCGAGCAGGTCGTCTTCGGTGGCGGCAACATCCACTGCATTACTCAGCAGGAGCCGTCCGCGTAATTGTCTGTCTTCCCGAGGCACGGCACCTTGCCCTTCAATCGTCGGGCATGACCCTTAAGGTCTATGCCCTCCTCTTTCAGGGCAATCTGCCGCACCTCAGAAACCCAGCCGATCAATCGGACAGTCGGTGAATCGCACCGTGACCATCTCGGGGCATTGATGGTCGGTTTATTCGATGTCTTGGTCGGCTGGGTTTTTCTTTGGGCACTCCGTTGCCTCCACTTCGGAGTGCCCGCCTCTTTGATTGAGTACGCGTCTGATCTGGGATTTATTGCGGGTTAGGCCAATTGTTCGCTTGAATATCCCAGGTCAGACGCGTCTTCAATTGCCAAAAGATTCCGGTCGCAATCGCGGCCGTTTTGATCGGAGTATCTATGTACCAGCGTATCGTTATCTACACGCGCCTGTTCCGCGAGCGTTGGTCCAACAATTGCATCCTCTCTTCTCTTTGGGATGGCACCTGCACCGGTGACGCGGCCTGCAACCCTACCTTGGGCTGCGCCTTCGGTACAGATGCCATCCTTTTTGCTGTAGGGGAAGCGTGCCATGGCAGGTAAAAAGTTCTCCCTGTTCGAGGTCATCCTCTCGGTTATCTGCGTTGTCTTTACCATCGAGGCGGCTGCTCCGGCATCTGCCATGGGTAACGTGCAGTTCTTCTGGTGGATCTTCCTTATCATTACGTTTTTGCTTCCCTATGGCCTGGTGGTGGCCGAGCTCGGTACGGCGTTCGATTCCGAGGGCGGCCTGTACGACTGGGTTCGCCTGGGCTTGGGAGACCGTTGGTGTGCACGCTGCTCCTGGTGCTATTGGGTCAACTTTCCACTGTGGGTGGCAAGTATCGCCTGCATGTTCCCCAGTGTCATCAATGCGGTATGGGGCATCGAATTTTCGCTTGGGGTCCGAATTGCCATCGAGCTTGCCTTTGTGTGGGGCGTCACGGTCATGGCAATGCAGCCGGTGGCCGAGGCCGATTGGGTCATGGATGGCGGCGCCGTCATCAAGGTGCTCATTACCGCCGTGGTGGGAATCATCGGCATCTGGTTTGCCTGCAACAACGGCTTTGCCAACGATATGTCGTTTAAGACATTTGTCCCCGATCTGGGAGACACTAACTCACTGACGTATCTTTCAATCATCCTATTCAACTTTATGGGCTTTGAGGTGGTCGCGACCTTTGCCAGCACGATGAAGAACCCATCGCGCGATATCCCCAAGGCGGTTATCGCCGGTGGCGTTGCCATCGCGGCGATCTACATTATCTGTGGCATCGGTATTGGAGCCGCGGTTCCCACCGAGCAGCTTTCACTCGATTCGGGCATTGTGGACGCGGTTGCCGCCATGGTGGGGCGCGCTCACCCGCTGACGATGGTCGTGGGCGTGGCCTTTCTGGTAACGCTGTTTGCCAACATGATCTGTTGGAGCTTTGGCGTCAACAACGTGGCGAGCTATGCCGCGCGCCATGGCAACATGCCGCGTCCCTTTGCGCTGGTGTCCAAGAAGACCGGCATGCCCAACGGCTCGGCACTCATTAACGGTTGTTTTGCCAGCTTGGTGCTGCTACTTCAGATTCCGCTGGGTGAAGGTTCCGACGTCTTTTGGGTCTTCTTCTCGATGAACGTCGTCTTTCTGCTCATGAGCTATATCCCGATGTTCCCGGCGTTTTGGCGCCTGCGTAAATACGACGACCGCCCGCGTGTGTTTCGCGCGCCCTTCGAGGGCAAGGTGCTTGCGGTAGCGCTTGCGGTGCCGGTGGTAGAACTCGTGCTTTCGATTGTTGCGACAATCGTGCCGCTTAACAGCTCGCCCGCCGAGATGTCAAAGTTGCCGATCCTCATGGGTGTGGTGATCGGCGTGTTGCTGGGCGAGGTTTCGCGCCTCATATCGCGCCGCGTCCGCAGCATCGACAATCCCGGCGTTGGCGCAAGGGGGACAGGTCGCTTTGCACCAAAACAGTAGCGCCGCGAGTTGTGCGGTGCTAGATGCATCTTGGATTACTGCTCACGCTGCTCGGGATCAGATGCGAGCTTGGGTGCAAAGTAGGGGACGTGGCCCAGGTAGGGGCAGCTGTCCGAACGCGCCTCAACGGCGCAGGGGACATTGTCGTAGGTCATGGAAGAACCGAGTCGGGTGATGGCCTTGGCGGCGGGCGCGACGAGCATCTTGAGCGGAGCGATCGGTGTCATGGCATCTCCTTTCATCGGTGAGACACAGCTTGTTTATCTAAACGATACAGTACGTTTAATCGGTGAGTCTAATCTTGCGGCAAAGAATCTGTCAACATCCTCACAGCATCTAGACAGGGGAGGCGGGCATGAGTTTCGCGTTCTATATCTACACCACGATTATCATGGGTGTGGCTCTGGTGACCAGTGCCGTGGCATTGGTGGTTTGGCTCATGACGCGCCGTCGCGACAGCCTCGTGGCCGCGGCGGGTTTTTTGCTCTATATGCTCGATATGTCGGTCATCTTTTTTGACGAGTACAATCGGCTCAAATACGACTACGCCGTTACCTTTAGCGAGCCGCTGCAGCACCCCTTGCTGCGCTGCGTGCTTGGTATTGCCATCTATGCCTGCGTGGTGCTATGGATGTTTGCGCGCTTGCGCAAAAGACCGACGTCGCGCATGCTCGGACTCGCTATCGTGCCGTTTTCAATCTTGCAATTGCTGCTGGTGCCTCGCAGCGGCGCTGCCGGAGAGGTGCAGCAGTATCTCTTTTGGCTCACGCGTGACCTGGGTAATGTAGGATGTCTTGCCTATGCCGCCTGGCATTACCGGTACAGAGCAACGCGTGTTGAGAAACTCGACCTCGACCGCTCAAAGCTCTTTTGGAAGGTGGCCTTCGTTCTTGTGTTTTGCGTGATCGCCGAGGACACCTACATGATCTTGTTCTGCCGCCCCGACTCCCAAAACCCCGTCATCGGCCTCTTTTTGTGGTATCTGTCCGAGCGCAATATCTCCGAAAACGTGCTGCTCGTGGTATGCGCGGCTCAGCTTTTTTGCCAGTTTAGCCATATCCTGCGTGTGTATGCCCGTCATCCGCGTGCCGATGAGGACGTGGCAGCCGAGAGCGCAAGCTCTGAGGACGATCTCGCATCGCGTGTGGTGATTTATGCCGACGCCCATAAGCTGTCACGGCGCGAGCAGGAGGTGCTCACGCTGGTGCTGAAGGGCAACGACGCCCAAAACATCGCCAGCGAGTTGGTCATCAGCCCTGGCACGGTCAAGGCACACTTGCATCGCATCTACGTTAAAAGCGGCGTCTCCAACCGAGATGACCTTATAGATACCTTTTGGCGTTCCTAGCCTCATTCTTCCTCGCATGCGGGTCTTGCTGTGTGGGCGGCCACACCGTTGGGCGTAATGAAGCGGTAATAATCTCAGACAATAAACCTGCAGGTAAAGCGTGTAAACCTGCTTAAACTGACCGTTTGCGGTCCCTGGCCTTGGCACGGGTTTGCCCCTGTGTATCAATGGGTGTAGCGCGAAGCCGCGGACGTGGGACAGACGTCCGAGCACGGCTTGTAGGCACGCGCCGATGCGGGAGCGCTACGCTCCCAACCGAGTGCCCACGCGGGCGGTGCGTCCGCGTTACAACCAAAGATGCCTGAGGAGGCTCGCATGGACAAGGCTGATGTAGTTATCAAGAGCGACGCCGTCTTTACCGGCGATGGGCTCGAGCCGTTTAAGGGCGGCGTTGCCGTGCGGGGCGATAAAATCGTTGCCTGCGGTGACGATGCTCACCTGGCACCGTTTATCGGTCCCGATACCGAGGTGCGCGACTTTGGCGACCAGCTCGTCATGCCCGGCCTGATCGACTCGCACACGCATTTTGCCCAGGGCGCGTTTATGACCGACCCCGATTTTGCCGTCAACCTCATCGACTGCACCAGTTTTGAGATGGCGATGGAACGTGTCGTGGCGTTTGCGGCCGACCATCCCGATAACGAGTGGATTCTGGGCTGCCAGATTATCCAGTTCCAGTGGGATGTCCCCGAGATGCCCACGGCCGCGATGATCGATGAGTACATCTCCGACCGCCCGGTATTTCTGCAGCAGGTTGACTTGCATACCTTTAGTGCCAATACCTGCGCCATCAACAAGGTGGGAGTAACTTCGCAGACGCCCGATCCCGCAGGCGGCAAGATCCTTAAGGATGCCGACGGCAATCTGACGGGCGTGTTTTCCAACAACGCCGGCGCCTTCTTTATGGACGAGGTCTACGACCCAGCGCCCGAGGTTGTTGACGCGTCGTTTGCAAAAACCGCCCGGCGCGCCAATGCCCTGGGAATCACTACGGTCGGCATGGTCAATCCTACGTTTGTGAGCATGGAAAACCCGTATGCGGTGTTGGCAGGTCTTAATGCCAAGGGCGACTTGCCGCTGCGCGTGTTCCTGTACACCGACCTGTTCGAAAACGAGTCCTTGACGCTCGAGCAGATCAAGGAGAAATACGCCTTCCCGGGTACGCAGGTGGAGTGGCACGGCTTTAAGCAGTTCCTTGATGGTGTGTGCTCCGACCATACCGCCTGGATGCTTGAACCCTATAGCAACGCACCCGACACCTGTGGTGAGCCCGCGGAGGAGCCGGAGCGCATCCGTGCTGCCATCCTGAGGGCGCAGGAATGGGGCGTTGACACGCGCATCCATGCAATCGGCGATCGCTCGGTGCGTTTTGTGCTCGATTGCTTTGAGGAGGGCGAGCGCTTGCATGGCAAGCGGGATTGTCGCCACTCCATGGAGCACAACGAGACGGTTCAACCCGAGGATATGCCGCGTTATGCCGAGCTCGGCGTCTGCCCCGGCATGCAGCCGTGGCACATGCTGCTCGATATGGCTGACCTTGCCAAGGACGAAGCCGTGGGTCCCGAGCGTGCCGCGCTTTCGTGGCCCCTGCATAGCCTGCTTGCCAGCGGAGCCGTGGTGCACCTGGGCAGTGACTTCCCCGTTGTGGGCTTGGAGCCCATGGAGGAGGTGTACGGCGCGGTCTTCCGCATGCTCGAGGACGGTTCCAACCCTGAGGGCTGGTTCCCCCAGGAGCGCATTACCATGGCCGAGGCTCTGCGCGCCTACACCTATGGCAGCGCCTACGCCATGCATGCCGAGGACCGCATCGGCACGCTCGCGTGCGGCAAACAGGCAGATATCTGCGTGCTCGACCGCAATCTCTTTGATTGCGAGCCGGCCGAGGTGCTCGAGGCTACCGCAGCCCTCACGATGATCGCCGGCAAGGTGGTCTTTGAGGCATAGCGCCATCGTTTGATTGGGCGGCTTGGTGCCAGTTGTCAGCCGCCTGACATCCATTCAGCACTACTCTCTCAAGGAAAGGGGAGAACAATGGCAGAAGAAGTAACCGCTGCCGTGGAGGAGGAGCGCGAGCTCGCCTCCCAACCGATTCCCGGTCTGGTGCGTAAGTACACCATCGTCACCGGCCAGGGCATGCTCGCCCAGATTATCATGGTGGTCCTTGAGGGCCTCGTGATGGGTTGGGGCCTAGGTGCCCACGGCCTGGCATGTGTCTCGATCATTATGTCGGTCGAGTACATCAACCTGGCCTTTGGCAACCTGTTTGGCACCGGCGTGCCCGCCGTGGTGGGCAACCTTTTGGGTGCCGGCGACATCAAGGGCGCAAGCAAGGCTTTTAGCCAGGGCTTTTGGCTCACCACGATCGTGAGTGTGCTGCTTGCTGTGGTGATGGCAGTGTTTACCGAGCCCATCTGCACATTCTTTGGCGCCACGCCCGACATCATGGCCGATACCGTTGCCGGCGTGCGCACCTTCGCCGTGCTGCTGCCGCTCACGGTCATTGGCCAGATGATCACCGCTGTGATGCGTGTGGACGAGAAGGTTCAGATCCAGGCCAACCTCATGACCGTTTCGGCCATCGTCGCCATCTGTTGGCTCGCGCTTTCCACGTTTGTGCTCAAGTTTGGCGTTATGGGCGCCGGCGTGTACTACGGGCTTTCCATCGGTATCTGGGCCATCGGTATCTTCTGGTTCATCGGGGGCAAAAAGTCCCAGCTCCAGATTAGCCTGGCCGACCTTAAGCTCGACCTCGCCATCTGCGGCCAGATCTTCAAGATCGGCTTCCCGTTCTTCCTGGTCCAGGGTGCGACCTTTATCTTTAATACCGTTGCCAACTCGCTTTTGGGTTCGCTCGGCGGCGACATGGGCTCGCTCTACATCGCAGCCTTTGGCGTGATCAACGGCTACATCCTCTACATTACCATGATGGTTGCCCAGTGCTTCTCCTACGGTCTGCAGCCCATCGCTGCCTTCAACGCCGGCGCAAAGGCTTGGGCACGCCTTAAGGAGACGCTCTCCTGCACGCTTAAGTACCAGGTTGTGACGCTGGCGCTGGTCACCGTCGCGCTCTGGCTTGCCGCCACCCCGGTGTGCGCCTTCTTTGCCGGCAGCGATCCTGCGCTCGTTGAGGTTGCCGCCAACGCCACGCGTACTGTCATCCTGGCTGTTGCCCTGGGCTATCTTGCCATGACCATGTCGATGTATTTCCAGGCGGTCGAGAAGGTGGGTGTCGCCACGTTTACGGGCCTGCTTCGCTATGTGATCTGCTCGGTGCCGCTTATGTACCTCCTCGGCAACATGATGGGTGTCGAGGGCGTGTGGATCGCCCTGGTGGTGGCCGATGCCATTACTGGCATCATCTCCATTGCGCTCGCCGCGCACGAGTCCAAGCGCCTTGCCACGCTCTAGGCTCGGACATGGCTGGCGTACGATAGTCGAACAAGTTAACTCGCCTGCAAGCCACCACAATGGGGACAGCCCCCATTGTGGTGGCTTTTGTTATTTAGGGTCTGAGATTTCGGCTCTATAAATAATGCTTTTGAACTGGGTTACTATAAGATTATGGTAAACGCTACTATAAGATTATGGAGAATGAAACTATTCGATTATGGTAACAGCGTAATAAGGGGCGTTGATATGGCTGAGTTCATTAACAGGGATTTGCATGAGTTGCTCATTCGCATGGCAGGCTGGTTTCCTGTTGTGTCGTTGACAGGGCCTAGGCAGAGTGGTAAGTCTACGCTGGTTCGGCATGCCTTTCCCGACTATTCCTACGTCACGCTTGAGGACCCTCAAACGAGGCGCGCGGCCTTGGAGGATCCGGTGAGTTTTATCCGCAACCGAAAGGGCGGACTCATCATCGATGAGGCGCAATACGCCCCGGATTTGTTTTCAATGATCCAGGTTGTTTCGGATGAGCGGGGAGACGCCGGTCAATACATCCTTACAGGCTCGCAAAACTTTTTGATGATGAAAAGCATCGGGCAGTCTCTTGCCGGGCGAGTCGGGATCTTAAAATTGCTGCCATTATCGTTTCGAGAAGCGGAGAGGGGCCAGCAGGGGCAGCTGGAAGTGGATTTGTTCGCGCTCGAAGGGGGATACCCTCGCCTGCGTTCCGCCGGAATGCCGTCCTCGGTTTATTTTCCCAGCTATATCGATACCTATGTTGAGCGCGATGTTGTGGGCTTGCTTGATGTGCGCAATAAGGCGGAGTTTCATAAGTTTCTGTCCATAATTGCTCAGAGCGTCGGTGCCCTCATCAATATATCCTCGCTTTCTCGAGATACGGGCGTGAGCGTATCGACCATTAAAAGCTGGTTGTCCATTCTGGAGCAGAGCTACCTGACGTTTTCGCTGCAGCCCTATTATGCAAATGCCAAGAAGCGTCTAACTAAAACGCCCAAGCTCTATTTTTACGACACGGGGCTGCTCTGCTACTTGCTCAAAATTGGATCACTGGAGCAACTATTGGAGAGCCCTTATCTGGGGGCCGTTTTCGAAAACCTCATCGTTTCCGAAACGGCGAAGAGCCATCTCAACGTGGGCGAGAATCCCGAGCTGTATTTCTATAGGGACGACAGCAAGCGTGAAATCGATTTGCTCGACTGTACAAACTCAGGGAGTCCCAAGGCTATCGAAATAAAATCATCCAGAACGTATCACGATAAGTACGCCCGCCATCTACAGACTGTATGCGATGAGATCGACATTGCAAAAGATGCGCGCTATGTTGTGGCCCGCGTGGACTCAACGTATGAGTCGAAAGACTGTAGTGTGGTTTCGGCGCGTGATTGGCTTTTACGATAACAAGCTCGGCGTATTAACGGCTGCCGCGAAGGGAACCGGCCCCCTTTTTGCGGCGGTTTTTGCCTATCTGGTGCGTCTTAGATGCAAGTGAGTAGACTTATTTGGATATGCCGAGCACATCGCAACAAATACTCAATAAAACCGCAGGTCAGAGCTGTGGCGTTTTGGGGCGTGCTTGACCTCCTGCAAAAAGCCTACTCACTTGGTTTTTCTGCTAGAAGACCGCCGCGAGGGAAGGCAGCTCCCTCGCGGCGGCTGACATTTGCCCAGATAAAACCTGCCAAAATAAACCTGTCTACTCTTTGAGCCAGAGCCGACACTAATTCAAATGGCGAAATCAAAGGGCGTTCTCTGCATGGAGGGCGCCCTTTTTTATCGCGGGATGTTTTGCGTGGCAGTCATGAGGCCCAGGCGGTTGCTGACGCCGAGCTTGCGATAGATGGCGTTGACATGCTTCTTGACGGTTGACTCGCTTATGAATAGCTCGTTTGCCATCTGTTTGTTCGTTTTGCCGTCGAGCATGAGCCGCATGACTTCGGCTTCGCGCGGTTGGATATTGTGTTCTGTAATGAAAGCATTTAGCTGGTTTGTGTCTTCTGTCTGGGTGAGTTTAATGCCCCGAGGATAGAGGTTGGCGAGCGCGAGGCTCGCGTGCCGAGCGACTTCGAGCAGGATTGCGAGCTCGGTGTCGGTGAAGTCTCCGGCCGTGCGTTCACGAAACAGGGTGATGCTTCCTAGCGGGCTGTCGTTGTGCGCGAGCGTGGCCGTACAGCCAAAGTAGACGCCCTGCGGTTCCATCCATTTGCGATAGATGGGCGTGGCATCGCGTCGCTCGACGTCGACGAGGTCGAGGTCGCGGTAGACGCCGACCTTATGTAAGTCAAAGCTCCATGTTGTATAGTCCATCGCGGCGTAGCGGTTGTAGTAGTCGCTCAGTGCGCGGTCGTCCATTCCGCTGCTTGCGGGGTGGACGTAGCGTGGGGCATCACTGCCCGCTGCCTCGATCAGGTCGAACATGGCGATCCGATGGGGCACGAGCCCTGTCGTTCCCTCGAGGGTCTCCTTTTGCAGCTTATCGACACCGTGTGATGCGTGGATTGCAAGCGCGAGCTCGTTGAGAGCAGTCCAGGTCGTACTGTCCAACTCAATAGTCTGCTGATTATTGCATGGGGGCATAGGGCATCCTTTCCATTGTGGAACCCAGTATGTCATGTTCTCGGCCTGAATAGAACTTTAGGTCAGCGAATGGTATACCGTCGGTCGCTGAAAGGGGCTCGAGGGACCATTGAGAACATCTCGGTGCGGCCGCATCATGGTCTCGTCAAGCAAAAGCACCGAGATTTAGGAGCTTGAAATGAAGACCATTTACGAGAGCGAGTCTACGCCAAAGAAGGACGGATTCTACATGCCCGGCGAGTACGAAGAGCAGGAGCGCACCTGGATTTTGTGGCCGCATCGCTCGGATGTGTGGCGCTGTGGTGCCAAGCCGGCGCAAAAGGTCTTTACCGAGATTATTAAGACCGTTGCACGTTTTCAGCCCATCACTGTGGGCGTCAACACTGAAGACTTCCCCGCGGTGTGTGAGATCTTCGACGGCGTTGAGAACGTGCGCGTTATCCACATGGAGTACAACGACAGCTGGATTCGCGACCCCGGCCCGGCGTTTCTTGTCAACGACAAGGGGGACGTGGCACTCTCGCACTTCCACTTTAATGCTTACGGCGGTTTCATTGACGGCCTGTATTTCCCGTGGGACAAGGACGCTTCCATTGGCCTGCAGGTGGCACAGCTCGAGCAGGTTAACCGCTATCGTCCCGAGGATTATATCCTCGAGGGTGGCTCGTTTAACTGCGACGGCCAGGGCACCGTGGTGACCACCGAGATGTGCCTGCTCAATGAGGACCGCAACCCCCAGTACACCAAGGAGCAGATCGAGGAGAAGCTTGCCGAGTACCTGGGCATCGAGAAGGTCATTTGGATCAAGGATGGCATCGACCCGTTTGAGACCAACGGGCACGTGGACGACGTCGCATGCTTTAGTGCGCCCGGCGAGGTCTGCTGCATGTGGACCGATGATCCCAACCATAAGTTCTACAAGGAGTGCCAAGAGGCGTATAAGACGCTTTCCGAGACGACGGATGCCCGTGGCCGCAAGCTCAAGATCCACAAGGTGATTATGCCTGCGACCTCGGTATATATGACCGAGGAGGAGGCCAGCACGATTGACCCCGTCGAGGGCGTGCTGCCGCGTACCCCCGAGGATGCTTTCGAGCCGAGCTACCTCAACTTCCTGCCCATCAACGGCGCAGTGCTTGTACCGCAGTTCGGCGATCCCAATGACGCCCAGGCGCTCAAGGATATCCAGGCTGCTTATCCGGACCGTGAAGTCATCGGTATCATGACTCGCGAGGTTATCTACGGCGGCGGCAACATCCACTGCATCACCCAGCAGCAGCCCAAGGCGCGCTGTAAATAGCAGTTCCATGGTGAACAGTGCTTGATTGTCCGCACGCGAAAGTCCGCCGACTTCAATGGTCGGCGGACTTTTTGTGTGGTGGTTTCAGCTGAACGGCGGGCCGTGCGGCTTGGGTGTGCGGGCACACAATCTGGGGAAACCAAACAGATTGGGGCCTTATATGATCGACTCGAAGGGAAACGTGCGACCCGAGGGCATGTTTAACAGGGCGTACCTGGCCCCCGAAGCCCAGCGCGCATACGATACGCTGCTCGAGTGCGTGCTCAACGGGCAGAAGGGTTGCGAGGCTTCGGCGCATGCGGGCATGGATACCATCAAGGCGCTCGTATAGCTTTACGCTTTCGGATGTGACACATAGGACTGCGTGCGCCGCTCCCGGCTATATTGCCCCCGAGGTGCTTCAACTCATGGAGATAGCCGGCATCAGCGATTTCGAGAGCTTGGCAGCGTCCACGAATGCCCCCGTGTTTACGCCACAGACGGATGACTTTGGACTCGCGGTCCATATCTTTAAGATGCTTAACCGCGGAATACACCCATACGCTTCTGGTGAGCTGGACTTGGACATATTTGACCTGGACGACGATGACATTCCGCCTGCACCATTGATAAACAGCTGCGTGTGTAATGGGCACAGCCCGTTTGTGGGGACGTTGGTCGGATACGTTGTCCCAAAGTACGCTCTTGAGCTCGATGATTTTAGCGGCACTATGGGCGAGGCACTCCGTCGATCGCTGTATGGCAGGGCGGAGGAGCGTCTTGACGCACGCACATGGGCGCGCCTGCTCGACCGCTATCTATCCGAGACAGTTGTGTGCAAGCGTGGCCATCTCCACCACTCGTTACAGCACGAATGCCCTTGCTGCCGAGGAGAGCGCGCCTTGTTGACTCGTCTTGGTTGATGGTTTGGGCCGTCTTGTAGAAAGCCCGTGAGGCGACATGCAAGTTAATCCTGCGTGTCGCCTCCGTACATATAGACGATAAATCCGTCGCCGGTGTCCTGGCTGTGATCCTCCAAGATGCGCTTCATGTTGAGGTGCTCGTAGAACTGCCAGTCGGAGTTGCAGTCGCTCATCAGGAAGAATTTGGTGCACCCGGCTTTGGCGAGTTCGGCGCGCGCAAGGTCGATGAGCGCACGGCCGAGCCCCTTGCCCTGCCATTCGGGCACGATGATGATCAGGTTGAGCTGGCCTTGGGCATATTCGTTGCCCGTGGCGGCAAAGCGGTCGGCTGTTGCCTTCTCGCGGCTATCGCCAAAGAGCGAGCCTTCGAGCTTGGCATCGGCGGTCTTTGCCATCTCGGTTGCCTGGACGAACATCTCGTTGTAGCAGGGCTCCCACGTGGGATTGGTGCGTGGTTTTCCGTCTTCGAAGATACCGATGCAGCAAGCGGCGATGATGCGGCCTTCAGCTTCGGCAACGAGCGCGATGGGGGAGCGCTGCAGCTGCATGGCGATGTTAAAGCGCGCACAGAAATCGGCGGCTTCGACGTCGCCTCGGTTGCGCAGCGTGTTGCACCACAGCTGGTTGTAGATGGCGGCGATGCCGGCCAGGTCATCGAGCGTGGCGGCACGCAGAGTTACGTTGTCAAGGCTCATGGGGGCTCCTTCCAAGTTGGGTCAGGCCACCCCTGAGTGTGACATGGACGCAGGACGGCCGCATCGACCATTCGGCAGGCGAGCCTCGAATCCTCGGGGACGGAGGGTCCTAAGAAGGAATGAGGGCGGATTTTCGGACACTTGCTCGATGAGAGTGGATAATCTCCCACTTTTAGCGCTGGTATAGGCCAAAAACGGGAGATTATCCACTCTCATTCTGGGTAGTCGTTGGGGACGTTCTTAAACGACCAGTCATTAAAGAACGTCCCCAATGACTACCCCAAGGAACATCCCAAACTGCCGGCAGAAAAGGAACGTCCCTAACTGCCGCATCCGGAGTAAGACAACGCCGCAGGTAGAGGACGGACAGCGAGCGGGCCGCATTTGAGACAAGGTGACGTGAAACGAAAGGGCGCTGACCTTCTGGTCGCGCCCTTGAAGTTGAACGTCAGATTGTCCAAATGCGGCCCGCGTAACTAAACCCGCTCCGCGATTTCGTGGATGAGGTAGTCGGTCTTTTCCCAGCCCAGGCACGGGTCGGTGATCGACTTGCCAAAGACACCGCCGTCGACCGGCTGGTTGCCGTCCTCCAGGTAGGACTCGATCATAAAGCCCTTGACCAGCTTGGAGATGGACTCGTTGCGGCGGCAGCTGTCGAGTACCTCCTTGCAAATGCGATACTGCTCCAGCGGACGCTTGCCCGAGTTGTCGTGGTTGCAGTCGATGACCGCCGCCGGATTGGCATAGCCGGCGTGCTCGGTATAGCGCTCAGCCAGACGTTCCAGGTGTTCGTAGTGGTAGTTGGGGTAGGTGCGCCCATCGAGACCGATGTAGCCACGCATAACGGCGTGCGCGAGCGGATTGCCGTCGCACTCGACCTCCCAGTTGCGGAAGATGAAGCTCTGGTGCGCCTGGGCGGCGTAAATGGAGTTGAGCATAACGGTGGTAGAGCCGGCAGTGGGATTCTTCATGCCGACGGGTACCGAAATGCCGCTCGACACCAGGCGATGCTCCTGGTTTTCGACCGAGCGTGCGCCCACGGCAACATAGCTCAGCAGGTCAACGAGGTATTGGTAGTTGGACGGATAGAGCATCTCGTCGGCGGTAAAGAAGCCGGTCTCCTCGATGACGCGCAGGTGCATGTGGCGGATGGCCTTGACGCCCTCGAGCAGGTCGTCGGGAGCCTCGGGGTTGGGGTTGTGCAGAAGACCCTTGTAGCCGGTGCCCTTGGTGCGCGGCTTATTGGTGTAGACGCGCGGAATGACGATGAGCTTGTCCTTGACCTCCTCGGCGGTCTTGGCCAGTCGGTTCATGTACTCGAGCACCGAATCCTCGCGGTCGGCAGAGCACGGGCCGATGATGAGCACCTTACGTGCGTCCTCGCCGGTAAAGACTTTGGCGACCTCGGCGTCAAATGCCTGCTTTTTGGCGGTAAGCTCGGCAGAAAGCGGCATTTCCTCGCGGATCTCCATGGGGATCGGCAGCCTGCGTTTGAATTCCATGGCCATAGGGGCCTCCTCAATCTATAGAAAGAGCAATAAGCGTATTCTCGAATGCTCGGCATTATCCGCTGTCGCACGCTAAAGTGCAAGCCCTTGCCACCCCGAAACCTGCCAAAAGGGACAGGTTTATTTTGGCAGGTTTTATATGGGGGAACGTCGGCGGATACCGGGAGGGAGTGGCGTCGCGCGGAACACTAAGGCTATTGTCGGTTCCCCAGGAAACACCCCGTGGGCAAAAAATGCCAAATATGAGTACTGTTGCTAACCTACTAACATATCCGTCTAGCGAGATAATAGACAAAGTAATAAATATGTTCATTAACGTTGGCACGCAGAAGCCTGCTAACGGGCGTTTTGATTAATTTGAAGGCGTATAGAGGCCGCAAAGAGGTCGTTTGAGGCGGTTTTGGCTGTTACTAAAAAGGTAACAGTACTCATATTTGCCCTTTTTTTGCCCACGGGGTCTGGAAAGCGCCGTCAATGAGGTCTCAGGAAAAGCGTTTCGAGGCTCGAAGGACACAAAACGGGGGCGCAGGTTGTCCTGCGCCCCCGTTCTCGGGCGTCATCATTTCTCTGCGGCCGTATCTACGCCGCTTCGTCGAACTGCGAGTTGTACAGGTCGGCGTAGAAGCCGCCCTGGGCGAGCAACTCGTCGTGCGTGCCCTTCTCGACGATGTCGCCGTCGCGAATCACCAAGATCACGTCGGCGTTGCGGATCGTGGACAGGCGGTGCGCGATGACAAAGCTGGTGCGGCCCTGCATCAGCGCATCCATGGCGCGCTGGATGAGCTCCTCGGTGCGGGTGTCGACGTTGGATGTCGCCTCGTCCAAAATCAGCGCCGGACGGTCGGCCAAAATGGCGCGGGCGATGGTCACGAGCTGGCGCTGGCCCTGCGAGAGGTTGGTGCCCTCCTCGTTGATCATAAAGTCGTAGCCGCCGGCGAGCGTATGAATAAAGTGGTCGCAGCGTGCGGCGCGCGCAGCGGCCTCGACCTCGGCATCGCTCGCGTCGGGGCGTCCGTAGCGGATGTTCTCGCGGATGGTGCCGTTAAACAGCCAGGTGTCCTGCAGCACCATGGCAAACTCGCCGCGCAGTGCCGCGCGGTCCCAGTCGCGCACATCGACGCCCTCGACACGCAGCGAGCCGCCGTCCACGTCGTAGAAGCGCTGCAGCAGCTTAATTAGCGTGGTCTTGCCGGCGCCGGTGGGGCCGACGATGGCGATGGTCTGGCCGGGCTGCGCCTCGCAGCTAAAGTCGTGGATGATGATCTTGTCGGGCGTGTAGCCAAACTTGACGTGGTCGAACTCCACGTGGCCAGGGCGCTTCTCGGGAATCTGCGCGTCGGCCTTCTGCTCCTCCTCGGGCGCGGCTAGGAACTCAAAGACGCGCTCGGTGGCGGCTGCCATCGACTGCATCGTGTTGCTCACGTTGCCCAGTTGCTGCACGGGCTGCGTAAAGTTGCGAACGTACTGGATAAAGCTCTGGATGTCGCCGGGCGTGGCATTGCCGGTCAGCGCGAGCTGCGCGCCCACCACGACGACGCCCACGTAGCCCATGTTGCCCACCAAGCTCATAAGCGGCATCATCAGGCCCGACAGGAACTGCGAGCGCCAGCCACTAATAAAGAGGCGGTCGTTTTGACGGTCGAACTCCTCGATTGAGGCCTCGGCGCGGTCGAACACTTGAATGACGTTCTGGCCGGCAAAGTCCTCCTCGATGATGCCGTTGACGGTGCCCAGGACCTGCTGCTGCTCGCGGAAGTACGGCTGCGAGAAGTGAATCATCACCATCAAGATAATTGCGGCTGCCGGTAGCGTGAGCACGGTGACGCCGGTGAGCGGCAGGCTGATCGAGAGCATCATGATGAGCACGCCGATAATCTGCGTCACCGACGTGATGAGCTGCGTCACGCTCTGGTTGAGCGACTGACCCAGCGTATCGACGTCGTTGGTGATGCGGCTGAGTACGTCTCCCTTGCTGTGGCCGTTGAAGTAACTCATCGGCACGACGGCAATCTTGGCGGCGATCTCCTTGCGCATGCGGTAGCAAATCTTTTGCGTGACGCCGGTCATGAGCCAGCCCTGGATGAGGCTGCAGACAGAGCTCGCCAGATACAGGCAGAGCAAAAAGCCGAGCGTCTTGGCGATCCAGTCAAAGTCGACATCGCCGGTGCCGTTGACCTTGGCAACCAGGCCCTCGAACAGCTTGGTCGTAACCTGGCCGAGCACCTTGGGTCCCACAATGTTAAAGATGACCGAGCACACGGCAAAGCCGACGGCGGCAAACACGGCAATCTTGTGCTGGCCGATATAGCCGAGCAGCTGCCTCATGGTGCCCTTAAAGTCCTTGGCCTTTTCGCCGCGACGCATGCCGCCCATGCGGCCCATGGGACCACGCTGGCGGGTGGGCTTGGGAATCTGAGTCTTGGTCTCGTCTGCCATTAGCGCTCGCCTCCTTCCATGACGGCTGCAATTTCTTCTTGGGTAAGCCCCAGCTCCTCGGCGGAAAGCTGCGACTGTGCGATCTCCAGGTACGCCGGGCAGCTGCGCAGCAGCTCCTCGTGCGTGCCGGTGCCCACTACGTGGCCGTCGTCGAGCACGATGATCTGGTCGGCGTGCATGATGGTCGCGATGCGCTGGGCCACGACCACGAGCGCGGCGTCGGTAACGTTCTTGGCAAGCTCTTCGCGCAAGCGAGCGTCGGTCTTGTAGTCGAGGGCGCTAAACGAATCATCGAAAACCACGACCTCGGGCTTTTTGGCCAACGCGCGGGCGATGGCCAGGCGCTGGCGCTGACCACCAGAAACATTGGAGCCGCCCTGGCTGATGGGGGAGTCGTAGCCGCCCTCGCGCTCGGCGATAAAGTCCTCGGCCTGTGAGATGCGCGCGGCCTGGCGCATGTCATCATCGCTTACCATGTCGCCCGCAAACTTGAGGTTGCTCTCAACGGTGCCCGAGAACAGGCGACCCTGCTGCGGGATGTAACCAATGCGGCGGCGCAGCTCGGAAAGGGTCATGTCACGCACGTCGATGCCGTCGAGCGAAATGCTGCCACCCGTGACGTCGTACAGGCGCGGGATGAGCTGCACGAGCGTGGACTTGCCCGAGCCCGTGGAGCCGATGATGCCGAGCATCTGACCGGCATGTGTGGTGAAGTTCACGCCGCTGATGACATCGGCGCGGGCATCGGGGTACTGGAAGCTCACGTCGCGGAAGGTGAGCTCACCGCGCGGCGCGCTGGCTGCGGGCAGTTTGGGCGAGGCAGGGTCGTTGATGCTCGTGGGGCAGGTGATGACCTCTTCCACGCGCTCGGCTGCGACCTCGGCACGGGGCAGGATGACCGAAACCATGGTGAGGATCATAAACGCCATGACGATCTGCATGGTGTAGGAGATAAACGCCATCATGTTGCCGACCTGCATCACGCCGTCGGACACGCCCTGCGCGCCAAACCACACGATGAGCACGGTGATGCAGTTCATGACGAGCATCATGAGTGGCATCATAAAGCTCATAGCGCGGTTGGTGTAGAGCTGCGTGGTCATCAGGTCGAGCGAAGCCTTGTCAAAACGCTCGAGCTCATGCTCCTCGCGGTTGAATGAGCGGATGGGCATAAGGCCGTCGAGCAGCTCGCGGGCGGTAAGGTTCACGCGGTCCACAAAGCTCTGCATCTTTTTGAACTTGGGCATGGTGAGGCCCATAAGCACGCCGACGACGGCCGAGACGGCGATGATGGCCACGGCGATGGTCCACTCCAGGCCGGTGTGGTTGGCCAGGACGCGCATGACGGCGACGATGCCCATGACGGGGGCCATCAGGCACATGCGGATAAACAGGGTTGCGGCCATCTGGATCTGCTGAATGTCGTTGGTGCAGCGGGTAATGAGCGAGGCCTGGCTAAACTTGCCCACTTCGGCCGGCGAGAAGTGCATAACCTTGTTGAAGGTCTCGCGACGCAGGTCGCGGGCGATGGAGCAGGCGGTGCGCGAAGCCACGGCACCGGTCAGGATGGTGGCGACGAGCGACACCAGGCACAGCCCAAACATAGTGGTCGCCATGCGGCTCAGGTAGGCGTTCTGCACATCGGCGGGGTCGATGCCCTGTGCCTTGTACTCGTCCTGTACATAGCTCACGGCGCGTTGGGTCACGATGGAGCCCGACATGGAACCCATTTTGTCCGCCATATCGTTGGCGCCCTCGACGAGCTTGCCCTGATCGATAAGACCGCCTTCAACGCCTAGGCGCAGGCTCTTCATGGTGATCTTGCCGCCGTCGGCGTCGATCTGCTTTTGCATGCTCTGCGCCGCTGCGGCCTTCTGCTGCATCTCGGCGAGCTGCTCGGGCGTCATTGCCGCCATCTGCTCGGGGGTGGGCATGGCCTGAGCGCCGCTGTTGTCTTTCTCACCGGACGTGCCCATCATGTCGCCCATGGAGTCGGCATCGATGCCCTGGTTGAACGAAAGGACGACGGTCTCAGGCAGGCTCATGATGTCGGCAATCTTGCCGCCGTCGGCGCGCTCCTCCTCGGTGCCCTTGTACGTTCGAATGCCGTTTTTGTCAGCCTTGCTAAACACGGCCTCCACAGCCTTGGCGTCCTTGGCGCTCATAAAGAGTTCGAGGTCGTCGAGCGATTCGGCGCGGATGGTGTCGGGTACGGGCGAGGCGATACCGCCTTGCTGCACGCCCACGTCGACGATATCGCTCATATAGGTAGGCAGTGCCAGGTCGGCGTTGCAGCTGATTACGATGAGTACGATAGCTGTGAACAGTGCCAGGATATGCTTTTTAAAGAGCTTGAGAATCCTCACTCGGCATCTCTCCTTTCTTGATTGCGGTCGATAATTTCGTTGGCACGTCTAAGAAGGCGCACCATCTCTTGGGTATCTGTTTCGCCGAGCTGCTCGAGGAAAGCCGCGGTGCGGTCCTCGAATTCCCGGCGTTTGATTTCGAGATCCTGGAATCCCTTGTCGGTCACTATGACGTGTACGCGACGACGGTCGGTCTTTGAGTGCTCACGCTCAACCCAACCCTTGGCTTCGAGAGCGCGTAGGATATTGGCGATGCGGGCGTTCGAGACCCAGGCGCGATCGGCGAGTTCGCTCGGCGTGAGCGAACCGCCAGCGAGCATAAGGGCGCGCATGACAGCCATCTCGCCGCTGAGAGCTTTGTCCACAAAGCGCGAAACGCGCTGGTGAATGCCGCCAAACTCGGTAAGGAGCTGACTCCCAAGCTCATGGAAATCGGTATCTTCCACCGAAAACCCCTAACACTAGAAACTATTTTCGGTGAAAGATGATACCCCCATACGCGGGCCTCATACAGTGGGCAATATAAAGAGCGCATAAAGACTTAAAATCATTCAATTGCTGAAGCGTTTTAAAGAACTATCATGCACGCGGCTAGGCGAGGGGTTGTCACCACCATGACGACTGGGACTCATTTATCGCCACGTGCGATGCTCCAACTTCCCGCAAGGAGACACCTGAATCAAGGGGGTTGGAGTCATGGCATTTGACTTCACGGGCAAAACCGCGATCGTTACCGGTGGCACTCAGGGCATTGGCCTCGAGATTGCCAAGGGTATCGTTGCGGGCGGCGGACACGTCGCGCTCATCGCAAGGAACGCTGCTAAGGGCGAGGCCGCTGTGGCCGAGCTTGGCGAGGGCAACAAGTTCTATCAGCTCGATGTCGCCGATGCACCCAAGGCGCGCGAGACCGTCGAGCAGATTTTCACCGATCTGCCGCAGACCAACATCCTGATTAACTGCGCTGGCGTCATCAGCACCAAGAAGTTCGACGAGATCGATGACACCGAGTGGCGCCGTACCATCGACATCAACCTCAACGGCACCTTTACCATGATGAACGCCGTGTACCCGCACTTTAAGGCGGCCCATGCCGGCACTATCGTCAACGTGAGCTCTGTCGCTGGCAAGATCGGTGGCGGCCTGCTCGGCACCGCGGCCTACGCGAGCTCTAAGGCCGGTGTCAACGGCCTGACCAAGGCAGTCGCCAAGGAAGGCGGCAAGTTTGGCGTCCGCTGTAACGCCGTGTGCCCGTCGCTCACGTTGACCGATATGACCTCGATTCTCTCTGACGAGAACTCTCAGCGTATCATCAACGGTATTCCTCTGGGCCGCGCCGCCCAGGCCAGCGAGCCTGCGCAGATGGTGCTGTTCTTCGCTTCCGACCTCGCCAGCTTCGTGAACGGCGAGATCGGTGACTGCGACGGTGGCATCGTTCTGGACGGGTAATACTCCGCGACGATTATTCGGCGACGGCTCCTGCGACTCGGGACCGTCGCCTTCTTTCTGATATAGGCGCATGCGGCTACGATTCGCATGCATCCAAAGGAGATATATATGAGTGAATCGGCTGCGGTGGAGGCGCCGGCGGCAAAGGAGCCGTTCTTTAAGATGTCCTCCATCCCGGGCGCCAATATCTTGGTGCCGCTTCTGTTGGGCTGTCTGCTCAACACGCTATTCCCCGACCTGTTCAAAACGCTCGGCAGCTTTACGCTTGGCATGACCCAGCAGGGCGCTGGCCCGCTCGTGGGCGCTTTTTTGCTCATCGTCGGTACGACGATTTCGTTTAAGAGCGCTCCTGCCGCCGCTGCCCGCGGCGCCATCATCATCGCCGTCAAGCAGATCGTGGTCGTTGCCATGTCGCTGCTCATCCTTTATGTGTTCAACGACAACTTGTTTGGCATCTCTGCCATGGTGATGCTGGCGGCTTGCACCGGCGCCAACAACGCTATGTACGCTGGGCTGATGGGTACCATGGGCAACGAGGCTGAGCGTGGCGCTGTCGCCATCACCACGCTGGTTGTCGGCCCTCCGGTCACGATGATCGTGCTCGGCGCTGCCGGCCAGGCCCCGATCGGCTGGTCGCTCGTGGGTGCCATTCTGCCGATCGTCGTCGGCATTATTCTGGGTAACCTGTTCCCCAGCTTTAAGAAGATGATGGCACCGGCACTTTCCGCCATCATCGTGCTCGTCTTCTTTGCCATGGGCTCGACCATGACCTTTGGCCAGCTCATTAATGGCGGTCTCCCCGGTATTCTGCTCGGCGTGATCTGCTCGGTGGTCTTTGCAATTCCCGTTATCGCGGTCGATAAGCTCACGGGCGGTACGGGTGTCGCAGGTGCGGCCATTTCGAGCTGCGCCGGAGCCAATGTGGCCACGCCTGCTGCCATGGCAAGCGTCAACGGGGCCATGTACGGCGGTGCGGTGCTCGCGACGGCTACGGCACAGGTTGCTGCCTGCGCAATCGTTACGGCTATTTTGACCCCGCTGGTCACCAGCTGGTGCTACAAGCATTTTGAGGGCCAGGGCAACGGCGATAGCAAGGCAACGGCCGACAAGGCCGCCGCAGCCGCCTAATGCCAAGCGGCAATCAAAGCTAAAAACTAGCCATGCCACAGGGCGACCACGGGGGATTCCGTGGCCGCCCTGCAGTTTCTGTAGGGTCTCTGGGACACTTTACCCTGCTAAAGCTGGCATAACAGCTAGAGCGAACGTCGTACAAAGGCAAGGAAAAATAACATACAAATCGGTGAACGGTAGTTGTTCGCGCTCGCATTTCCTGCGGGTTTGTAAAAAACGCCCTTATGATATAAAAAAAGAAACATATAACAGCCCAGATGGAGAGGGTCGCTATGTTATCCTTCTCAAACGGGTGAAATCTTGGGTTTTTGGGTTGTAGTTCCAAGGTGGACAAACGTTTTTCCCTGTACCAACGTGTGGTGAAGAACGGAAGAAGCCGGTAGTGCAAGCCGAACATTCAAGAATTCAATAAGCAGCGGTGTGAGAGAGCGCCGCATTACACGTAACTAGGAGCGTGGTTACACAATGCAGGAGGCATGGGAAGGCTTCAAGGAAGGCATCTGGACGGGAGAGGTTGACGTCCGAGACTTCATCCAGAAGAACTACACCCCCTACGAGGGCGACGAGTCGTTCCTCGCCGGCCCGACTGAGCGTACCAAGGAGCTGTGGGGCGAGGTTCTCGACCTGCTGCTTAAGGAGCGCGAGCAGGGCGGTGTCCTCGATATGGACACCAAGACCGTCACGGGTATCGTGAGCCACCCCGCTGGCTACATCGATAACGCCCACCGCGAGAAGGAGACCATCGTCGGCCTCCAGACCGACAAGCCGCTCAAGCGCGCGCTGCACGTCAACGGCGGTATCCGCATCGCTTGCCAGGCTGCCAGCCAGCACGGCTATAAGGTCGATGAGAACGTTGTCGAGCGCTACACCTTCGAGCGCAAGACCCACAACGCTGGCGTCTTCGATGTCTACACCCCCGAGATGCGCGCTTGCCGCTCGGCTCACATCATCACCGGTCTGCCCGATGGCTATGGCCGCGGCCGCATCATCGGCGACTACCGTCGTGTTGCCCTGTACGGCGTCGACTACCTGATCAAGGACAAGGAGGCCCAGAAGGCTTCTACCCCGACGGTCATGACCGCCGACAACATCCGCGATCGCGAGGAGCTGCAGGAGCAGATCCGCGCCCTCGGCGAGCTCAAGATGATGGCCGAGACCTATGGTTTCGACATTTCTAACCCTGCTACCAACACGCAGGAGGCCATCCAGTGGATGTACTTCGCCTACCTCGCTGCCGTTAAGGAGCAGAACGGCGCCGCTATGTCCATCGGCCGTACCTCTACGTTCATCGACATCTACGCTGAGCGCGACCTTGCCAACGGTACCTTCACCGAGGAGCAGATCCAGGAGTTCGTGGATCACTTCATCATGAAGCTCCGCATGGTCAAGTTTGCCCGTACCCCCGAGTACCAGGCCCTGTTTACCGGCGACCCGCAGTGGGTCACCGAGTCCATCGGCGGCATGGGTGTCGACGGCCGTACGCTCGTTACCAAGATGAGCTATCGCTACCTGCACACGCTCGAGAACATGGGCACCAGCCCCGAGCCCAACATGACCGTTCTGTGGTCGACCCGTCTGCCCGAGAACTTCAAGAAGTTCTGCGCCAAGACTTCTGTCGCCAGCTCCTCGATCCAGTACGAGAACGACGACCTCATGCGCGTCTATCATGGCGACGACTACGGTATTGCCTGCTGCGTGTCCTCCATGCGCATCGGCAAGGAGATGCAGTTCTTCGGCGCCCGTGCCAACCTGGCCAAGTGCCTGCTGTACGCACTCAACGGCGGCGTCGACGAGGTCTCCAAGAAGCAGGTCGGCCCCAAGTATCGCGCCGTCGAGGGCGATACCCTCGATTACGACGACGTTGTGGCCAAGTACAACGACATGATGAAGTGGCTCGCCGGCGTGTACGTCAACTCGCTGAACATCATTCACTACATGCACGACAAGTATTGCTACGAGCGCATCCAGATGGCTCTGCATGACAAGCACGTGCACCGCTGGTTCGCTACGGGCATCGCTGGCCTTTCCGTCGTGGCTGACTCCCTGTCCGCCATCAAGTACGCCAAGGTCCACCCTGTCCGTGATGAGAACGGCATCATCGTCGACTTCGAGACCGAGGGCGAGTTCCCCAAGTACGGTAACGACGACGACCGCGTCGACCAGATCGCTCACGACGTTGTGCACCAGTTCATGGAGTACATCCGCATGAACGACACCTACCGCAACTCCGTGCCCACGACCTCGGTTCTGACCATTACTTCCAACGTCGTGTACGGCAAGAAGACCGGCTCCACCCCCGACGGCCGCAAGGCTGGCCAGCCGTTCGCCCCGGGTGCTAACCCCATGCACAAGCGCGATAGCCACGGCGCCATCGCTTCGCTGTCTTCGGTTTCCAAGCTCCCGTTCCGCGATGCTCAGGACGGCATTTCCAACACCTTCTCCATCATCCCGAGTGCGCTCGGCAAGGAGGACCAGGTGTTCTTTGGCGATATCGACCTTGATCAGCTGGGCGAGTAACTATTGTTAGTGCTATACTAACAATAACGATTACTGATTAGCGCACCGGTTTCGGCCGGCGCCTATCAATCGAAGGAGACACATTATGAAGGTTTCTGAAGTTTCCGAGACTCAGGCCGATAACCTGGTCCACATGCTCGACGCTTACGCCGAGAAGGGTGGCCACCACCTGAACATCAACGTCTTCAACCGTGAGACGCTGCTCGACGCTCAGGCTCACCCCGAGAAGTACCCGCAGCTGACCATCCGCGTTTCCGGCTATGCCGTGAACTTCCACACGCTCACCAAGGAGCAGCAGGACGAGGTCATTGCGCGTACCTTCCACGACAAGTTCTAAAGGGTTCAACTCCTGTAGGATTACTGGGGCCGGTTTTGGGTTATTTCCCAAAACGTCCTCGGACATGCAAAGAGGCTCCGCTGCGCGCGTTGCGCGGCGGAGCCTCTTTGCGTCCTGCGGGATGTTTTGGGAAATAACCCAAAACCGGCCATGTGGGGTCCTTTGGAGTCACCCTTTAGGCGGAACTCTCCTAATTATTTGGATGAGTCGTTTACTTACTTGTGCTGTTACCGTCTTCCCGCTGTTGTTGGGGTATGCTTTGTTCGTATGTAAACGTATGACATGTTGATGGGGGAGGGTGCTATGGCTCGCGAGAGTGCTCGTTCTAAGGATACGGCTAAGCCTGGCATCAAGGAAGTTGCGGCGGTGGCGGGGGTTTCGCCTACTACGGTATCTCGCGTGCTTAATAATCGCGGCTATATTAGCCAAGAGACCCGCGATAAGGTCCATGCCGCGATGGAGCGCATCAACTATACGCCCAACGATATCGCCCGTGCCATGCTCAACGGTCGCCTGAATCTTATCGGTATGATCGTTCCCTTTGTGAGCAGCCCGTTCCATGCTCAGGTTGTGCAGGCGGTCGAGCGCACGTTAGCGGAAAACGGCTTTAAGATGTTGCTGTGCAACAGCGCCAATCGACCCGATCTTGAGCGTTCCTATATTGACATGCTCCGCCGCAATATGGTCGACGGCGTCATCGTCAACTCCCTCAATATCGGTGCCGAGGCATATGCCGAGATGGGCTTGAGCCTGGTTGGCATCGACTGCGATCTTGGCGAGGGCTCTGTCCAGATTGCAAGTGACAGCTATGGCATTGGCGAGCTCGCCACGCGCCGTCTGATTGATGACGGCTGCAGGCGTATCCTGTGCCTGCGCAGCAATAGCCGCATGCGCATGCCTGCCAATAAGCGTACCGATGCCTACCTCGATGTTGTTGAGCAGGCCGGTTTGTCCGCGCTTGTCCGTGAGGTTGAGTTCGTTAAGCCCGACGACGAAAAGGGCGCGGTCGTTGCGAAGATCCTCGATGAGAACCCCGATATTGACGGCATCTTTGCGGGAGACGATACGATGGCGGCCATCTGTCTCAACGTGATGAAGCAGCGCGGCTTGAGCGCTCCAGACGATATTAAGGTCGTGGGCGCGGATGGTGCCCGCCGAACTATGACGTTTATGCCTGACTTAACAACCGTACGTCAAGATATCGATCGCATCGGAGAGCTCGCGGCGCAATCCATCATCGCTCTTATTAACGGCGATAATCCCGAATCGAATATCAAGCTCCCCGTTGAACTCATTGAGGGCAAAACCGCGTAGTTCATCCCGTGCCAAAAGAATTCCTCAAACGCCTCTGATGACCGTTCACCGGCATATGTCAACCGTTTGCCGACGACTGGAACTGCGAAAAGACGTATTGGTGTGAAAACGTTTGACATATGAAAACGATTGACATATCTTGCCATTGTACCGAGTTAGTATGTCGTGGAAAGGAAGTCTCGGATGCACAAGGTGTATTACCAGCCTGAGGGAATTTGGGTAGGCGACATCATGCCGTACGGCGAGGACGGCACGTTCTATCTCTATCATCAGCGTGACACGCGTAACCCCGAACCTTTCGGAGAGCCGTTTGGCTGGGCACTTGCTACGACCAAGGATTTCGTCAACTACAAGGACTTTGGCGAGAGCCTTGAGCGCGGCGGCGACGAGGAAGTCGACCAGTACATTTATGCCGGCACGGTGTTTAAGGTGGGCGACAAGTACCATGCGCTCTACACTGGTTGCAATCGCGATAAGGTCCGCGCACGTTTGATGAAGCAGGTTCTTCTTCACGCAACGAGCGACGACGCCGTCAAGTGGGAGAAGAACATCGCCGAGACGCTGCTTCCGCCCCAGGAGGGTTACGATGACCGCAACTGGCGCGATCCCTTTGTGCTTTGGGATGAGGAGAACGAAGAGTACATGCTCATCCTCGGCACGCGCGTGGGCGAGGACAAGCGTCTGATGACCGGCCGCCTGGTCAAGTTCACCTCCAAGGATCTGACCAACTGGGAGTTCCAGGGCGACTGGTGGAACCCGGGCCTGTACACCATGTTTGAGATGCCTGATCTCTTTAAGATGGGCGACTGGTGGTACCTCGTCTTTTCCGAGTACAGCGACGGCAACAAGACCCGTTACCGCATGTCCAAGTCCATCAACGGTCCTTGGATTACCCCCGCTGACGACTCCTTCGACGGCCGCGCGTACTACGCCGCTCGCACCGCATTCGATGGCGAGCGTCGCGTTCTCTTTGGTTGGGTTCCTACGCGTGACGAGGGCGGCGACCCCAGCTCTTACCTATGGGGTGGCACCTTTATGCCCCTCGAGATCGTTCAGCGTGCCGACGGAACGCTCGGCACCAAGCTCCCCGACAGCATGCTTGGCGCCTTTGGCGAGGCTAAGGCAGTCGAGACCTTTGAGCTTTCCTGCGAGTCGGGCAAGGTCGAGCAGGTGCTCGCCGCGGATGCCGGCTCCACCTACTTGCTCGATACCGACATTGAGCTCGGCGGTAACGCTGCCGGCTTCTCGGTCAAGTTCGCCGAGGACGCCGAGACCGGTCTTGCCTATGAGTTCCGCGCCAACCTGCGCGAGGGCAAGCTCGAGTTCACGCCGGCTCCCCAGTACCCGTGGTTCCAGGTCAACAACATGGGCCTCGAGCGTCCGTTGTTCTTTAAGGGCGAGGGCACTCATCATGTGCGCCTGGTCGTTGACGACGATATCGCGACCATCTTTGTCGATGATGTTGCGCTTAACGCTCGCTTCTGCAATAAGCAGGGCCAGGGTGTGGCGCTGACGGTCACCGACGGTACGCTCAAGTGCGCAAACGCAACGATCGCGTCTCTGTAGCGGCAACGAACCGTTTTATGATTTAGAAAAGGAATGGAGAGGAACATGGACTACAAGGCAGTGTCCCAGCAAGTCGTCGACAACGTCGGCGGACTGGAGAACATCGAGGGCGCCACGCATTGCGTGACCCGTCTGCGTCTGGTGCTCAAGGATACGAGCAAATACAACAAGGCCGAGCTCGAGAACATCGATGGCGTCAAGGGCGTGCTGTACAACAGCGGCCAGCTCATGATTATCTTCGGTACCGGTACCGTCAACAAGGTTTACGATGAGTTTATGGCTCTGACGGGCGTTAAGGAGATCAGCGCTTCCGAGGTCAAGGGCGCCGAGGCGGACAAGAAGGGCAAGTTCTTCTCGGTCCTCAAGGTATTCTCGGACATCTTTATCCCCATCATTCCCGCCTTCGTCGGCGCTGCAATCATCATCGGCCTTAAGTCGCTGATCGTTGCCAACGGCCTCTTCGGCATGGAGGGCAGCCTCGCCGATCACAGCGAGTTCCTCAAGAACCTCGCAAGCTTCTTTGCCATTATCGCCACCACCTTTGACTACCTGCCTGTCCTGGTTATGTACAGCGCGGTCAAGCGTTTTGGCGGCAACCCGATCCTGGGCATCCTCGTCGGTATCGTCATGGTTCACCCGAGCCTTATGAACCGCAACACGTTCGTTATGGACCCGACGGGTGCTGAGTACTGGAACTTCGGTCCGCTATCCATTCCCATGGTTGCTTTCCAGGGCGGTGTGTTCCCCGCAATCCTGACTGCCTGGTTTATGGCCAAGGTCGAGAAGATTGCCCAGAAGTACATCCCCGAGGTCGTTTCGTTCGTCTTTGTCCCGACCGTTACCCTGATTCTTGCTAACGTTGCCCTGTTCACCGTGTTCGGCCCGCTCGGCAACCTGATCGGTGACGTCCTCGCCGGCGTAATCGATATCCTGTACAACAGGATGGGCGTCTTTGGTGCCTTTGTCTTCGCCGCGTTCCTGCAGCCGCTCGTCGTTACCGGTACGCATCAGTTCATCCAGGGTATCGAGGCCAACCTCGTTGCCACGACCGGCTTCAACTACATCCAGGCCATCTGGTCGGTTTCCATCATCGCCCAGGGCGGCGGCGCCATCGGCATGTACCTCATTCACAAGAAGCATTCCAAAGAGCGCAACATTTGCATGTCGTCCTTTATCCCGACGCTGGTCGGAATCTCCGAGCCCGCTATCTTTGCTGCAAACATGCGCTATTCGATCATTCCGTTCATCTGCGCATGCATCGGTGCAGGCTGCGGCGGTGCCTTCGTGAAGCTCTTTGAGGTGCGCGCTATCGGTCAGGGTCTGACCGGCGTGCTTGGCCTGCTCATCGTCACGCCCGAGACTCTCGTGTGGTATGTGGCTGGCAATCTCATCGCCTTTATCGTGCCGATCGTCTTGATCTTTGCCTACAACAAGGCAAAGGGCGTTCCGACCACCGATGAAGAGGGCGCTGGCGCTGGCTTCGACGTTAGCTTCTAGTTGAGCCGTTCAGCGTAACGTGCGGATAAGTCCATTTGAGGAAGGGCGTTCGGCTCGTGTGAGTCGAGCGTCCTTCCCTATAGACGAGAAGGTCAATGGCGATGTTTAATCAAAAAAACAAGGTGATGCGTGCGGACTATGAGCAGTGGCGTGCCGGACAGGATGAGACGGCGGCTCGCATCGCGTCCGACCCCGATAGGCTTTTGTTCCATGTGGAGCCTGAGCTTGGCTGGCTCAACGACCCCAATGGTTTGGTTCAGATTGGTGATACGTATCACATCTATCATCAATACGATCCGTTCGATGCTGCGCATGGCGGTCCAGTGCTTTGGAACCATCTGACGACAAAGGATTTTGTGACGTACGAGAATCACGGCCCCGTGCTGTTCCCCGATTCCGATTTGGATTCGAGTGGAGCGTATTCTGGTTCTGCCTTTGTACGTGATGGCAAGATTCACTACTTCTATACCGGCAACGTTAAGCATTTTGACCGTGATGATTACGACTACGTGTTGACGGGCCGTGAGCAAAACCAGATTCATATGGTTGCCGAGAATCCCGACGAATTGGGCGAGAAGCGCATAGCTGTTGGGCCGGTCGATTACCCCGACGATATCGGTACGCACGTGCGCGACCCCAAGATCCTTGAACACGACGGTATCTACTACATGGTTCTGGGCGCTCGTACGAAAGACGACCGTGGCTGCGTGCTTGTCTATACCTCGCGCAATCTTGAGGACTGGAGCTATGCGACGCGCATTGAGTTGGGCGAGAAGTTTGGCTTTATGTGGGAGTGCCCCGATCTGTTTGAGCTCGATGGCGAGCTTATTCTCGTTTGCTGTCCGCAGGGTGTGCCTGCCGATGGTTGGCGTTACCGCAATCCGCATCAGTGCGTGTGGTTCCCCATCGAGGCCGATTGGGAGGCGCCGAGCTTTAAAATCGTCGGGAAGGGCATGCCCCCGATGGTCGATGCCGGTTTTGATTTCTATGCCCCGCAGTCCTTTGAGGACGCTGCGGGTCGGCGTTTGATGATCGGATGGTCGGGTTGCCCCGATGCGACGACAGAAAGCCCGACGGCGGCGCGCGGGTGGCAGTGCGCGCTGACGATGCCGAGAGAGCTGAGCATGCGCGGCGGCAAGCTCTGCCAGTGGCCGGCGCACGAGATTGAGAGGATGCGCGGCGATTGCGTTCGTGCTGTAGGCGGTGAGACCGTTGAGGAGCCGGGACGCCTGTTTGATGTCGTGGTTTCCTGCGAGGGAGCCAAGATGATCGAGCTCGAAATCCGCAAGGGTGTCTTTGTGCGTTATACGGACGGGATGCTTACCCTCGATATGGGCGACGAAGGCTATGGACGCGACCAGAGGTCGATCGAGCTCAGCGAGCTTCGCGACCTGCGCGTGCTTTCGGACACTACGATGGTCGAGATTTTTGCAAATGGCGGCGAGGCGGCACTTACGAGCCGTACCTATTCGCCGGCGGTTCCGGCGATGGGGTTGCATGCCGAGGGTGCGGCGTCGATGGATTTCTACCGCCTCGCGCATTAACCGTGTGTGGAGCGCGATTGGACTTGCTGGGCGGAATGCGTCGCAGTTGCTGCAGCGAACTACCGTTCATCGCGTATAGCTACCGTTTGCGGGATAAGTAACACTCATTTATAAACCGTGTAAAATCTCAGGTAAGCACGGAGTTTTCCAGGGAGACGCTGTCCTTTGTTGTGCGCAAGGGGCGGCGTCTCTTTGGCGCTTGGACGCCGTTGTGCAACAGCGCGGCGCGCGTGTCATGTATTGAAAAGCCAATGTCGAGATGGGTCGTGATAAGAATGGGCAAGTACGTAATCGTGGTCGAGTCTGGGTCGGATGTGACGCCGGAGCTCTGCGAGCGCTACGGCATCGTGCGCGTGCCCATGCATGTCACGATTGGTGACGAGACCGTCGAGGACGGCTCGATCGATCCGCTCGAGATTTATTCGCGCTGCAATGAGTTTGGCGTGATGCCCAAGACCAGTGGCTGCGCGCCTGCGGATTTTGCGCATGTGTACGACCGCATCCATGCCGAGCAGCCCGACGCGACTATTTTGCATCTTGCATATTCCGAGGCCACGACCTGTTCGCATCAGTCCTCAAAGATTGCGGCCCAGGGGCGCGACTACGTGTTCTCCATGGACACGCGCTTTGTCTCGGTAGGCCAGTCGCTTGTTGTCGTCGAGACCGCCAAATACATCGAGGCTCACCCCGATGCCACCGTCGACGAGATCTTCGCCTTCGCGAACTCCGTCATGGACCGCGTGCTGTTGGGCTTTGTCCCAACCGATCTCGCCTTCCTTAAGGCCGGCGGTCGTTTGTCCAACGTGGCATTCCTCGGTGCCCATCTGCTCAAGATTAAGCCCTGCATTGAGGTGACGGGCGGCAAGTTCGTGGCGACCAAAAAGTTCCGCGGCTCTATGCTCAAATGCGCCCGCGCCTTTATTGACCACATGGTTGCCAAGGGGGAGATTGACTACTCGCACATTGGCCTGGCGTATTCGGTAGGCCTTTCCGAGGAACTGCGTGACGACATGGAAGTCTATGCGCACGACCTGGGCTTTAAGGACGTTGCCTGGACCCAGGTCGGCGGTGTCATCTCGAGTCATTGCGGCCCGACCGCCTTCGGTGCGGTACTCACGCTTAAAGCGTAAAGGCCGCAGGCGAGCGTTCTTCAGCCTGACATCTCGACGTAGACCCCAGCCATGGTGATGGGGGATAGATTAAAACGTGCCATTCTAGCCCGAGACGTTTAAACGCAAGCACATGGGCTAGAATGGCTCTGGCATTTTAATTGGTTGCATCCAAGGAGAGGCAAGGTAGCGCGAATGGCAGAAATGACGCTTGAGGGTGTGGACGCTCGTCCCGAGGACTCTGCGTTTGCCCTTGGCCGCGTGCATTCAATCGAGACGATGGGGACGGTCGACGGACCCGGCATCCGCTTCGTAGTGTTTGTCCAAGGCTGCCCCATGCGCTGTGCGTATTGCCACAACCCCGATACCTGGTCGGTTAACGGCGGCACGATGGTGACCGTCGAGCACCTTATGGACGAGTTCCAGAGTAACCATGAGTTTTACCGCAGCGGTGGTATTACGGTGTCCGGCGGCGAGCCGCTCCTGCAGCCTGAGTTTTTGGCCGACCTGTTCCACGCCATGCACAATAACCACGATGGTCGTGTGCACACCTGCTTGGATAGCTGCGGCTATGCGTTCGATCCCGCGCATCCCGAGAAGTTCGATGCCGTGCTCAACGAGACCGACATGGTACTGCTCGATATTAAGCATGCCGACCCGGTCGAGCATAAAAAGCTGACTGGGTGCGATCCCGCACGCATTCTGGCGTTTGGCGATGAGCTTGCACGTCGCAAGATCAAGGTCGTTATCCGCCACGTGGTGGTGCCGGGCATTACCGACACGGTGGAGGAGTGCGAGAAGCTCGGTCGCCTCATCGCTCCATGGCACAACGTGGTGGGCCTGGAAATGCTGCCGTATCACACGATGGGTGTCGTCAAGTACGAGCAACTGGGCATTCCCTATAAGCTCGAGGGCGTGCCCCAGATGGATACCGCGCGCATGCCCGAGTTGCGTAATGCCGTTATGACCGGCATGAAAAAGCGCCGCGCGGAGCTAAAAAACGCCATCGGCTAGCAAGTCTTTTGCTCCTCTACGATACCCGCGCTGCGGTGGTCTAGCGACTTCGTATTGCGCGGTTGAGTCAAAATGCTGGTACCATACCGTGGATAGCAGTTTTCACGGGTTTGGGGGATGGTATGCCTACCATCGCAATCATCGGTGCACTCGAAAAAGAGGTTGCGCAGATTAAAGAAGAACTGAACGGCGCTCGTGTGGCACAAGAGGCGGGCTTGACCGTTGTCAACGGCGAGCTCGACGGTTTGTCCGTTGTTGCTACGACCGCTGGCATGGGAACCGTAAACGCCGCGGCGGCAACGCAGCATCTCATCAGCAAATATGCCCCGCAGGCCGTTGTGTTTTCGGGCATTGCGGGTGGCCTAAACCCTAAGCTCCATATTAACGACGTGGTTATAGGCAAGTGCCTGCGCTATCTCGATACTGACACGGCGCTCATCGCCGAGTCGGCGCCGGGACTCGAGGAGTTTGTCTCGACGCCGGCGTTGGCTGATGTTGCCGCCGCCGTGCTTGCCGAGCATGGATTTGTGGATGCCTCGGCGGATGAGAATTCTGCGGAGAAGGACCCCAAGCAGTTCCTGTGTGGCACTATCGCCACGGGTGACCGCTTTGTTACGGGTGACGCCATGCGTAACGCTGCGATTGAGGCCACGCATGCCGATTGCGTCGAGATGGAGGGCGCGGCAATTGCGCACATCGCGGCCAAGAATGGTGTCGATTGCCTGGTGTTGCGCGCTATCAGCGATAATTGTGACGAGGCGTACGATGCAATTTGCGATCGAGAGTTCGATCTGTTCGAGTATGCGCGTGTCGCAAGTGACATCACGCTCGATATCGTCCGCCGCATTGCCGCTGCGCAATAGCGCGCTCTTTTGTAAGAACCTACGACCAAGGAGTGTCCATGGCCGATTCCATTAACTACCAGCTTGCCAAGTTCGTCGCCAGCTACGGCAAGGTTTCGCAGATTCCCGAGTCCACCTGTCCCGAGGTGAGCTTTGTGGGCCGCTCCAATGTGGGCAAGTCGTCGATTATGAACAAGCTCTTTGGCCGCAAGAACCTGGTCAAGGTTTCCAGTACGCCGGGCAAGACGAGCAACATCAACTTCTTTGAGGCCGACGACGTGCATTTCGTGGACCTGCCGGGTTACGGTTTCGCCCGTCGCTCCAAGGCCGAGCGCGACCGTTGGGCCGAGCTCATCGGTGACTTCTTCGACTCCGAGCGCAGCTTTAACCTGGTTGTGTCGCTGGTGGACATTCGTCACGACCCCAGCAAGCTCGACCACGACATGATCGACTACCTACAGGGCAACGAATTCAACTTTATCGTCTGTCTCACCAAGGCCGACAAACTCAGCCGTACCCAGCAGGCCCGCCAGGCAGCAGCCATCAAAAAGCAGCTCAACGTCCCTGCCGAAAACGTAATCATCACAAGCTCCCAAACCGGTGTGGGCATCGACGAACTCAAGCGCCGCATCGCCGAGGCCTGCCTCTAGTAAGGGTTCCATCCCAGTAAGGGCCCCCATCAATAAAAAGCCAAACCATCAGCCCGGCGCCCCTTCAAAGCGTGGGTTCCTATAGACATCGTCGACCACGTTGCTGTAGGGCCGCCCAAGGGTATCCCCCTAAAAACATTCCGCAGCACGAGGCCCGCTTATCCGTAGCTCCGAAGGAGCAGGATAAGCGGGCCTCAAGTGCGAGGACGTTTTTAAGGGGATACCCTTGGGCGGCCCGAAGGGATTAACCAGCGATGTCTACAGGTACTCGATTTGAGCGCCCTCGGTGTCGCACGTCAGAATGTGCGTGTCACACTTGGGGAACTGCTCACGCAGCTTGACCTGCAGGAACTTTGCCACGATGGTGTCGTCGGTCACGGCCATGAGGGTCGAGCCGGAGCCGCTGATCCAGATGGTCTTGGCGCCGCCGTTGAGGCAGGTGTCGCGCACGGCGTTGTAGTCGGGGATGAGGCGGCGACGATAAGGCTCCTGAATGCGGTCGTCGTTGGCGGCGGCAATCAGGTCCAGGTCACCAGTCTCCAAGCCGCGCGTCATGCCGGCGATGCGACCCATCTGCCACACGGCAGTGGAGAGCGGGATCTCCTGTGGCACGACCTTGCGCGCCTCGCTCGTGTGCACCTCGTAGGGCGGAATCACGGTAATAAAACGCAGGCGATCGCTCACCTCGTAGCGCAGGCACTGGGGGAGCGAATCAGTCGGCGTAAAGGAGCAGACGGCGCCGCCCAGGATAGCGGGGGCGACGTTATCGGGATGGCCCTCGACCTCGGTGGCGATGCGAACGAGCTCGGCGCGGTCGACGGTGTGGCCTGTCAGCGCGGCGGCAGCCATGATGCCGGCGACGACGCAGGTGGAGCTGGAGCCCAGACCGCGGGCGACGGGCACGTCGGTCTGAATGTCGATGGCAACGGGGAAGGCCGGCTCGCCCCAGGCGGCCAGAGCATCGACAAAGCTCACATAGACCAGGTTGTTCTCGTTTTGGAACTCCTCGGGGCAGCCCGTGATGGTGAGCTTGTCGGTACGCTCGAAGGTGAAGTGCGAGTAGAGGCTGACGGCCATGCCGAGGGTGTCGTAGCCGATGCCTAGGTTTGCGCTTGTTGCAGGGACGGTGATCTTGATCATGGGAATCTCCTGGGCGGTCTGTCTGTTTAGTTCGCTGCTCGGGCAGTCCTGGCTCGCTCGGAAAGCACATTAAGTGCTTTCCGGCTCGTGCGGAACTCGCGACGAACTAAACAGGCAGACCCGCATGTCAGTTCGTCATCATCCCGGTGGGTATCTGATAAAAGAAGGTGCGCCGGCTTTCGCCGGCGCTTAATAAGGGATCTAGTCGGTGCTCATTCGTTTTGCTGCAGACTCGACGTAGCTGGTCATCTCGTCGACGTCGCAGACGTCTTCGAAGCGGATGGGTTTGGATTCGAGTTCGGCGAGCTGGGTCGGGGCGACCGTGTTGGTTGCCTGCTCGAGCATGCGCATAGCCTCAAAATCGTCCTCGGGAACGTCGAGGCCCAGGGCGTCGCAGCAGGCACGCGGGAACTTGTAGGGGCTGGCGGTTGAAAGCAGCACGCGGGCCTTGGCGCCCTCGGCGGGGGCGACCTGCTCAAAGACGTGGTAGCCGCAAGCGGTGTGCGGGTCGATCACGTAGTCGTTGGCGCCCCAGCAGCTCTTGATGGCGGCGCGGACCTCGTCCTCGCTGGCCCAACCGCAGCCAAACACGCTCTGGATCTTGGCCAGCAGCTCGGCGGGCACCTCGTAACGGCCGGTCTGGGCGAGCTGCTCCATAAGACCGGCAACGAGCTCGCAGTCGCCGTCGGACAGGAAGTACAGCATGCGCTCAAGGTTGGAGCTAATAAGGATGTCCATCGACGGCGAGATAGTCGTGAAGAACGGGCGGTTGCGGTCGTAGACGCCGGTGGTCAGGAAGTCGACAAGTACGTTGTTCTTGTCGCTCGCCACGACGAGCTTGGCGACGGGCAGGCCCATGCGCTTGGCATAGTAGCCGGCCAGGATGTCGCCAAAGTTGCCGGTCGGTACGCAGAACTCCACGGCGTCGCCGGCCTCGATGGCGCCGGCGCGCAGCAGCTGCGCATAAGCGGCAAAGTAGTAGACGACCTGTGGCACCAGGCGGCCGACGTTGATGGAGTTGGCACTCGAAAGCACCGTGCCGGCGGCCTCAAGACGCTCGGCAAGCTCCTTATCGGCAAAGATGCGCTTGACGGCACTCTGGGCATCGTCAAAGTTGCCGCGGATGCCGCAGACGGCGACGTTGTCGCCCTCCTGCGTGGACATCTGCAGATTCTGCACGCGGCTGACTTTGCCTTCGGGATAAAAGACGGTAATGCCCGTGCCCGGAGCGTCGGCAAAACCAGCGAGTGCGGCCTTGCCGGTGTCGCCCGACGTGGCGGTGACGATCATGATGCGCTCGGCGCCGCCGTCCTTGGCGGAAGTGCGGGCCATCAAGCGGGGGAGCATCTGCAGGGCGACGTCCTTGAAGGCGCTCGTGGGACCGCCAAAGAGCTCCATCACATAGGTCTGAGGGGCGTCAGCGCCCGGCGCAGCGTCGAGTTTGACGAGCGGCGTAACCTCTTCACTCGCGAACGTGCCGCGGTATGCCTCGTCGACACACGCCGAAATTTCTTCGGCCGTGTAATCATTCAGTAACATTCCCAACACATCTTGAGCGATTTCAAAGTACGATTTATCTGCAAGCGAGCTGATATCGACCTGCTGGGTGCCGAGCTCGTCCGAGACAAACAAACCCCCGTCGGGAGCGATGCCGGTGCGGATTGCCACCTTACTTGAGCACGATAAAGTGCGTCCTCGTGTACTATGATAAGTTCCCATATAACACTGCTCCTCGGATGCCTTGGTCCCAATCGGTGAAACCATGGTATCAGAGCGCGCAAAACAGGTTTGCAGAGGCTTTTAGAAAGGTAACCTCAAGCCCATGATTAAGATTGCCAAGTTTGGCGGCTCGTCGGTCGCCGACGCCGAACACTTTAAGAAGATCAAGGCCATCGTAGATGCCGACCCTGCCCGCCGTTTTGTGGTGGTTTCCGCCTGCGGCCGCCGCTTTAAGGGCGACACTAAGGTAACCGACCTGCTCTACCTGGTTAACGCGCACGTTAAGTATCACGTGTCGTGCGAGGAACTACTCGAGGACATCGGCCAGCGCTATTTTGATATCGCTGACGAGCTGGAGCTCACCTATCCCATCCGCGAGGAGTTCGCGGCCTTTGCCGAGCGCGCCCGCTCGGGCGGCTACTCTACCGAGGAGCTCGTGAGCCGCGGCGAGTACTTCACCGCTCGCCTAATGGCCGAGTACCTGGGCCTGCCGTTCCTGGACGCCGCGACGGTTGTGGCGTTCCATCATGACGGTACGCTCAGCATGAACCGCACCTCCGAGCTGGTGCAGGAGTACGGCCAGCAGGGCGGCTTTGTTATGCCTGGCTTCTACGGCGCGACGCGTGAGGGCCAGATCAAGCTGCTCGACCGTGGCGGCGGCGATATTTCCGGCTCGATTCTGGCCAAGTGCCTGGGCGCCGATCTGTACGAGAACTGGACCGACGTCTCGGGCTTCTATTCTGCCGATCCGCGTATTGTTCCCGAGGCTCAGCCCATTGCGCGCGTTACTTACGAGGAGCTGCGCGAGCTTTCGTACATGGGTGCGAGCGTCCTGCACGAGGAGGCCGTGTTCCCTGTGCGTGAGGCGGGTATTCCGCTGGTCATCAAGAACACCAATGCGCCGCAGGACCCCGGCACCATCATTAGCGAGACGGCTGATGAGGGCGAGGCAGAGCCCATCATTACCGGCGTGACTGGCAAGCGCGGTTTTGTCGCCATCAACGTCGCCCGCGACCGCACCAAGCCCCGTGTCGGCTTTATGCGCCGTGCGCTTTCGGTGTTCGAGCGTTATGACGTCTCCGTCGAGCATATGCCCACCGGTGTCGACCGCTTTGGCGCCGTGGTGCAGGAGCAGGACGTGCACGACTCGCTGTACTCGCTCGTGGGTGACATTCAGCAGGAGGTCGAGCCGCTCGAGATCGAGGTTGTCGAGGGCCTGGCGCTCATCGCGACCGTCGGCCGTAACCTGCGCGGCCGCGCAGGTATCTCGGGCCATCTGTTTGGTATGCTTGGCCAGGCCGGCGTGAGCGTGCGCATGATTTCGCAGAGCTGCGACGAGATCAACATCATTATCGGTGTCGAGGAGAAGGACTTCGACCTGGCGATTCAGACCATCTACCGTGCTTTCTCCGACGAGAACGGCATTGTGAAGGTCTCCGACTTGGAGGCTCCCGCGCCGGTTGATCCCGCTCTGGCTGCGCTCCACAAGTAGCTGCTATCTCGCTAGATTTTTGGGACTCGCCTCAAAAATCTACGGCGGGGCGTTTCGTTTCGGTTTCGTTTCGACGGGGCGGGTTTCGTGCCTGCCCCGTTCTTGTATACACTGGCAACAATAATCGGCCTGCTCAGCGTGCGGGCAAAAGCCACAACCTTTAAAGGGGGAAGCATGAAACAGTACACGGTTGCTATTTTGGGCGCGACGGGAGCCGTGGGCACCCAGATGCTCGAGTGCCTTAACGAGCAGGAGTTCCCGGTCGGTAAGCTCAAGCTGCTGGCGAGCGCGCGTTCTGCGGGCAAAACCGTCGAGTTCCGCGGCGAGCAGATTGTGATCGAAGAGGCTTGCCCCGAGGCCTTTGAGGGCTGTGACATCGTGCTCGGAGCCGCCGGCGACGATATCGCGAAGGAGCTACTGCCCGAGGCCGTCAAGCGCGGTGCTGTCGTGGTCGACAACAGCCATGCCTTCCGCATGGATCCCGAGGTGCCGCTGGTCGTGCCCGAGATCAATGCCGACGATATCAAGTGGCATCACGGCCTTATCGCCAATCCCAACTGCGCGACCATCATCGGCCTGGTTCCCACGTGGCCGCTGCATCAGCTCGCCGGCGTGAAGCGCATGATCGTCTCGACGTATCAGGCGGCTTCGGGTGCCGGCGCTCCCGGCATGGCCGAGCTCGAGGCTCAGCTGGCCGCCCTGGGCCGTGGCGAGGAGATTCCCGAGCCGCGCGCGTTTGCCGCCCAGCTGGCGAGCAACCTGATTCCGCAGATCGGCGGTGTCAAGGAGGAAGGCTTTACCTCCGAGGAGATGAAGCTGCAAAACGAGGGCCGCAAGATTATGCACCTGCCCGAGCTGCGCGTGAACTGCACCTGCGTGCGCGTGCCCGTGCTGCGTTCGCACTCCGAGAGCATTACGCTCGAGTTTGAGCGCGATATTACGGTCGAGGAGGCCCGTGCTGCGCTGGCTGCCGCTCCCGGCGTCAAGCTGGTTGACAACATGAGCGCCGAGGATGCGCACGAGCGTTTCCCCATGCCGATGGATACGTCCGACCAGGACCTGATCTGGGTCGGCCGCGTGCGTCGCGACATCTCGAACCCCGAGGCCGCGCGTGGCATCACTTTCTGGTGCTGCGGCGACCAAATCCGTAAGGGCGCGGCAACCAACGCCGTCCAGATCGCTAAGCTGCTCTGCGAGTAGTGTGACCTGTCCGGCGGTGGCCGGGCTTGGTTTTCAGAACGTCCTCGACCATGTGTGGCGCCTTGTCCTGCTCCTTCGGAGCCGCGGACAAGGCGCCACACTGGTCTGCGGAGTGTTCTGAAAACCAAGCCCGGCCCCCGCCTGCGATGACGCTGCTACGAGCGGCCTGCGATGGGGCCGTTGTCGGTTGGGACTGCTGGGCTGATGTGGGGGCACGTGGCTGTTGCGGGCCCTGGTCCCGGCGGCGGCCTCGGCGCTTCGCGCCTGCTGCCTGCGGGGACTTTGGGGTGGGGCCGAATCGAAGGTGAATGGTTTTCCGAGAAGTGAACGACCTATTTTGGACCCTTGAAGCATTGGCATATTTTTGCCGCCATTTCCTGCGGTTTTATCGCATGAATCCTGCTGTTTTGCAGTCAAAAAATGCGGATGCTTCGGGGCCCTAGTTTTACTCGTTCACTTCTCGGAAAACCATTCACCTTCGTTTTTGCCGGACATCGTTTTGGGCGTTGCGACTCGGTATCGGCCGATATTGAGAGGGAAAACGCCCTCTCTTGGACAATCGAGTCTGTCCGGACGTATCTGCGAGGTTGTCTGCACAATTCGCGGTATTATGTTTGCGTAGTTTTGAAAGGAGCCGCTGGTGGTCACGACGACGTTTGCTTCGCCTTTGGGCGAAATCTTGCTTGCCGCTGATGGCCGCGGTTTGACGGGGCTTTGGTTTGAGGGTCAGGAGCACTTTGGCTCTACGCTGCTCAAAGAGGATGCGGAGTATGTCGTAGGTGCCGATGCGGTTTCTGGTACCGGTGGGATGTCTTCGGTGAGTCCGGCAAATGGCGCGGCTTCTTCGGTGCTTGAGCGTTCGTGGGCTTGGCTGAATGCTTATTTTGCGGGGCAGGAGCCTCGGTTTACGCCGCCGCTGCATATGATTGGCACGGCGTTTCAGCGCGAGGTTTGGTTTGAGCTGCTTTCTATCCCGCGTGGCGAGGTCGCTACGTATGGTGAGATCGCCCAGCGTGTTGCGGCTCGACATCGTGTACCGGGAAACGAAGCACCCGTTGTGTCTCCCCGTGCCGTGGGGGCCGCGGTCGCGCGGAATCCCATTTCGATTATCGTGCCGTGCCATCGCGTGGTTGCCGCCGATGGTTCGCTCAACGGATATGCCGGCGGGCTTGATCGCAAGGAGTGGCTGCTTCGGCTTGAAGGTGCGTACGAGGAATAACGTTCGAGCACTTTGCATAGCCAAGACGCCGTTTCCGGTTGAGACCACCTGCTTGGACATCCATCTACGCCCGCTTCTGCAGGGCGTAGATCGACTTATCCATGTTGAACAGGTAAGCCACGACGCAGACAATAAAGAACTTCGGCAAGTCGCCAAAGCCGAAGACTTCGCAGCCAATCAGGATGGGTGCGAGCAGCGTATTGGTGGCGCTGCCAAAGACGGCTGCGTAGCCCAGCGCGGCGCAAAGCGCGATGGACATGCCGAGTTGAGCCTCGTTATGGCGACATCTGGGTAACAGAAAGGCCCGCGTTCCTCAGAGGCAAGATAGGCAATGCTGCTTTTGAGGTAGATCTCAATTCTGCCGACCGCATCAAACATTAACTGCCGGAGGGCTCGGTCAAATTCATACGTGTAGATGATGGTTTCGAATGTTGTGCCTTCGCGAAAGATGGTAATCCCGGACTTGCATTTGGTTTTGTAGGGAAACCAGTAGGCCGACAGTCTGTAGTGGCCGACTTCGACCAAAGCTCGCTCGAGTTCGCTTTGATCAGAGCACTTAAGACCCCTGTATTCTGTCAATAGTGCTATTTGTTCGTTGATGGATATCCGCGACTTCCGGTATTTCATTTAAGCCTCTTGATAGAAAAAGAGCTGGAGTTGCGCATCGTTGAGAGGCTTTCCAGCTTTAGCAAAACAAACTTATAAGATGCGACGGGCCGCGTCAAGATAATTACCGGACGGTCTAGGAGGCGGCTGGTTGGCTGGCTTAAAACCTAGCGCGTGAAATGACGCTCCACGCTATTCAGCGCGCTTGATAGGATGACGAACCACGGTCTTAAGTTTCTCCGGTGCACATTTGCGTGGATCGGAGAGATAGATTTCGTGATGGAAACGGGTGCCTGAGAAGTCGGGGACATAGCCCTGCTCGGTCATGTATTCATGCATAGCGTCTACGGTCGCCGGTTCGTTGTCGTAGGGCCCGGTGTGCATGCATTGAACGCAGAGACCCTCGTCAACTTTAAGCAGCTCGACGGCAGAAAAGTCCAGTTTCTTTTTGGTCGTGGCTTCCGCGACTGCCCAGTCAAAGCCATCTCGGGTGACGAAATCGGGCAGGCGAATGCACGAGATAAAGTTGAAATCGTCCTTGCGTACATAATCGATGTCGCCGCTCGGGGAGTCTTGCCACCAGAAACCCTCGAGCGGCGGTACCACAAAGTCGAAATAGCCCTTGATACTCCTTGAGCCTTTCTTCGACATCTTGACGGTATAGGCGATGCCGTAAAGCAGCGGCAGGGCGTTTTGATACTCGCCACCTTCGGTATTTGGGTCGCCCTTTCCGCGAACGGCAACGTAGCTCATAGGCGGGACAGTTACGATGCTCGGCTTGCTTGCAGGTTTGTAGAGCTCCTTGCATTCCTTCTTAAAGTCGAACGCCATGTTGGCCGCCTTTCTGCGTATTGGCCTACTTAGATAGTGGAATCATATCATAGAAACGAACAGTTGTTCGAATGATTCGGCTGACAGATAGAGATGCGTGCGTTGTGTTTGGCGGTCGGCCTGACCCCGTCGATGATTTCTCTGCCTCCCCGGCGCCTCATCTATGGCTGTCGTTTCCCCATATAAAACCTGCCAAAATGAACCTGTCCCTTTTTGGTCGGCGTGAAATGGGTAATACTAAAGAGTTATCCGACCAGATGGGAACCGATCGATGGCCTATATCGAATTCAAAGACGTCATCAAAGCATATGGCGAGGGCGATGCCCGCATCCATGCGCTCGACGGCGCGAGCTTTACCGTTGAGCGCGGCGAGCTCGCCATTATCCTGGGCGCTTCGGGCGCCGGCAAGACTACGGCGCTCAACATCCTAGGCGGCATGGATACGGTAACCTCCGGCTCCGTGACAGTGGACGGGCGCGACGTGAGCTCTGCCAACGAGGCACAGCTCGTGGAATACCGCCGCGCCGACGTCGGCTTTGTCTTTCAGTTCTACAATCTGGTCCCCAACCTGACAGCGCTCGAAAACGTCGAGCTCGCGGCGCAAATCTGCCCCGATTCGCTCGATGCCGAGCAAACGCTTCGCCAGGTTGGCCTGGGCGAGCGCCTGGGCAACTTTCCGGCACAGCTTTCGGGCGGCGAGCAGCAGCGCGTGTCCATCGCCCGCGCACTGGCAAAGAACCCCAAGCTGCTCCTGTGCGACGAGCCCACGGGCGCGCTCGACTATAAAACCGGCAAGCAGATCTTGCAGCTGCTGCAGGATACCTGCCGCAAGCAGGGCATTACGGTCATCATCATCACGCACAACTCCGCGCTCGCGCCCATGGCCGATCGCCTGATCCGCTTTAAGAGTGGTCGCGTGGAGAGCGAGACGGTCCAGCAAAATCCCGTGCCGATCGAGACGATCGAGTGGTAGCGCCCATGGACCAGGACCGCCAAAACAGCCAAAACCACGATACGGAGCACGCGGGTCGCGACCGGGAGTTCGCGACCTACCGCACGGCCCAAAGCTCAAACGATATGGTGCCGACGGTGTTTCGCCGTGGCATCTACCGCACAATCCGCGGCAGCCTCAAACGCTTCTTGTCTATCGTGGTCATCACCGCGCTCGGCGTGAGTGTGATGTGCGGCCTCAAGGCGGGTTGTGAGGATCTGTGCGATTCGGTCGATGCCTACTTTGACCAGCAGAATGTTTATGACATTAACGTGCAGTCGACCTATGGCCTTACGCGCGACGATCTTGCGGCTATCCAAGAGGTCGACGGCGTCGAGACGGCCGAGGGCATCTACACCGAGACCGCTTACACCGCCGTGGGCACAACGCGCGAGCGCGTGGTCGTGCAAAGTCTCTCCAAGGAGAACATCGATCAGCCGGTGCTGGTGAACGGCGATTTGCCCGAGAGTGCCGATGAGGTCGCGGTGACTTCGAAGTTCCTGAAGGCTTCGGGTAAAAAGCTCGGCGATACGGTGAGTTTTGCCGCCAATGACGCGAACTCGTCCAACCAAAGCGCCAAGGATCAGTTTGCCGCGGGCGATTACACCATTACGGCCGAGGTCCTCGATCCCACTGATGTGAGCTCCGACTCGTCAGTCAACGCCTTTCGCGCTGCTTCGGCGGCGGACTATAAGTTCTATGTGAGCGAGGATGCCGCGACGTCTTCTTCCTACTCCTCGGTCCACGTGATCGTCGAGGGAGCCAAGAGCCTCAACTCCTATTCGGATGCCTACACGACAAAGATCAACGAGGTCAAGGGCAATATCGAGAAGATCCGCGAGGAGCGTGAGAAGGCACGTGCTCAGGAGTTGACGGTTGACACGCCGGCAAGCTTAGATGCGGCCGAACGCCAGGCGAATATGCTCTTTGGGATTGAACAGGGCAACATCGACCGTATGGCCGAGGGCAGCGAGGAGCGCGTCCAGGCTCAGGCCGAGTTGGACCAGCGCCGCGCCGCCGCCAACCAACAATTCGCCGATGCCCGCGCCGAGCTTTCCGATCTGGGCGAATGCACTTGGTACATCCAGGACCGCGGTAACATCGCAAGCTACTCGAGCGTCGAGAGCGATAGCTCGTCAATTGAGGCCATCGCCACGGTGTTCCCGTTTATCTTCTTTATCGTCGCCGTGCTCATCAGCCTTACCACCGCCACGCGTATGGTCGAGGAAGAGCGCACGCTCATTGGCCTGTACAAGGCGCTCGGCTATTCACGCGGGCGTATCCTGTCCAAATACGTAGACTACGCACTGTGGGCGTGTCTGATCGGCGGCGTGCTCGGCAACATCATCGGATTTGTGGGCCTGCCGCTGTTCCTGTTTACGGTGTTCGACGACATGTACTCACTGCCCCAGATGCTGCTTTCGTACGACATCGTGTCGTCGCTCGTGTCGGTGGCGCTGTTTGCCGTGGGCGTGGTGGGCGCTACGATTATCGCCTGCCGCCACGAGATGGTCGAGACCCCAGCCTCGCTTATGCGTCCCAAGGCCCCGCGCGCCGGCTCGCGTATCTTGCTCGAGCGCATCGGCTTTATCTGGCACCGTATGGGCTTTTTGAACAAGGTGGCAGCACGCAACCTATTCCGCTATAAAAAGCGCGCCTTTATGACCATCTTCGGTATCGCCGGCTGCACGGCGCTCGTGATCTGCGGCATGGGCATCCGTGACACGTCGGTGGCGCTTTCGCCCAAACAGTACGGGCATATCACGCGCTACGACCTGCTGGCGGTCGCCAATCCCGACGACTTTACTCAGACGTGCGCGGCATTGGATGAGCGCAGCGCGGCCAATGATTCCAACGTGACCGCGACCTCGACCCTGCCGATTATGACCGACAACGTCACCTTTACGTTTGGCGGCAAGAGCGAGACCGTGCAGCTGATCGTGGTGCCCGATGACCGCACGGGTGACTTGGGCAATTACGTTCGCCTTGAGGATGAGTCCAAAGAGCCGCTGTCTTTGCGTGACGGAGATGTGTATCTGAGCAAGAGTTCACAGCTGGTGCTGGGGATTCAGCCGGGCGATACAGCACACGTCCAGGATTCGTCGCTCAACGTTGCCAAGGTCAAAGTCAGCGACATTTCGCTCAACTATCTGGGCAACACGCTTTATATGACTCAGGGCACCTATGAGCGCGCGTTCGGTCGAAGCGCACGCCTTAACGGCGTCTTTGTGCTGCTTAAGGGTTCGTCGGCCGACCAGATTGCGTTTAGCAAGAATCTTAAGAGTGACGGCTGGCTCACGATTTCGAGTACGGCCGAGCATTGGGAAAACTATGAAGCGAACTTTACGATTATCAATTCGGTCGTGGTGCTCGTGACCTTTATGGCAGCGTGTCTGTCGTTTGTGGTGGTGTTTACGCTGTCCAACACCAACATCTCCGAGCGCGAACGCGAGCTGGCGACCATCAAGGTGCTGGGCTTCCGCCGTGGTGAGGTGCACCATTACGTCAACAAGGAGACGTTGATTCTCACGGCGATTGGCGCCGCTCTGGGCGTGCCGCTAGGCGGCTTGCTGGCCGAGAGCTTTACCTACATTTTGCAGATGCCGTCGCTGTACTTTGACGTCGAGGTCGAGCCGCTAAGCTACGTGCTCGCCGTGGTGCTTTCCTTTGGCTTTACGTTTATCGTCAATCTCGCCACCAATCGTACCCTCAACAAGATCGACATGGTCGGCGCCCTCAAGAGTGCCGAGTAACCTGCCAAAAAGGGACAGGTATATTTTGGCAGGTTTTATCTGGGCAAACGCCGGACAACCATTAGGTGGCCCAGCGTTTGCCCCGTTTTGCTGGGGATGTCTGTCGTTCAGTGCTCTTACTGGCCAATCCAGTGTTGCGCATAGCTCTTAATGTCTTCGGTAAAACCGTCAAGGTCGTCAAGGGTGATCACGCTGTCGATAAGCAAATTGGCTATCTCGCGGTGCATTGTGCTGCGGCGAATGTCGCTTGCAATTACGCCTGAGGACAGCTTGTCTCTATTGAGGCGCTCTTCTAGTGCCCAAAATCTACTGGACGCTTCGCTGTCGCCGTTCAGCATCTCAACGTACTGGCCGATGAGCTTTTCCATATAACGTTCTTGCCATTGAGGAAGCATTTTCTTAAACAGCTTCCAGTCGCTTTCGGTTACGTCGCGCATATGTTCTCCGCTCGTCAAACGGGCTTTCCATTTGCCTTTCATTTTATTTGGTTTTCGCTCGCAGGTGCGGATGAGAGGCTCTCTTTAGCCTTCGAGATTGGGCTTGAATGGGTCGTATGCCACAAAACGGGCCTATCTACTACGTTTAATTGGATACCCTCAACCATGCCGGGAAAACGAAAAATAAAACCGCAGGTAGAAGGCCTGTCGATTTTCGAAAAAGGCGGTCATGGTTGGCCCCATCGAGTTAAACGTAGTAGATAGGCCCTTTTCGTGGCGGACCATCAAACGAACGCCGACGCTTGTGCTGTAGCCGCTCCGATCATTCGTAAGTTGCGGTGGAATAGTTCCTAAATTCGACTACTCAAGGCTAAAACCGGAACTATATCACCGCAACTTAGGAGGGAGGGGCGGGGGGGGGTACTAGTTGGGTGCTGCCGTCGGGCTGGGATGGTTTAGGCTCGTTCGCGATGCTTCCATCGTTTACGGCACCAACGCATGAGTGCTTTTACGACCGGGATGGTGATGAGAATTACCCAGGCGGGATGGGGTTGCCCCAGACAGAGCCACATGTGGAGGAACCATGCCTCGGCACTGACCGAATAGACGACATCGATCAGCTTAGATAAGTGGCGTTGGTCGATAAAGTCGCCAAGCGCGTAATAGACGGGAATCAAAAAGACGAGGAAGAGTCCCGTAGCCCATGTGCCGTAGGCAATGCCGAGCACCAGGTAGGCGAGGGTGACGAGCGCGGGGAAGGGGAATTTGTTCCATGTACGTCCGACCTTGGTGTGGAAATGCTTGCCATGATGGTCGAGCTTGTCGTGTGCTTCCTTCCAGCTGGAAAACGTCTCGCCGTCGATGGTGACGGTGCCGTCGTCATTGGTATGCACGCTATGTCCATCGTCCTCAAGCGTATCGATATGCAATCCGCCTGGCCCCACATGGACCTCTTCGCCCTTGCGCTCGTTAGCCACATGGATGCCATTCCAGCCAACATGGACCTCTTCGCCTTTGTTGGGATCAATAACGTGGATGCCGCGCGTGAGGGAAATATCGACAAGCGGCTTATCGCTGTAACCAGAGTGCTCAGTAGAAGCCTCAGCCTCTTCAGCCTCATCTGAAGCTTTGGTGCCGGCGTCGCTGTCCTGTGCCTCATCATCAGCTTGCGAGTCGTCAGTGCTATCCACCGTCTCCCCATACAACAGCTCATCCAGCGACACGCCATACAGCGCGGCGAGCGCAATAAGGTTATCGGTATCGGGCGAGGACTCGCTGCGCTCCCATTTACTGACAGCCTGACGACTCACGCCCAGCTGGGCGGCAAGCGCCTCCTGAGAAAGCCCGGCAGCCTTGCGGCGATCAACGAGCCGCTGTGCCATCGCAAGATCCATGGTGGTTCCTTTCGTTTGATGGTCGAATCGAATGAGCCGAGTATGCTGAGAACAACCGGTAGCGACCACCATTTCTAGTTAGAATCTGCTCCAACCCTACCGCAACTACCGGTAGCAACCCCTAACGACCAGCCATTTCAGGACAAATGTCAGTGCAAGTAGCAGCCAAGAGCCCCCCATTCAGTAAGTTGCGGTGGAATAGTTCCTAGATTCAGCCATTTGCGGGCTAAGCGGGAACTATTTCACCGCAACTTAATTTCAGACCAGGCGCCCGCAGCAAGAAGGCGAATAGCCTCGGCCTCCCTAGTTGCCGCAGGAGGCCCCAGGGCTTACCTCCCAAATCTTTCCGCAGGACGGAAGGACCCCGCCGCGCGAAGCGCACGGCGGGGTCCAGACATGTCCGAGGACGATTTGGGAGGTAAGCCCTGGGGCCTCCGATGGGGGCGGTTCCAGCCGAGGCTATTCGTCGCCGAAGCTGATGCCCAGCGCCTTGGCCTCGCGCACCAGATCGCTCTGGGGGTCGACAAACTTGAGCTTGCCGGCGACATCCTCAAGCGGCATGTGGCACATCTTGCCGTCGCGCAGGGCGATCATGTAGCCAAACTCGCCGCGCAGGCAGCCAAGCGCGGCCTCGACGCCGCACTGGGTCGCAAAGATGCGGTCCTGAGCGTCGGGCTGGCCGCCGCGCTGCGTGTGACCGGGGATAGCGACACGGGTCTCGCGACCGGTCTTGGCCTCGATCTCCTTGGCGATGTCGTAGACGATCGACGGGCTCGTGCGCTCGGCGAGCTTCTTCTTGTACTCCTTCTTGGACAGTGCCGCGTCCTCCTTGGAGATGGCACCCTCGGCGACGGCCACGATGGTAAAGCGGCTGCCGGTCTCCATGCGATGCTCGATGGTCTTGATGACGTTGTCCATGTCGTAGGGGATCTCGGGAATCAGGATAACGTCCGCGCCGCCCGCGACGCCGGCGTACAGCGGGATCCAGCCAACCTTGTGGCCCATGATCTCGATGACGAACACGCGGCCGTGACTCGAGGCGGTGGTGTGGATGTCGTCGATGCACTTGGTGGCGACGTCGATGGCGCTCGTAAAGCCAAACGTCAACTCGGTGCCCCAGGTGTCGTTATCGATAGTTTTGGGCAGGACGATAACGTTGAGGCCCTCTTCGCGCAGGCGGTTGGCGGTCTTGGTGGAACCGTTGCCGCCCAGCATAAACAGGCAGTCGAGCTGCAGCTTATGATAGGTGTGGACCATCGCCGGCACCTTTTCGACGCCGTCGGCCTCGGGAATGTCCAGGCGCTTGAACGGCGTACGGCTCGTGCCCAGGATGGTGCCGCCACGGGTAAGGATGCCGCTAAAATCGGCGGGCGTCATGACGCGGAACCTGCTGTAGATAAGGCCCTGGTAGCCGTCCTCGAAACCGTAGATCTCGATGGGCTCTGCACTATTGGTCATGAGCGTTTTGACGATGCCGCGCATGGTGGCGTTGAGCGCTTGGCAGTCGCCGCCACTGGTAAGAAGACCGATCCTAAGCATGATGAATCCTTCCGGGCAAGTTATAACATGCGCATAAGTTTACCCCCGCACACTACTGATACGGGGGTAAAACGTGTTAGCTCAAATGTATAGAAATGTAAGAAACGTCAAGCATGTGTAAGGTGGGCGGGCGTCTGTCCTTACAGTGCGAAGGCGTCGACATCACCCCAATGACGCCGCAGCGTAATGGCCGCGGCAGGCTCGGTGTTATCAAAGACGACCGACCACTGCGTATTGCTCGTGATGTCTTCTGGGTTGGGCTCTTGCGCCGCGGCGCGTAGAGCTTTCCAGGCGGTCGCTTCATCTTGGGCACCGGCATGGGCGTCGAGGACATCGGCGATGGCGATTGCACGTTCCTTGCCATGCCCCAGCTCGCCATTCTTTTGGTTGGGGAGCACCTCGTCTTCGTAGCAGGCGTAGAAGTTCGTGACCTGGCTCACGGGGGTTGCCTTGCATGCACGGTCGTGGTCGCGCGGGTCCCATTCCACAACGCGCGCATCACCGGTGGCATCGTTGATAAAGAAGTGGTAGTCGCGCCCGGCCATGGCGTGCATATCGTAGGCAGAAAGCAGGTCGACGGCCTCCTGCGTGGTTGCCGCGCGGTCGAGCACCAGGCGAATGGCGAGCGAGGTATTGATGACGGGGCGTTGCGTGTCCTGGTTGCAGGGCTTGGAATCCAGGGTGAGCACGGCAATAGACACGCCACATTCGTTGATGCCGTCGAGCTGGGCGAAGGGGCCCATGAGTGCGGCAGCGCGTCCGGCAATGGTGTCAAGCGGAGCGTTGGCGCCCAGGTTGTTGAGAGCGGCAAACCCAATGGAGGCATAGCCGTCGCGCGGGTGGTTGCGCACCAACAGCGCCGAGGTGTCGTCCTTAAAGTCGTAATTGCGGCCGGTTCGCACGCGACCTTCGGCGTCCACGGCGGCAAAGGCGCTGCAGGCAAACTGCGGAGCCTGAACATGCGCCGGCACACCGGGCAGCACCTGCGCTACCACGGCGTCGATGTAGGCCTGGTCGTCGCGCACGTCGGCGGCGATGATGCGGTCGAGGTCGTAGTCGTAGGCGATGTCGATCGCGTACAGGTCATAGCCATCCGCATAATCGGTCAAGCGTTTGAGCGACGCGGCGGACTTGATCTGCTTGTGGTAGATGACGCCGGCGGCAGCGGCAAGGCCGACGGCAGCCCCGGCAATGCCGCAAACAGCGGCGGTAACGATACTACGTGGCTTCATGACGGCTCCTCTCGTCCTGTTAGCGCAATTGTCGCAAAAGGTGCGCGGGTGTGGCGGTTCAACTTGGTGAGCGGCACGGGATTAACCATGGAATGAAAGGCATGGCACCGGCGCGGCGGGGTATGCTGGAGGGGACCATCAACCCAGCGAAAGGGGAGAGTATGACGGATCAGGAAACACCTGAGCGCGCGCACGTGACGGCCGACGATATCGAGGCGGCCAACGACCTCATCGACTTTATTGAGGCATGCCCCAGCATGTTCCATACGGCGGCGACCATTATGGCCGAACTCGACGAGGCGGGCTTTACCTACCTGCCCGAGAACGCGGCGTGGGATATCGAGCCGGGCGGTCGCTACTACACGCAGCGCAACACCTCGAGTGTTATCGCCTTTAAGGTGGGCGAGGATTTGGCCGCAACGTGGGGCGAGGACGGCGTTGCCGGTGATTATCATTTCCAGCTGACGGCATCGCACAGCGATTCTCCGACGTTTAAGGTCAAGGCTGTGCCCGAGCTCGACGGTGCGGGTGAGACGCTGCGCCTGAATACCGAGGCCTATGGCGGCATGATCGACTACACCTGGTTCGACCGTCCGCTGGCGCTTGCCGGCCGTGTGCTGGTGCGCGAGGGCGATCGTATCGAGAGCCGCCTGCTCGCCACCGAGCGCGAGGTCGCTATTATCCCGAGCCTTGCCATCCACATGAACCGTGGCGTCAATGAGAGCTTTGCGCCCAATCGTGCCGTCGACCTGTGCCCGCTCATCAGCGCCGGCGAGCTTAAGCAGGGTGATTTTGATGCCCTGATCGCCGATGAGCTCGATGTGGAGCCCGAGCAGATCCTAGGCCGTGATCTGTTCCTGGTCAATCGTCAGGATGCGCGTATCTGGGGCTGGGCCGACGAGTTTATCTCGACGCCCAAGCTCGACGACCTGGCCTGCGCCTACACCTCGCTGCAAGCGTTTTTGGGCGCCGAGAACGCGCACGACGTCTCGGTCTTCTGCTGCTTCGATAACGAGGAAGTTGGCTCCGAGACCAAGCAGGGTGCCATGTCGACGTTCTTGGCCGACGCGCTGCGCCGCATTAACGGGTCGCTCGGCTTTGATGATGAGTCGTACCATCGCGCACTTGCTGCTTCGATGCTCGTGAGCTGCGATAACGCACATGCCGTACATCCCAACCACGCCGAGAAGTGCGATGCCCGCAATCAGGTGGTGCTCAACGGCGGCATTGTCATCAAGGAAGCCGCCAACCAGCACTACTGCACCGATGCCTTTAGCCGCGCGGTGTTCCAGGCTATCTGCGACGACGCCGACGTGCCCACGCAGGCCTTCGCCAACAAGAGCGACATGGCCGGCGGCTCCACGCTCGGCAACCTGTCCAACATGCAGGCGAGCATGCATGCCGCGGACGTGGGCCTGCCGCAGCTCGCCATGCACTCGAGCTACGAAACCGGCGGCGTCCGCGACGTGATGTACGCCATCCGCGCCCTCACAGCTTTCTACGAGCACAACCTAACCATCAACGGCGCCGAAAGCGTAGAGCTGTAAAACCTGCCAAAAAGGGACAGGTTCATTTTGGCAGGTTTTATCTGGGGAAATGCGAAAGCGTAAGCCGAACTACATCGTTGATACTCCGATGACCGTCGAGGCACAGTTTGCCTCGACGGTTTTTTCTACATAGAGGGCGACATATTTCAATTGTTGCTATACATGCTTTACGTTCTTACCATTGTATTTTATGATTAGCTTAGGATGATAGGGAGGAACCATGACTACGGCGTCAGCTCAGATCAACGTACGCCTCGATGCCAATCTCAAGAGAACCGGCGATGCTGCGCTCTCTAGCGCCGGCATGACACCGAGTCAAGCGGTGCGTGCGCTCTGGCAACTTGCGGCATCCCTGGCTGATCGACCTGGTGCGCTCCAGGACATCCTTTCGCCCGATCGAGCCCGAGCGGAGCAACACGAGCGCGAGAAGGCTGCCAGGCGCAAGCTGGGACTCATCGATCAGGGTTCACAGCTGTTTGCCATCGCCTGCCGTGAGTCGGGAATCGACGTGCCTAAGGCGCAGTCGACGGGCGATGAAGAACTCAAACGCAACGCCTATGCGGACCGCTATGGCGAGGAGATGAGCTGGCTCTATGAGTGAGAATCCAAAACGCATTTTGGTTGACACCAACGTGTGGCTTGATTACTTCATCCCCTCACGGCGCGGCCGTTCGGCGGCGATTGAGTTTTTGCGCGACGCGTGTACGGCGCAGGTCGAGTTGCTGTATGCGGCAACGTCGTCCAAGGACCTGTTCTATTTGATTTCAAGTGAGCATAAGGCATGGTATCGGCGGGAGCACGGCTCGCTTTCTCAAGATGCTGCTTCGGCGGCGACATCACTCGCATGGGATTGTCTTGAGGTGCTGTCACAACTTGCCACACCAGTACCCTGTGACCTGAGTGACATATGGATGGCGAGCAAGCAGCGTAATCTCCATAGCGATTACGAAGACGATTTAATCATCGCTGCGGCAATGCGCATAAAGACAGACCTACTGGTCACCAACGATGCCAAACTCTGTTCACACGCACCCGTCGCAGCAATGAGTGTAGAAGACGCAAAGAATTACTTAGCGACGCTCTAGCAATTTGAAGACCCCACAGGTCGAACAAAAGTCAGCGAGAGCCCGCCAGAGCGAGCAAGGTGACGTGAAAGAGGAGGGCATAGGCCTTCTGGCCATGCCCGACGATTGAGCGTCAGATTGCCGCTCTGGCGGGCTCGCAGCGTCGAGGGGTTCCGGCGTTTGGAAAACGCCGGAACAATCAGTGTTCGATCCAGCAGCGCAGGGTCTCGCCGGCCTGCAGGTGACGCAGATTCTCCGCGGCGATGTCGACCACGTTGTTGAGCGTGGCTGCCAGGTGGAACCAGCCCGAGACGTGAGGCGTGATGAGCATGTTGGGTGCATCCCACAGCGGGCTTGTGGCGGGCAGCGGCTCGGGGTCGGTGACGTCGACTGCGGCGCCGGCGAGATGTCCTGACTCCAGGGCGGCAACTAAGTCGTCGGCGACCACAAGATCGCCGCGGCCGCCGTTGGCAAAGAAGGCGCCCGGCTTCATCGCGGCGAAGAACTCGGCGTTCGCCAGGCCGTGGGTCTCGGGTGTGCTGGGCATAAAGGATGCGACGATGTCAGCCTCGGCAAGGCGCTCGGGCAGGGCGTCCATACCGTCCATGTCCTCAAACACAATGGGATAGACGAGCGGATGACGCTTGATGCCGCGGACGTGCGCGCCCATGCTGCGGCAGAGCGTGGCAAAGTGGCCGCCAATATCGCCCGCGCCCAGCACCAGCACGTTGGCATTTTTGAGCGAGGTGACCGGCCCCAAATCCTCCCAGCGATGCTCGCGCTGCAAGTCGTGATAGCCGGGCAGGCGCTTCATCATGGAAAGGACCATGGCAAACATGTGCTCGCTCACGGCCTGGCCGTAGGCGCCCACCGAGCAGGAAAGCTTGGCGTCGGCTGGCACAGTGCCGGCGGCCAAGTAATCGTCATAGCCGGCGGTCTGTAATTGCAGCAGCTGGAGATGCTCGCATGCCGTGAGCATGCCAGGGTCGATGTTGCCCAAGATCACGTCCGCATCGGCGACCTGCTTGCGCGTGGCGGCGTCGGAGCTCGTGTAGATAAAGTCCTCGCCCGGAGCGCTCGACTCAAGAATTGCGCGATGGCGGTCATTGACGGGCAGCAAAACCAGAATGTTCACAAGCAGTCCTCTCCGCTTAGCCTGCTAAAAAGGGACAGGTTTATTTTGGCAGGTTTTACCAGGTAAAACGCTAAAAAACGCCGGGCTTCGTGATGGCTAACATATCCATCGCGAAGCCCGGCGCATCTACAGCTACCAGCTCAGCAGCTCGTAGCCGTCCTCGGTCACCACGAGCTGTACCTCGCACTGAGCCGAATCGCTGCCGTCCTTGGTGCGCACGCACCAACCGTCACCCTTGCTAATCTTGATGTCGGGCGCTCCGGCGTTGACCATGGGCTCGATGGTAAAGACCATGCCCGGAGCCATGATGGTGTCTACATCGGGCGCCTCGGTGGTAAAGCCCACAAACGGGTCCTCGTGGAACTCCTTACCGATGCCGTGTCCACCGTACTCGCGCACCACGCTAAAGCCGGCGTCCTCGACCGTCTTTTGCACGGCCTCGGCCATAACGGACAGCGGCAGCCACGGCTTGACGGTCGCCAGACCCGCCTCCACGCTGGCGCGGGTGACGTCGACCAGGCGCTGGCGCTCGGCCGAGACTTCGCCGATGCAGAACATGCGGCTCGAGTCGCTAAAGTAGCCGTCTAGGATCGTGGAGCAGTCCACGTTGATGATGTCGCCCTCGTGCAGCACGTCCGTATCGCAGGGGATACCGTGGCAGACCACGTCGTTGATCGAGGTGCACACGCTCTTGGGATAGCCCTCGTAGTTGAGGTCGGCCGGCGTGCCACCGTGCTCGACGGTGTAGTCGTAGATCATCTGGTCGATCTGGTTGGTGGTCATGCCTGCGGCGATGTGCTCGCCTACGTAGTCGAGCACGCCCACATTGATGGCGGCCGAGCGTTTGATGCCCTCGATGTCGGCGGGCGTCTTGTAGAGCGTGCGGGGCAGAACCTCCCAGCCCTCCTCCCACAGGCGCTCGAGGCGCTCATCGAAGGCGCTATGGCATTTCTTATATTTTTTGCCGCTGCCGCACCAGCAAGCGTCGTTGCGGCCGGGCACGGGTCCGTTGTCAAACATGGCTAACTTCCTTTCATCCGCAGCTAGTATAGCCCACCCACGCGTCCATAAAAGTTGCGGTGATATAGTTCCGATTTAAGCGGTTTAACAGCACAAATAGGAACTATATCACCGCAACTGATGGAGCGGGGTGGTGGGCACTAGCTGCTGCGTGGTTTTGTTAGTAGCTCACCTGGCAGGGGATGCCGAGGGCGCGCACGCGCGCGGCAATGGCGTCGAGCACCTCGGGTGCTGTCTTGGCAAGGCCGGCGACCGGTGTCTCGCGCGCTACCGTGTAGATGGTTGCTTCTTGTGGGCGAATGCGCTCAAGCGCCGCGAGCCAGGGGGCAACGTACTCCTCGCCGGTGTTGTCGATGGGCTTGCCCAGATACTCACCGGTCAAAAAGATCGTCTGGATAATGACATGGCCGTCAAAGCTTGCGAACGTCTCGATCTGGTGCTCGACGTCGTAGGGGCCAACGGGCTGGTCGAGCAGCTGGATAAACACCGGGTCGACGGTATCGAGCTTAAGAATGTTGTCGTCAACCATCATGAGCGCGTCGTGCACCTGGGGACGGTCGGCGCGCGTGCCGTTGGAGAGCACGGCGATCTTGGAGTTTGGGGCAAGCTCGTCGCGCAGCGCGACGGCGCCGGCGATGGCCTGCGGAAACTCCGGTGCTGCGGTGGGCTCGCCGTTGCCTGCGAAAGTGATTACATCGGGGAGCTCGCCCTCGGCTGCCATCTTGCGCAGCTTTGCCTCGAGTGCATCGAGCACCACGGCAGCTGTGTTATACGATTCGTGGCAGGGGCGCTCGGCATTGAGACCGTTTTCGCAGTATATGCAGTCGAACGTGCAGATTTTGCCGCTGGCCGGCATCATGTTGACGCCGAGCGAGAGACCAAGGCGACGGCTGCGAACGGGCCCAAAGATGGGGCTGGCATTTAAAAACGTAGACATAGAAATATGCTCCTCAAGACAGTTGTGCCTAAGCATAGCATCGGCGCCAACGTATGGTCCGGGCTTGTGCTTTGCAGGTTTCGATTTTTAACTCCGCCCTCGATACCGCGCCATGAAAGGTATCGGGTCGGGTACAGTTAATGTGTTAACAAGGCACAAGACGATGAGGCGCAATATGGATTTTACGGTTGAGAATGAGGGCACCACGATTGCCTGTCGCGAGTATGCCGGCCCGGACGTGCCGTCTGATGCACCTGCCCTGGTATGTGTGCACGGTGCCTGCGTCGACGGTGTCTTTTTTGACGGCATCGCCCGCGAGCTCAGCTGTGTCTACCGCGTAATTGCCTACGATCGCCGCGGCTGCGGCGAGAGCGGCGATGCTGCGGACGGCCGCTACGACCTCACCGTTCAGGCAGTCGACCTGCAAGCCGTTATCGAGCATATCGGTGCTCCGGCAAACGTGCTCGCGCACAGCGCCGGTACGCTGGTGGCCCTGGAGCTTCTTCGTACAAACTCGCCCGTCGTCTCGCGTGCGATCCTGCACGAGCCCGCCGTGACGGCTGAAGGCATCGGCCTGGGCGCGGCCCCCATTTTGCTCGACATGATTGCGGCGGGGAAGGTCTCGAGGGCATTGAGGGTCTTCTTGGGCGCCATCGGCGAGCCCGATCCCGAAGCTCCCAAAACAACCGAGGCGGAAGCCAAGCACGCCCTGCGCAATGGGCGCAGCTTTATGGCAAACGAATACGAGGCCACCATGACCTATGTCCCCGATTGGGACCGCGTTCGCGCATCAAACGCCATGGCGGCCGTGCTCTTGGGCGAGCTCTCGGTTAGCACGACCCGCGAGGCGGGCACGCGGGCGGCGGCGGAGCGCCTGGGTTGCCCGCTTGTGACGATTCCCGGCGCCCACAACGGCCTGCGCGACCGCCCGGTGCCGGCGGCCCAAGCCGTCCGCGACATCCTGGGGTCGTAGCGGTCGCACCGTCCAAAACGGGCTACACCCGCAAGCGTTTCGGCGATGTTAACAAACGCCCTCCAAACCTTGCGTCTGCAGCTCCAAATATACCGTTTGCCAACTCATGAAAATGTAACGATATTCACGCGCTTACCTGCATCAACAAGATGCTAACCTTGTACCATTTGATACCGACTGCTATCAAACGCAACGACCGAAAGGGCCCCATATGCTCAATAATCACGAGGCCAATCTAACCGACGAAGAGGCTGCCGCCGAGGTTGCCCGTGTCGCGAAGATCTACCCCGTGGTCCGTCTGATGTCGGCCGATCAGGTCAAAAGCGAGCGCAACTGCTTGCTCGCCGGCGATCGGTGCCCTTGCCTGCGTCAGTCAAGTCTTGAGGCCTTGGCGACTTCGGATGAGATATCGGAGCGGCTGCTCAACGACGGCGTCGAGTACCGTGCTCGCGTGCGCTCTTTGACGGTCGAGGGCGAGCCTCACGTTTTGCTGATGGTGCGCCCGATCGATGAACAAGAGGTCGCAGAAGAGGACCTTGTCTACACCGATGTGCTGACGAGCGTTCGTAATCGCCGCTATTACGAGGAGAAGCTTCGTAGCGCCCGCATGAACGCCGGCGTTGCGATGATTGACCTCGATGATTTTAGGGTCTTCAACGATACCTGTGGTCGTCATGCCGGTGACCTCGCGCTCGGCGCCGTGGCGGCGGCGATTCGCGGCGGCATTCGTTCGACTGACGAGCTTGTGCGCCTTGGCTGCGACAAGTTCGTGGCCGTCATGCCCAATATCCCCTCCGATGACTTTGCCCGTCGTCTGCGTCATGTATCCGATGCCGTCCATGCCACGATTGTCCCTGGTCACGAGCATGTAAGCCTTACGGCATGCGTGGGCGGTGTTCGCATCAATGGCGAGACGGTCGATGAGGGCGTAAACCGTGCCGTCCAGCTTTTAAGCCATGCCAAGGCAAAGCCCGGTACGGTTGTGACCGACAGCGATGCAATCGAGATCTTCCAAAGCGAAAAACCCTCGGTGCTTATCGTCGATGACTCCGAGATGAACCGTATTATCCTCAACGAGATGCTCAAGGACGAGTATCGCGTCTTGGAGGCGGACAACGGCCGTACGGCGCTCGATTTGGTTGACCGCTACGGCGATGAGCTGTCGCTTGTGCTGCTCGACATCATCATGCCGGGTATGAACGGGTTTGAGGTACTGGGCGAACTGTCACGCCGAACTGTTGCCGATAGCCTGCCCGTCATCATGATCTCGAGCGAGGATTCCGATGACGTGGTGCTGCGCGCCTACGAGCTGGGTGCTTCGGATTACATCAACCGTCCGTTTAACGCACGCGTCGTTCGCCGCCGCGTGAGCAATACCATCCGCCTGTATGCCAAGCAGCGTCGTCTGACGAGCCTGCTGTCTCAGCAGTACAACGAGCGTGTCAAGAACAGCCGCATGCTGATCGATATCATGGCCGGCGTCATGGAGCTTCGCAACGGCGAGAGCGGCCTGCACGTCACGCATATCGAAAAGCTGACCGAGCTGCTGCTGGGCTGCCTGGTGCATCGCAGCGACAAGTTCCCGCTCGACAACGAACAGCGCTCCACGATCGCCATGGCCTCGGCGCTCCACGATATCGGCAAGATGTCGATCGACGACGCGATCCTCAACAAGCCCGGACGCCTGACGTCCGAGGAGTTCGAGATCATGAAGACGCACACCACCCTCGGTGCCGACATGCTGTTTGAGCTGGGTCACCAACATGCCGGCAATTCCTTGCTGGAATATGCGTACCAGATCGCACGTTGGCACCACGAGCGCTGGGATGGCAAGGGCTATCCCGACGGCCTTAAGGGCGACGAGATCCCCATTGCCGCGCAGGTGGTTTCGGTGGCCGACGTATACGACGCGCTCACGAGCGTGCGCGTGTACAAGGATGCCATCCCGCACCAGGAAGCGATTCAGATGATTCTGGACGGCAAGTGCGGTGAGTTTAACCCGCTACTGCTCGACTGCCTGCTCGAGGTGCAAGACCGTATTGCCGAAACGTTGGCACGTCCTGCCGACGTCGTTGCGTTCCCCACGATTTAGTTTGACCGAAGGAGTTTTAATTCATGGGTTCCATGCGTGAAGCGTATGAGAAGATCGGCGCCGATTACAACGGTGCCAGCGTTCGCCTGATGGGCGAGGAGATGCTCGCCCGCTTTGCCCTTAAGTTCTTGGATGACGAGAGCATGGACAAGCTGGAGGCCGCTATGGCGGCAGGGGACGTTGAGGGTGCGTTTATGGCCGTGCATACGCTTAAGGGTGTGAGCCAGAACCTGGGGTTCGACAATCTGTATGAGCCGGCGGTCGTGGTGACCGAGGCGTTGCGTAATGCCAACACCGTTGATGGTGCTCGCGACGGGATACATGCACTGCGTCAGCAGTATGCGGCTACGATGTCGGCCCTGCGTGAGGCGGCTGAGTAAGAGACCGCGAGCCTTGGACCGTGCTCCAAGGTCGTAGATATAGATAAAATAGGGCGCCCCGTCGGACCATGTGGTCGGCGGGGCGCCCTATTTTGTTGCGCCGCCCGTGAGTTAGCGCGCCTGCTTAACCTGAGCCGCTGCCTCGACAAACGACTTCCACAGGTTAAAGTCGGTCTCGAGCGTCTTCCACGTGTACTCAGGATGCCATTGCACGCCTAGACAGAATGGCTGGCCTTCGACCTCGATGCACTCGGGAACGTCGTCGGTTGCCTTGGCGACCAAGTGCGTGCTCTTACCCAGACGATCGACGCAGCAGTGGTGTGCGGAGTTGGTTTGGATCAGCCTGTGTCCGCCAACCGCGCGGTCGAGCAGCGAGCCCGGCACGACCTCGACGGGATGCACGGGGTCGTTGAGCACGTGGGTATGGCGCCACTGCGTGCGGCCCTCGCGAGCGCCCAGGCTCGGCACGTCCATGCACAGGGTGCCGCCAGTGGCGACGTTGAGCAACTGCGTGCCACGGCAGGTGGTAAAGAGCGGCTTTTTGGCGCGGAGCACCTCGCCGACCAGCTTAAACTCAAAGCTATCGCGGATCTCGCAGCAGAGGGTGGGGTCGTAGGGTCGATCATCGCCCCAGCGTTTGGGGTTGACATCCGGGCCGCCGGGAATAGCGATACCGTCGGCGATATCGACGTAATGGCGGATGACCTCAATGTCCTCGGTGATGGACATCTGCAGCGGCAGGCCGCCGGCGGCAAGGATGGCATCGACAAAGACACTTGCGATTTCCTCGTTGGGGGAGAGCGTCTCGCTCAAAAACGGCTTTGCTTCTTCCCAACGCGGTGCGACGAGGATGAGTGGGCGGTCGGCGGGGTCGACGTCGACATACGGGGTGTAGGACGATGAGGTGCGGGTTCCGATCATGGTTGCGGCTTTCGAATCCGGGTGGACATGGCACAGGGGTGACGCGGGGCAAACGTTACTGATGAATTTGCCCGCGTGGCAATTGGGTTAGTGACCCTTGATGGAGTTGAGGAAGTCCTGGGCGCGCTTGGTTTGGGGGCGGTCGAAGAACTCGTCAGGCGTGCCGGTTTCCACGATCTGGCCGTCGGCCATAAACACGACGCGGTCGGCCACGCGGCGGGCGAAGTTCATCTCGTGCGTGATGACGATCATCGTCATGCCCTGCTGGGCCAGACGGACCATGACCTCGAGCACCTCGTTGATCATTTCGGGATCGAGGGCGCTCGTGGGCTCGTCGAAGAGCATGGCCTTGGGCTGCATGGCAAGCGAGCGAGCGATGGCTACGCGCTGCTGCTGGCCGCCTGAGAGCTGTGCGGGCACCTTATCGGCCTGTTCGGCCACGCCCACGCGGCTCAGCAGGTCCATGGCGCGCTCACGAGCCTCCTCCTTGGACACGCCCAGCACATCGACCGGCCCCAGCATGACGTTCTGCAGCACCGTCATATGTGCAAACAGGTTGAACTGTTGAAATACCATGCCCAGCTCGGCGCGCATGCGGGCAAGGTCTTTGCCTTCCTGCGGAAGCGGCTGACCTTCGATGAGGATCTCGCCCGAGTCGATGGTCTCCAAGCGGTTGATGGTGCGGCACATGGTCGACTTGCCCGAGCCCGAGGGCCCGATCACGACGACGACCTCGCCGCGGTCGACCGAGAGATTGATGTCGTTGAGGACATGTAGATCGCCATAGTGCTTATCGACGTGTCTGAGCTCGATCAGCGGCTGATTGCCGGTTGAAGAGGTGCTCTGTGCCATGGTGCTCGGCTCCTTATGATTCGAAATGGTAAAGCGTTAGCGGATGATGGTCGCACCGGTCTTGTGCGAAACGTAGACAGCGGCCTTGTTGATCGCGACGTTGATGAGGATGTAGATGACCGCGATAACCAGGTAGACCGACACGAGGGCGTCGTAGTTGGTAATGAGCACGCGGGCATTTTGCATGAGGTCGGGGTAGCTCACCACGTAGGCGACGGTGGTGTCTTTGACTACGACCACAAGCTGCGAAATCAACGACGGAATGATAAACCGAATCGCCTGGGGCAACACGATTTTAAAGGTGATTTTAGCCTTGGAGAGACCGAGCGCCTGGGCGGCCTCGACCTGGCCACGCGGCACGGCGTAGACGCCGGCTCGGAAAATCTCGGCCAACACACCGGCTGCAGCGAGCGCGACAGGGAGCGTGAGCATCCAAAACGACGGCAGCGCAATCCTGTACTGAGGCAGCACCAAAAAGAAGAAGTAGATGAACAGAAGGCTCGGTACGCCGCGGAAGAAATCGGTGAGCACGCGGCAGGCCAGCTGCAGCGGCTTAATATCGCTCGTGCGGCCGAGCATAAGGGCTAAGCCCAGCACCAGCGCGATGGCGCCAGCGGTGAGTGCGACTTTAACGGTGCCCTCAAAGCCGGCAAGCAGGAACTTCCAGGTGGTGAGGTGCGTAAAGAAATACCAGTAGTGGACCGAAAGCTGGTCGGTCACATAAAAGCGCTGCAGTACCAGGACGGCGAGCGCGGCGACGGCGACGAGTGAGATAGCGGTGCCGATGCGAATCTTGGCGCGCATCTTGGGGCCGGGAGCCTCGTAGAGCGCATCGCGCATGGTGAGCGCGGAGGTGGAGTGCTTGCTCATCGGAGGATCCTCACCTTCTTATCGATATAGTTGCCAATGTGGCTTACCACAAAGGCCGTGCCCAGGTAGCCGAGCGCCGAGATAAAGAACGCGGCGACGCCGCCGAGCGAGCGCGTGTTGATGTAGCTCACCACGCCGGTGAGCTCCTGCGGTTTAAGCGGCACCTGACTGCCGAGCGCGGTGGTGAGCATGACGGCGATAAAGAGGTTGGTCATGGGTAATACGCTCGAGCGCAGCGCCTGCGGAATCACGATTTTGGCGAGGATACGGCTGAAGCCCATGCCCAGCGAGCGGGCGGCTTCCACCTGGCCGACGCCGACGGTGTTGATGCCGCTCATAAAGTTCTCGGAGCCAAAGGCCGAGCCCAAAAGGACCGTGGCGACGATAACGCAGGTGCGGTAGGGCAGAACGACCTTGAGCGGCGGCAGTGCGTAGACGACGATGATGAGCAGCGCGATGCCGGGGATGTTACGGAAGACCTGGACATACAGGTCGCCAAAGACGCGCAGCGGCTTGAGCGGCGACACGCGCATCACGGTGACGGCGACGGCCAGCACCATGGCGATGGCAAACGACTCAAGCGTCATGCCCCAGGTTGCTAGCAGCGCGTCGATATAGTTCTGGCCATAGAGCGACCAGAGTTCGGAGAGACTCATGCGGACCTCCCGCCGATAAGGAAAGGGGCTCCCGTGTGTACGGAAGCCCCGACAACTCAGTGAGGAAACAGTTTACCGCAATAAAGCGCATCATGCGTTTCCGTATGGTTTCGTTGCGGCCGTTACTAGACTCGCTGCCTAGGCGCCGATCTCGGGCAGCTCGGGAACATTGGTGTCGCCCGTACGGTCGCCGATGCAGATCTGCCACAGCTCAGTCCAGGTGCCGTCGTCCTCGATCTTCTTAAGGAAGTCGTTGACAAAGGCGACGCCGTCGGAATCGAGCGGCAGACCGATGCCGTAGGGCTCCTTGCTGCCGAAGGGCTTGCCGGCGATCTTGTACTTGCCGGGCTCGCGGACCAGGGCGCTCTGCTGCATGTTGTTATCGATGACGTAGGCGTCAACGCGGCCCTGCTGGAGTGCCTGGCGGGCCTCCTCGTCGGTCTTGAACTCCTGCTGGCTGGCCTTGGGAGCGAGCTCCTCCAGGATGGCGGGGCCGTTGGAGCCGGACTGGACGGCGACGTTCTTGTCGGCCAGGTCGTCGACGCTCTTGATGTCGTCGTTATCGGCGAGCACCAGGATAGCCTGCTGCGTGTAGTAATAGGGACCGGCAAAGGAGACGAGCTTCTTGCGCTCGTCAGTGATGGTGTAGGTGGCAAAGACAGCGTCGACCTGGCCGTTCTGCAGGACGGACTCGCGCGTGTCCGAGGTCACCTGGGTGATCTCGACCTTGTTCTCGCCCAGAATGTAGTTGGACAGGAGCTGTGCGATACCGGCATCGAAGCCGCGGGTCTGACCGTCTTTCTCGTTGAGGAGGGAGAAGAGCGTGGAGGTCTGAACGCCACCGATCTTAAAGACGCCGGCGTCCTTGACGGCCGTGGCCCAGGTGCTGGCGGCGATAGCATCGTCATCGGCCTTGGGGCCGTTGTCGACGAGCTTGTCGAATGCCTTGGCATCGAGCGTGGTGGAAGCCTCGGTATCATTGGAGCCCTTGGAGGAGCCGGCGGCGGAACCCTTGTCGGCCTCGGCGCTGGTGTCGGAGCAGCCGGCAAGACCAAGGCCGGCGACGGTTGCGAAGGTGGCGGCAACGAAGCCGCGGCGGTCGAGAACGACCTGCTGGGAGAGGTTCTTGCTCATGGTAGAACACCTTTCTCAATAAAATCCCTAGCGGTTGAGTAGAGTTATACCCTATCGCGCTCAAATGGGTCAACACGAAATAACTCAGAAACATACTTACCTTATGGGTTATTCTACCTACCAAAAAGGGACAGGCACCTTTGTGGTGGTTCTTGCAGATGTGGTGGCATGTCTCGCTGCTTTGTCTCAATCTGTAACAGGTAGACGAGGAAATGGGTTCTTACTGTTACAGATTGAGATTTTCTCTTCAGGGGAATTCGAATGTCTCAATCTGTAACATCTGGACGGCCAAAAGGTCTCTATCTGTTACAGATTGAGACAAAGGTCTGGGACTAAGACATCTTGTCTAGATCTGTAACAGTTAGACGGGAATTCGGGCTCTAGATGTTACGGATTGAGATAATTGAGCTGTGAAAACAAAAACCACCACAAAGGTGCCTGTCCCCTTTGTGGTGGTTTTCTCTAGTGCTGATTGAGTAGCCTTACGGTTTCGGCGGCCATGTTCTCGACCGTCATGCCGTTTTGAGCGAGCAACTCGTTTGGGTCGTAGCGGTCGGGGAAGCCCTTGGCGATGCCGAAGGTGCGCGTGCGCAATGGCGTGCATGCCAGATAACATGCCACGCGCTCGCCCCAGCCGCCGTCCAAGATGCCGTCCTCGAGGGTGACGACAACGCGATGCTCGGCGGCAAGGCTGTCGAGGAACTCGCGGTCAAGCTCGGTTGCAAAGCGCGGGTTGACGAGCGTGGCCTCGATGCCGTATTCGGCAGCCAAGCGGTTTGCAACGCGCTCGCCCAGCTCAAAGAAATCGCCAAGCGCGAGCACGGCAACGTCGCGGCCCTGACGTACCGCGTTATAGTGAGCGGCGCTGTAATCGGTGTCCTCGGCAGGTGCCAGGTCGGGGCGGCTCACCAGGCCGATGCCCGGTACACGAATCGCCACGGGATGCTCGCGGTGGTCGAGCGACCAACTCAGCATGGACAGGTATTCCTCCATGCAGGCCGGCGCCAAATAGCGCATGTTGGGAAGTCCGCCCAGCATGGAAATATCAAAGAACGAGAGGTGCGTCTCAGATGTGGTGCCAAAGATCGATGCGCCAAACACCAGGATGGTTGCGGGGGCGTCGTTGAGGCACAGGTCGTGCCACAGCTCGTCGTAGGCGCGCTGCAAAAACGTGCCGTACACACCAAAGACTGGCTTGGCGCCCGAGCGTGCAAGCGCGGTGGCAAAGGTCACAGCGTGCTCCTCGGCAATGCCCACATCGACGAACTGTTTGCCGGCGGCAGCGCGAAGCTCGGGTGTAAAGCCCATAATGTAGGGCGTGGCGGCCGTGATGCCCACGACCTGCGGATCGCGCTCGATGGCGGCGCTGAGCGCCTCGCCCGTAATGTCGGCATAGGTGCGCGGTGCAGGCTCGCTCGGATGGCCCGGGCAGAGCTTGCGCCCAGTCGCCATGTCAAACGGACCCACGTGGTGCCAGCGCTCGGGGTCGCTCTGGGCCGGCTCAAAGCCCTTGCCCTTGGCGGTGGAGACGTGCAGCACGATGGGATGATCGATATTGCGCAGTTCCTGCAGCGCATCGACGAGGGCCAACACATCGTTACCGGCGTCCAGATAGCGGTAGTCGAGCCCCATCGCGCGGAAAACGTTGCGCTCGCAGGTGCCGTTGCTGGCGCGCAGCTCGGCCAGATTGCGATAGAGGCCGCCATGGTTCTCGGCAATGGACTGGTCGTTGTCATTGACGATGATGATCAGGTTGCTATCGAGTTCGGCGGCATTGTTAAAGCCCTCAAACGCCAAGCCGCCCGAAAGCGAGCCGTCGCCAATGATGGTGATGACGTTGTACGCATCGCCCGCCAGGTCGCGAGCGTGCGCTAGGCCGCAGCCCAGGCTCACCGAGGTCGAGGTGTGACCCATGGCGAACAGGTCATGCTCGGACTCGTCGGGATTGGCAAAGCCAGAGGCCTCGCCAAAGCGCTCCGGATCGATATAAGTGTACGCGCGCCCAGTCAGCGCCTTGTGGGCGTAGGTCTGGTGCGAAACGTCAAAGACAATCTTGTCGATAGGGGAGTTAAACACGCGATGGAGCGCGACCGTAAGCTCAACGACGCCCAGGTTGGGGGCAACGTGCCCGCCGACGGCGGCGGAGCTTTCGAGGATGGCGTGGCGAATCTCGTCGCAGAGCTGTGGGAGCTCGGCACGATTAAGAGCCTTGACGTCCTCGGGCGTTGTCGTTTGCGTAAGCAGCATCGTTGTGGGTTACTCCATGCGAATCGTGCGCCGGCACTCCCTTGGCCGGCACAATTGCACAAGACAGTCTCGCACATTTTGGCGTTTGATATGTGACGGCGGCGCGGTAATTCGCCAACTGGTGGGGCAAAACGTTTTGTCCGATGCCATACTGATGTGTTCCATGATGTTTTTATCGATTGTGCACAAGCCGTGGCTTGCCGCCGTGAGCCGCTGGAAGGAGGCAGCATGTCCGATGCCGTTCGTGCCGAGAAAATCGCGTGCGAAGTAGACCATGCTGCCCGTCAACTGGCGCAGGCGGGCCGTCTGGACCTGACGCGCGAGTTTATCCAGCATGGCGATGTGACGGTGTATGCACATGTGACTTCGGTAGCGCGCGCGAGTCTGTCCTTTGCCGAGCACTTGGGCCGTGCTGGCATTTCGGTCGACCGTGCCTCGCTGCTGCGCGGGGCCCTGTTGCACGATTACTTTCTCTACGATTGGCACGATTCCGACCCAAGCCATCGGCTGCATGGCTTTCGCCACCCGTTTTTTGCCCTGGCGCGTGCGGAAGAAGATTTTGAGCTGACGCCGCGCGAGCGGAATATTATCGTGCGGCATATGTTTCCGCTGGTGCTGGTGCCGCCGACGTGTCGTGAGGCATGGATTGTGTGCCTAGCGGATAAATGGTGTGCTCTGCGTGAGACGGTCGCCGGCCGCCTGCCGCGCAAGGACGAGACGGACGATAGCGCGAGTAAAGCATCGAGCGAAAAGAGGAGAGGGTAGACGGTGGGGACCGCGATTGATACTGCGTTTTGCGGCGCGACGCTTGCCGCCTGCCCACTCTCGGCACTGGTGCTCTCGTTTGCCTTTTACGGGTTTTGCGGTTGGGCATGGGAGTCGACAGTATGCGCCATGCTCAATCACGGACGATTTGCCAACAGTGGCTTTTTGCTGGGGCCGTGTTGTCCTATCTATGGTGTGGGCGGCATTGCCTGCTGGCTGCTGTTGCGCGGGATTCCGGATGCCTCGAGCCAGTTTGTCGCTGCAGCGCTCGTATGCAGCGTGATTGAGTACAGCGTAGGCGTGCTGTTGGAAAAAACAACGGGCGCTCGCTTTTGGGATTACTCGCACCTGCCGTTTAACTTGCACGGACGCATCTGTCTGTACTGGGCCTGCGCGTTTGGCTTGGGTGCGTTGTGTATTTGCCGTTTAGTGGAGCCGGCATTGCTGGGGCTGCTTGGCCGTCTGCCGGTGCTGATTGTGCGGTTGTCCGCCTTTATCGTCGCGGTCGCGATGATGGTCGACGCGTTGTGCTCGCTGGCGAGCTGGCGGCGTCTGTCCGATCAGCTGGAGTGCGTGCGCGCCGATCTTGCCGACCGCATCAACGAGTCGCTTGCCGATGCGTCCGACTCCATGCTCGAACGTATTCCCGATTCGGCGATCGACTCGGTGGCACAGACGCATATCCGCAGCCGTGCCGTTAACGCGTGGCTGGCGGAGCTGGGCGACGCGACGCTCGATGCCCTGCGCGAGAAGGCTTCGATGCCGACGTTTATCTCGGATGGTGCTCGCGGCCTGGCACTTGCTGCCCGCCGTGTGGCCGATGCCGCGCCGAGCATGCCGCGTCCGTCGCTCAGTCGTCGCCTTGCCGGCAAGCGCATGAGCCGTCCGGTGCCAAGCGTGTCGCTCAGCCGCCGCGACCTACGCTTCTTTAACGCCTTCCCGCGTCTGCGCATCAATCGCTACGAAGGCGTCATTCGAGCAACTAATCTCCGCGACCGAGCCCGCGAGCTGTTCCGCCACTAGCCGAGACGGGCGCGCTCACGGCTTCCTTGCTCGCGTATTTCCCGTTCGTTTCGCGTCCGTTGCCGCGCCGTTTCCAAGATTGCGGCGCCGTTTCCATTCGACAACGCCGCGTTTAACAACGCCGTATCTGGTCTACACCAGTTGCCCCTCGGCCGCATTATGGGCGCCGACAACGTTCATGCGACCAAGGGAGAGCGAATGTACGATACGGGATCGACAACGTTTATGCTCATCTGCACCATGCTCGTGTTTTTAATGACACCGGGTCTGGCGTTTTTCTATGGCGGCCTGTCCAGGCGCAAAAATGTCATCAACACCATGCTCATGTGCTTTGGCGCCATTGGTCTGGTTGGTGTGCTGTGGATTGTTGCCGGCTGGTCTCTGGCCTATGGCGGCGACGGTTCGAGTCCGTTTATTGGAGGCCTTGACCAGCTGCTGTGCCTGCCGGTGCTCAACCAGGTGCTGCAGGCGGCTGAGGGCAATGCTGCGGACGGTGTCGTCTACCCTCAGATCATCAACATCGCCTTCCAGATGGCATTTGCCATGATCACGGCTGCTATCGTCACGGGCAGCCTGGCCGGCCGCGTTAAGTTCGGTGCCACGACGGCCTTCCTGGGTATTTGGCTGCTCGTGGTCTATGCGCCGCTCGCTCACATGGTTTGGGGCGGCGAGGGCTCCTTTATTGGCGATATCATCGGCGCGCTCGACTTTGCCGGCGGCGACGTGGTGCACATCTCGTCTGGTCTTACGGGCCTGATTCTCTGCTTAATGCTCGGCCGTCGTCGCGGCTTTGGCATGGTGAGCTACCGTCCGCATAACGTGCCGTTTGTGGCGCTGGGAGCCGGCCTGCTTTGGTTTGGCTGGTTTGGCTTTAACGGCGGCAGCGAGTTCAAGGCCGACGCCGTGGCGGCACTTGCCATCCTCAATACCGTGACGGCCAGCGCGGCGGGCATGGTCTCGTGGCTTGCCGTCGAGCGCGTGCACACCGGTCGCCCCACGCTGGTGGGCGCCAGCACCGGTCTGGTTGCGGGCCTTGTGGTGGTCACGCCGGGCGCGGGCTTTGTCGAGCCGTGGGCGGCGCTGGTCATGGGCCTGATCGTATCGCCTGTCTGCTACCTGGCCATTAGCCATCTTAAGACCAAGTTTGGCTACGACGATGCGCTCGACGCGTTCGGTTGCCACGGCATCGGCGGCATTTTGGGCGGCGTGCTCACGGGCCTGTTTTGCGTGCCGGGGCTTTCGTGGACCGGTAAGGGCGGCCTGTTCTACACGGGCGACGTGTCGCTGCTCATCTCGCAGATCTTGGGCATTGTGGTGACGGTCGCTATTGTGCTGGTGCTCGATTTGGTGATCGCCGCGGTGGTCAAGGCGCTGTTCCACGGCAGCCTACGTGTGGACGAGGCCGACGAGGCGCTGGGCTTGGATGCGAGTCAGCACGGCGAGAGCGCATATCCCTCGTTCTCCGGACTCGATTAGCAGCACGGCTTTCCCAGGCACCCGACCTTGCCCCTCAAACCGTCGCTTGCGTACCGAAGTACGCGGCGCTCCTCTTTCGGGGCAATCTCGGGCACCTGGAAAACCCGTGCCATGTGAATGAGCGGTTCATTTCTATATTAAAGAGAGGAATTCACTATGAAGAAGATTACGGCGATCGTTCGCGCCGAGAAGCTTGAGGTTCTTAAAGACGCGCTGTTTGCTGCTGATGTTCGTGGTATGACCATCAACCAGGTGCAGGGCTGCGGCGCTCAGCATGGCTGGAAGGAATACGTGCGCGGCAACGAGTTGCTTGTCAACACGATCCCTAAGGTGCAGTTCACCCTCATCTGTGCCGATGAACATGTCGACGGCATTGTCGAGATTATCTGCAACGCCGCACGCACCGGAGCCGTCGGCGATGGCAAGATCTGGGTCGAGCCGGTCGAGGAGGTTATCCGCATCCGTACCGGCGAACACGGCCCCGCCGCGGTGTAGGATCGAACGCCTGCCATCCGCAACGTTAAAATACTGCAATAAGGCACAAGACTTGCGTTGCGGATGGACGGATTATGGGTCGTAATAAATATCCCGAGGAGACGGTCGCGAAGATTCTCGACGCGGCGCTGGAGTTATTCTGCGCACAGGGTTATGAGGGGACGAGCATTCAAGACATCGTCGACCGCCTCGATGGCATGACCAAGGGTGCTGTCTATCATCACTTTAAGAGCAAAGAGGAGATTTTCAACGCCGCATTTGATCGGGCAATGGCTCCGATTGTTGAGCACCGCCGCGCGACACTTGGTGCTGGCAATATGACGGGGGCCCAAAAGCTCAAGCGGCTGTACGCGCCCGAGTCCGTCGTTCCACAAATTGAGCTATGGGCACGCATGCATCCTGCGGCGGATCCGGTAAAAAGCTCGCGGCTGCTGGCGATGCAGTACCAAGGTTCGTTTGACGAGTCGGCCGATGGCTATCTCTTGCCAGTGATCGAGGAGGGCGTCGCCGACGGCTCCATTGCGTGCGAATGCCCGCGCGAAGCGGCGGAGGCCGTATCGTTGTTGGCGAATCTTTGGCTGCTGCCGCTGTTCCGTCCACTCGAGACCAAGGATCGAATGCTCGCTCGCGCTCAATGTTTGGCGCAGATGGCTGCTGCGGTGGGACTCGATTTGGGGGAAGAAGTGCTTCAGACAACGGCGCTGATTTGGGACGTATGGGACCGTTCCGGGTGGTAATATAGATACCAACGGTATGTAATTGATTTGCGAGGGTAGCCACGGCTGCCCTTTTCAAGTCATTAAATACATACTATCGGTATGTATTTGGGGGCAGGCTTATGGCTGGGATGCGAAGAATTAGCGTTTCGTTGGCGCCAAAAACAGTGCGATCTATCAGACTATTTGGCCTTCTTGTTGCACAGCTGTGTGCGTATTCAATGTTGTCAGCACTGTGCTTTGCGTGTCCGCTCTACTTGTTCGATTGCAGCGGCTCGTCAACGTTATATGGCGCCGTCGCGGCGATAGCGTTCATACCAGGCGTGCTCGCGACTCCGGCTGGCGGAATCTTGGCGGATCGCGGGAGACATCGCGGGGTTCTTGTGGTGCTCGGCATTGTTCTGATGGCTGCATCACTGTTGTTTATCCCCATGAAGCGTTCGCTGCCTCTTGCCGTTGTCGTGGTAGCAATGCTTTGCGTCCAATATGGTATCCAATCGCTGCTGAAACCGATGCTTCAAATTGAGACGGTGCGCATGACGGGCCCAGAAAAGGTTGAGCGTGCCACTGCGCTGGTCTCGCAGATAACCATGGCGAGCAATATCTTGGGGCCTGTAGTCGGGACGGCAGTCTATGGGTGCTTCGGTATCGATGCTCTATGCGAAACCGCGGCGTTGACGTTTGCGATGTCAGCCCTGCTGTTCGGGGGCGCACTCAAGCGAAATGCCTCATCTGGAATGACAGGGGACAGTACGACTTGCTCGACATACCGAAGCGATTTTCGGGAGTCGATTCGGTATCTGTTGCAAAACGCATCATTGCTCGTTGTGTTTTTGCTTGCAGCTATTTTGAACCTTGCGTTAGTTGGGTTAACGATTGGTGCTCCCGTCATCGTTGCAAAGCATCTCGGAATGCAGTCATCCTTTGTTGGGATTATTGAGGTGGCTATGGGCTTAGGTGGTCTTGTCGGCAGTGGTTTGGTCGGTATTTGGCCGCATCGTTTTTCCTTCAAGGGCATATGTCGATATGTTGCGATGATCTGTTTTGGAGTCGTACCGATTATTGTTACGCTACTGAGCGGTCCTGATGAACTGGCGTTTGCCGCGCTTGCGGCCGGCTCGGCATGGGTCATGGCGTGGGCAAGCATTACATCGGTTGAAATCGTTTCATTTGTTCAGCGGTCAGCGCCAAAGGAACTCTGCGGAAAAGTGCTGGCACTCGTTTATATGATGCTTTCCTGTGCAACGCCTATTGGCCAATTGGTTTACGGGCTCGCATATGATCGATGGGCTCCGGCGATTGTATTCGCAGGAATGTTGGCGGTGCTGACGTCGACGACGGCGCTGTTTAATCGGCTGAAAAGTCGCTTATGGCGAATGTCTTAAGGCGCTGGGGGACCGTGAATTTGTGGAGACAGTGGCACGCCGCGCCGGGACGGCATTGTTTAGGCATGCCTCTCCTTCGTCTACAATATCGTGCAGACGAAGGAGAGGCGTATCCATGATCAAGATGTTTGCGAGTGACTTAGACGGAACGCTGCTGAACGCCCTGCACGAGGCAGATGGGACCATCCGCCGTGCCATTCGCGAGCTGACCGAGGCTGGCCTGCATGTGGTTCCCGCGACCGGGCGCTCGACGCTGCCGATTGGCGAGCATGGCTTTACGGGCCTGGCACTCGACGCCTGCTGCTCCAATGGGTCCATCGTGCGCGACAGCCATGGCGAGGTGCTCAGGACCTGGATCATCGACTCGCAGATTACCGAGGAGCTGCTCAAGGAGTTTCCGGATATCTGTTTTGACTGCTCCACGCCCGATGGCATGTTCTCGAGTGGATCGTTCGAGATGCACCAGGCAGGCTTTAAAAAAGACAGTCCTATCAAGCGCATCGTGATGCGCGGTATGCGTGCACGTGGCGGGTATCACGAGGAGCAGTATTTCGATCAGTCGATCGGCGACATCCTGCGTCACGATGTATGCAAGATTAACTGTCGCGTGACCTCGCCCGAGCTGGAGCGCGACCTTAAGGCGTATTTGGCCGAGCGATCGGACCGCGTGGTCAACGCGCCGTTCGATCCGGTGATGTTCGAGATCACGGACGTGGCGTGCAACAAGGGCGAGAGCGTGGCCTGGCTGGCGAGCTACTACGGCATTGCCGAGGATGAGGTCGCGGTTTACGGAGACGGCGGCAACGACATCGCCATGCTCAAACGCTTCCGCCACAGCTACGCGACCAAAAACGCAAGCGATGCCGCCAAGGCCGCCGCGAGCGCAACTATCGGCAGTTGCATGGTCCACGCCGTCCCCAAACACATGCTCGCCACCATGCGCAAGCAAAACTCTCGCACCGTCATCGAATAATGTGACAAAGGGACAGCCCCTTTGTCACAGGTGACGCTGGTCTCTTGAAATACGAACAAACATTCGCATATCTAACTGCGCTTTGATAGAATTGATACTGTTGGCGGCAGTTCCATGTGCCGGGCAACGCCCTCCATCTGATGGGAGGTGATGCCCATGACCGATCTGATTGATTTCGTGAGACTTCTGACCGCTTTGGTCTCGTTCTCCACGGCACTCGTCGGGCTTTCCGAGGCACTCAAGCAACGTTCGAAGCAACGTAAAAGGGGTCGCCGCCGCTAAGGCGTTGACCCCTTAATCCAAGCAACGGCGCTGCCCAGCTTTCCAGAACTTGGGCTGCCGTCGACACTATTCTACCCACGAATGATATTTTGAACAATCGGCAATGCTGCTCCAAAAGCCAGGCACAACTGGCACAACCTAGGCGGTCGCTGAATATGGCAAAGAAACTGTCCCTTTAACACATCCAAAATATTGCCTTTACGTGTTGATGCACACGGTGTGCAATAATACTCGCACTGTGCAATAGCGCACAGGCTGAGTAACAAGGAGGACGCTTGTCCCAGCTCGAAAAATGCGACCGCCGGTCCCTTCGCTCGCAGCGTGCCCTTCGCCAGGCACTTGCCAGCGAGCTTGCCGAAAGCGGTGACCTTTCGCGCATTAATGTCGCGTCGCTCACCGAGCGCGCTGGCCTTACGCGCCGCACGTTCTATTCGCACTACCGCGATATCCCCGACTTTATCAATCAAATCGAGGACGGCTTGCTGGCCGAGATCCGTGAGCGCATTGAGCTCATCACCGCAGCTCAGCTGCCCGATCTCTATCACAACATCGATGAGCTCGAGCCGGCACCCGGTTCGGTTGAGTTGCTGCGCTACCTTGCGGCCAACCGCGATTTAATCGGATCGCTGCTGGGCCCGGGCGGCGACCCCGCCTTTATTAAAAAGATCATCGATACCGCACGCGAGGCCGTGGTGCCGCGCGCACAGACGGGCATTTTGGGCTTGGCGCTGGGCACCTTCTTTGACTACTACGTCACCTATGTCGTGAGTGCCGAGGTCGGCATGATCCAGCGTTGGTTTGAGCGTGACCTTTCTGAATCGCCCGAGACCATGGCGCGCATTATGACGGTTATCGCCTTTGTGCGCCCCGGCGACCTGTATGGCCAACCCATCGATATCAACGTGCCGGAATACGGCATGAAGCTATTGAACCTGCAGCTCGAGGACGCGGTCGACACCACCGCAACCGTCGAGTCCAACAACTAAGAGGAGAGACAATGAGCAAACTCGTCGAGGGCATTAAAGACCGTGTGGTCGCTGCCGCACGCGAGGCCGCGCCCGCCGTGGTGGACGCCGCGCAGAAGGCCGCGACCGCGGCTGCCGAGAAAGTTGCCGAGGCAGTTGCCGATGCCAAGAACGTGGCAGGGGAGACGTCCGTCGTCAGCGAGCCCGCCACCGCCGCTGAGCCCGTAGCCGCCGCCCAGGCCCCCGAAGGCGCGATCTTCAACCCCGAGAACGCTCGCGGCAACCTGCACCTGGGCATCGACGTGGGCTCCACCACCGTCAAGCTCGCCGTGCTCAACGACGACAACCAGATCGTCTACGCCAAGTACCAGCGCCACCACACCGACGTCCGCGCCTGCGCCCGCGACCTGTTCGAGGGCGCTGCGACCGTGCTGCCGACGGCCCAGATGACCTGCGCCATTACCGGCTCGGGCGGTCTGCTGCTGTCCCAGTGGCTCGACCTGGAGTTTGTCCAGGAGGTCATCGCCAGCAAGCGTGCCGTCGAGACCCTCATCCCGGCCACCGATGTTGCCATCGAGCTGGGCGGCGAGGACGCCAAGATCATCTACTTCGACAACGGCATCGAGCAGCGCATGAACGGCACCTGCGCCGGCGGCACGGGCGCCTTCATCGACCAGATGGCCACTCTGCTGCACACCGACGCCAGCGGCCTTAACGAACTCGCGGCCAACGCCACCACCATCTATCCCATTGCCAGCCGCTGCGGCGTCTTTGCCAAGACCGACGTCCAGCCGCTGCTCAACGAAGGCGCCCGCCCCGAGGACGTCGCCGCTTCCATCTTCCAGGCCGTCGTGACCCAGACCATCTCGGGCCTGGCATGCGGCCGTCCCATCCGCGGCAACGTCGCCTTCCTGGGCGGCCCGCTGCAGTACCTCTCCGAGCTGCGCCACCGCTTCTACCTCACGCTCAACCTGGACGAGGAGCACCGTATCGTGCCCCAAAACGCTCACCTGTTTGTGGCGAGCGGCGCCGCCATGGCGCACGAGTCCAACAAGCTCAGCACGTTCCCGCAGCTCATCGAGGCTATCGACAGCCTGGGTGACACACAGGGTGCCGAGGTCGAGCGCCTGGATCCGCTCTTTGCCACCGACGAGGACTTCGCCGAGTTCAAAACCCGCCACGACCAGGAAGTCGTCCCCAAGGGCAAACTCGAAGGCTACACCGGCCGCGTGTTCATCGGCATCGACGCCGGTTCCACCACCATGAAGGCCGCGCTCGTGGGCGAGGACGGCCAGCTGTTGCACACCTGGTACGGCAACAACAACGGCGACATCCTGGGCACGGCCAAGGTCATCATGGCCGATTTCTACAATCACATCCCTGCCGGCTGCACCATCGGCCACGTGACCACCACGGGCTACGGCGAGGCGCTGCTCATCGAGGCCCTCAAGGCCGACTCCGGCGAGATCGAGACCGTTGCGCACCTGCGCGGCGCCAAGGCATTCCTGCCCGGCGTCGAGTTTATCCTGGACATCGGCGGCCAGGACATGAAGTGCCTGCGCGTCAAGGACGGCGTTATCGAGCACATCATGCTCAACGAGGCCTGCTCGTCGGGTTGCGGTAGCTTTATCGAGAGCTTCGCCGTCTCTATGAACATGGACGTGCGCGCGTTTGCCGATGCCGCCATCCATGCCAAGGCCCCGGTCGACCTGGGCAGTCGCTGCACAGTCTTTATGAACTCGCGCGTCAAGCAGGCGCAAAAGGAAGGCGCCACGGTGGGCGACATTGCGGCCGGCCTGTCCTATTCCGTCATCAAGAATGCCCTGTTCAAAGTCATTAAGTTGCGCGATCCCAAGGAGATCGGCAGCCAGGTGATCGTCCAAGGCGGCACCTTTATGTCCGATGCCACGCTGCGCGCGTTCGAGCAGCTCACCGGCGTCCATGCCGTGCGCCCCGACATCGCCGGCTGCATGGGCGCCTATGGTGCTGCCCTGCTCGCCCGCGATCGCGCCGGCGCCGATGGCACCTCGACCATCCTTTCGGCCGAGGACATCGCGCACCTCACCGTGACGCAAAAGCACGTCCGCTGCGGCCGTTGCTCCAACAACTGCCAGCTTACCGTCAACGACTTTGGCGGCGGCAGGCGCTTTATCACCGGCAACCGCTGCGAGAAGGGCGCCGGCCACAAAAAGCAGAAGACCGAGGCCCCCAATCTCTTCAAAAAGAAAAACGAGCTGCTCTTTGACCGCGAGGTACTGAGCCCCGACGAGGCCCCGCGTGGTACCGTCGGCATCCCGCGCGCGCTCAACATGTACGAGAACTACCCCTTCTGGCATGCGTTCTTTACGCGCTTGGGCTTTAGCGTGCAGCTGTCCGACCAGTCGAGCAAGAAGACCTACCAGGCGGGCATCGAGTCCATGCCGTCCGAGAGCGTGTGCTACCCGGCAAAGATGAGCCACGGCCATGTGATGAACCTTATCGACCGCGATGTCGACTTCATTTGGATGCCGTGCGTGCGCTGGGAGCGCAAGGAGGATCCGACCGCCGGCAACTGCTACAACTGCCCCATCGTCATGAGCTACCCCACGGCGTTGGCGCTCAACATCGACGAGATCCGCGAGCAGAACATCGAGTTCCTGTATCCGTTTGTGCCGTATCACGACAAGACCGAGCTCAAGCGCCGCCTGTACCAGGTGCTCGCCGTCGACCGTGTGGCCGATGCGCAAGCCGGTCGCGGTCGCGTGCGCGGTCCCAAGATCACGCGCTCCGAGGTCGATGCCGCCGTCAACGCTGCTTTTGAGGCCGATGCGCGTTTCCACGAGGATATCCAGACCATGGGCGAGGAGGCTCTTAAGTGGGTCGAGGACCATGGCGGTCACGGCATCGTGCTCGCCGGTCGTCCCTACCATAACGACCCCGAGATCAACCACGCCCTGCCCGAGCTTATCTCGAGCTTTGGCTTTGCGGTCTTTACCGAGGATTCGCTTGCGCATCTGGTAAAGCCCGAGCGTCCGATTCGCGTCGTCGACCAGTGGATGTACCACAGCCGCCTGTACGCCGTCGCCCGTTTTGTGACGATGCGCAACGACCTGGACCTGATCCAGCTCAATTCCTTCGGCTGCGGCCTGGACGCTCTGACCACCGATCAGGTGCAGGAGATTCTGGAAGCCAGCGGCAAGATCTACACCGTGCTCAAGATCGACGAGGTGTCCAACCTGGGCGCCGCGCGCATCCGCATCCGCTCGCTCATGGCCGCGCTTAAGGACCAGGAGGCCGAGCGCCTGGCCGAGGCCACGGCCGCGGGCGAGGCATACGAGCAGGGCGACGCCGCGCCGGTGGCACCCTCCACGGATGCCCCCGCGTTCGCGAGCCGTAAGTACACGTTCGAGGCGCAGCGCGAGAGTGCTTCGACCGCGTGGCCCAAGGTGCCCTTTACCGAGCAGATGCGCGACGAAGGCTACACCATTCTGTGCCCGCAGATGGCGCCGATCCACTTTGACCTGGTCAAAGAGGTGTTCCGCGGTGCCGGCTACAACTTGGAGCTGCTGCCCTCGACCGATCACGATGCTGTCGAGGCCGGCCTGCGCTATGTGAACAATGACATTTGCTATCCGTCCATTTTGGTGACCGGCCAGATTATGGAGGCCATCGAGAGCGGTCGGTACGACCTGTCCAAGACGGCCGTGGTCATCAGCCAGACCGGCGGCGGCTGCCGTGCCACCAACTACATCGCGCTCATCCGCAAGGCCCTGCGCGAGAGCGGCCACCCCGAGATCCCGGTGATCTCGCTTTCGGCCGTGGCGCTGGGCGAGGACAACCCCGGCTTTAAGATTACGCCGGCACTGCTTAAGCAGGCAGTCTACGCAGTGCTCTTTGGTGACGTCATGATGCAGATGCTCTATCGTTGCCGCCCGTACGAGGCCACGCCCGGTGCCGCCAACGCACTCTACGAGGAGTACATGGCGCGCGCCCGCAAGCTGGCGCCTAAGTTCAACAGGCATAATTACACCAAGTTGTGCCGCGAGGCCATCCGCGCGTTCGACACCATGCCGCTTGTGGGCGAGGGTACCAAGCCGCGCGTGGGCGTGGTTGGCGAGATCCTGGTCAAGTTCCATCCCACGGCCAACAACCACGTGGTCGATGTCATTGAGCGCGAGGGCTGCGAGGCTGTGGTGCCGGGTCTGCTCGACTTCTTCCTGTACTCCATGAGCAACGCCGAGCTACAGAAGGACGAGCTGGGAAGCTCTGCTACCACGCGCGCTGGTATGCAGGCGCTCATCAAGCTGGTGGACTGGATGCGTACGCCGGTGGAGGAGATGCTCGAAAAGTCCAGCCGCTTTGAGGCGCCCGAGCGCATCGACACTATGGCCGACAAGGCTCGCACGGTGCTCTCGGTGTGCAACAACATGGGCGAGGGCTGGCTGCTCACGGCCGAGATGCTCGACCTGATTGACCATGGTGCACCCAACATTATCTGCACGCAGCCCTTCGCGTGCCTGCCCAACCACGTGGTGGGTAAGGCCGTGATCAAGGAACTGCGCCGTCAGCACCCCGAGAGCAACATCGTCGCAGTGGACTACGACCCCGGCGCGTCCGAGGTCAACCAGCTCAACCGCATTAAGCTCATGATCAGCGTGGCCAAGGAAAACATGCGCGCCGGTAAGGGCTTTAAGCTCGAGAAGGTGGCGCCGCTCGCGATGGACGAGGTCACCGGCCAGATGCGTGCCCATGACGGCTGCGTGAGCTGCGGGCCGGCCAGCGAAGAGGCCGTTGCATCGGTCGCCGAGCGTCTGGGACGCGGCATTAAGAAGTAACTGGCCTGCTATGTGCTAGATATGAGACAAACGGGTGGTGGCCGTACCGGCTACCACCCGTTTTTGCTGAACATATGTTGCGCAAATGACCTTGCTACAGCCTTCCGTGGGCTTGCCCGATTTTTGGGCCGGTTTGGGCTTTGAGGAAAAGTTGCTGCAGGCCCAGGGCGATTTTTCGCTCAACGCGGGCCAGCACAGCGTGACGTATCTGCCGAGTTCTGACACGGCAACGACTGGTCGCTACCAGGTGCTGCTATACGACAACAACTTTGGTGCGGCCGAAAGCTATCCCAAGTTCGACTGGGGCCAGCTGGGCGCCGCGGTGGTGACCGACTACAGCCGCGGCTCGCATTCGTTTGGGCGCATCTTTACGGTGGACGAGGTGGCACGCACCTACGGGCTCGAAGACCAGATCGCGGTGCCGTTCTCGGGCTACGTTAGCAGTGTGCAGCGCGTCGGCAATTCGAACAGCATGCTCGTGGCATCGGGTCAGGCCAAGACCTTCACCGAGTACGACCGCTACGGTCTGCCCATCGCTACCTACGAGATGGAAGCCGAAAAGTATATCTACCGCGTGTACAAGTACGAGCTGTAGGGCTGCGCTTAGGTTTGACCAATGGAGTATGAAAACACGCCGCTCGCCGATACCCCCTCCGCGAGTGGCAGCCATATGGTTTGATAAAAGAAGCATATAGTTGTCGCCAGCCTGCTGGGGACGTTCCCCTCTGACATTGGAGGCTCCAGGTATGTTTCGCGCTCCGTTAAACAACTATCGGTTGGGCTAACATGGGCCGCCGTGCTATTTCGATAACCCTTGCAGTGGTCTGCCTGGCTGTGCTCCTGGGCGCTACAGGGCTGTTTGCTATAAGCCGAGAAACGTCCTATATGCAGGAGTGCGCTTCCGAAGGGTTTGCCATTGACGGTTACTATCGGGACGACAAGACGAGTCTGGAAACCCTGGCCTTTCTTGAGGAGGACAACTGTCGATGGCAGCTGGTCGACCAAGACGGAATCTGCACAGACGGGCAGTTTAAGCGTACGGATGACCCCAACATCCTGGTATTAAAGAAGGAAAACGGCAAAGAATTCGGTACGGTTCACGTTGCGTATATATCGCGCCGACGCAATCAGGGGCAGATTTACCTAATTAGAGATACTAAGGTGACCCGATTTTATCTTGTGAGCACCGATCCGGCGTTTACGGTGGAGTCTGGCGATGTCGATCTGGACAGTTGATTCACGGCAATAAAAAAGCGAGCGGGGCGCGGGTGTGAACTGCACCCCGCTATTTGCTCGTGTCCGTATCGCACCTGCGCCTCGTCGTAACTTGCGTCCGTGCGAGCATTCATCCCGCGCTCTGCATCACTTCACATCGAACTCCACGCGATCGAGTTCGGGCACGTTGAGGTCGATGAGCTTGCGGGCGACGTGGCGGTCGTGTGCCCCAAGCGCCTCGCCTGTCGTCACATGGGCGACAATCTCACGCTCGACGACGCCCTCCTCCTCGCCTTCGGTAGCCGAGGTCTCGACGGCGACGGTGTAATCCTTAAAGCCCGGCAGCACCGCGGCAAGTTCGCGCGTAGTTTCGGTGACACCGTAGCCGTCCTGCACGCCGGTCTGCGCCGAGCCAATAGACCCCGCCGTCATAACGATGCAGGGGATGGCAAAGACTACCGTACCCACAATGATGCGGCGGCGCACCTTGCGCGATAGCTCGTCGACCTCGGCATCTTCTTCGGCGGTTACAATGCCGTCGCCGTTGAGGTCGCGCTTGAGCGGCACGCGCAAGATAAGTAATACGGCTTCGGCCGCGAGTGCGATAAAGACCACGTTGATGCCAAACTCGTAAAGCGCCGAGAGAAACAGCGACCCGCTTGCGATGGCGATGCCATAGCCCGCCGCGCACAGAGGCGGCATGAGCGCGGTCGCCACGGCCACGCCGGCGATGAGCGTGGCGGGTTCCTGGTCGCGCGAGTTGCCCAGCCCGCCTGCAAAGCCGCCTGCGAGTGCGACGGTAAGGTCCCAGACGGTGGGTGTAGAGTTGTCGATGATGGCGGCCGTGGTGGTGCCAAGGGGCGAGAGCTTAAAGTACAGCGTGGACGTGACCAGGCAAAAGGCCATCTGCAGCGCAAGGCTGGCGACGGCCTCGACGGTAATCTCGCGGTCGAGCGTGGCGATGCCGTATGCCATGGCAAGGACCGAGCCCATGAGCGGGCAGATGAGCATGGCGCCCACGATGGCGATGTCCGAATCGATATCGAGGCCGATGCTCGCGATCAGCATGGCGATGATGAGGATGCATAGGTGGGAGCCAGTCAGACGCGCCCCGTTTACAAAACGCTTGCGGATCACGTGATAGGGCGCGCGTCCCTCGCGAATGTTGAACGCGCGCTTTAAAAAGCGACCAGCCTGCTCGGCAGCCTCACTATGAGCAGGGCGGATGCCGTGGCGCCGGTGATGGCGTTCGCGTAGTCGCTTGATCTGTTGTTTGTCGAGTTCCATGTCCACCTCGTTCCAGCGCGGTCCGCGCAACGCGCCCGTTGTCCTAACTCTACACCGTGGCGGGCGGGGTGTCTGTTGGATGCGGAATCCGATGGGGCAGATGACGCGGGGGCAAATGCAAATCATAGGCTCAATTCGATCCCGCAAGAATATGATGCACCAGCTCCTACATATGTGACGAAATTGTGTAGCACGAGAGCGCGAATTTCAAAAAATCCGCTGGTGACCAATGTTGCGCAACAGAATTCAAAAATCGACAGCTACCGTTTGATACGTATGGATACATCCGTGTCAAAGGGAGAAAGCCATGGCAAACTACAGTCCACAACACTTTGAGCCTCGGGCCAAGACTGTCAACGTCAAGGGCGTTGCTAACCGCGCCGTCGCAACCGTTTTGACGGCGGGCCTCATCGCTCAGCCGCTCATGTCGCCGCTGGCGGCAATCGCCGCACCGTCGACCGATAACGGCGATTCTGTTCAGGGGGGGGGTAGTTCTGTAGAGAATACCGTTGCCGCCGGTAACCAAGCGGTCGTAAAGACGGCTGCCCAGCTGGCCGAGGAGTCGGCAAAGCAGCTCAAGGACGCTCAGGCCGCCTACGATGCCGCCCAGAAGAAGGCCGACGCGGCGGGTCAGTCTCAAAAGCAGGCTCAGCAGCAAAAGGATCAGGCCTCGCAGGCCGTGACCGATAACGCCGCCGAGCAGAACGAGGCCGAGGTAGCCGCGCTTCAGGAGAAGATCGACGAGCTTAAGGCAGCCGTCGAAAAGACCGAGCAGCAGCAGAAGAAGCTGGGCGACCTGAACGATCAGCTCGAACAGGCCAACAAGAGTGTCGAGGATAAGACCCAGGCGCTCAAGGACGCCAAGGCAAAGCAGGATGAGGCCAAGAAGGCCCTCGATGATGCCCAGGCCAAGCTCGAGGCCATGGGTATGGACGAGTACGAGGCCGCCAAGAAGGCCGTCGAGGACGCGCGGGCAAAGCTCGATGACGCCAATAAGGCCGTTACTACTGCACAGGACAATCTGGACCAGGCCAAGGCTGCCGAGGCCAACGCCCAGCAGGAAAAGCAGAATACCGAGGCAGCTTTGACGACTGCCCAGGCCAAGAAGCAGGAGACTGCCGCTGCGCTCGCAGCCGCAACCACCGCGCGCGATAACGCCCAGCAGAAGTTCAACCAGGCGCAGGCCGCGCTCGATGCTGCCGTCTCGGGTACGGGTGTCGACCTGAGTGCGCTTGAGGCCGCCAAGATCGCTGCTGCTGGCGAGCTCAAGACCGCGCAGGCGGAGCTCAATGCCGCGACGGATGCCGACGCCACCGCACAGACAAATCTGCAGGCCGCCCAGGCTGCCGTCGCTGCCGCGCAGGAGAAGGCCAACGCCGCCAACGCTGCTGTGGCATCTGCCCAGTCTGCATACGATGCGGCAAACAAGGAGTACAAGGACGCGGCCAGTAAGCGTGACGCCGCGAAGACGGCATACGAGCAGGCCCAGCAGACCGAGGCCGACAAGAAGGCTGAGTACGATAAGCTTGTCGAAGTTCGCAAGCAGAAGCGCAGCGAGTGGGAGGCAGCCTGCGCCGCTTCGAACGCCGCGGAAAAGGCTTATGACGCTGCTAATGCCCAGGTTGAGGCTCTTGAGCAGCAGATTGCAGACCTAAAGTCCAACATGACCGTTGACCAGGAAGTCATCAGTCAGGGTATGTTCGGCTTCATGAACTACATCATCGGCGGCAGCCAGTTCACAGCCACGCAGAAAAAGAACGCCCAGGATGCCGTATCGACGTTGACCGGCGCCGATGACAAGGCCGAATGGTATGACCAGTACGTCGATCAGGACATGTCTCGCGACACCAATCCGCTTTCCTTGGAGCAGATGCGCAACGCCCTGACCTACCTCGATACCCAGAACAACCTCCGCAAGGCGAACGGTCAGTCGGCACTCAGCGTCAGCCTCCGCATGACTGTGGCAGCTGCCCTCAATACATCGTATTCATCGAACATCTGGGGGCACTCTGGCTGCTACTATGATAACGGTGAAAATCTTGCCGGCGGCGGCGGCGCATATACCGGCGGAGAGACCGAGGATACCCTCGGCTGGCCCTACACCGGCCTCTACACCCAAGAGAAGGAGGCATTCGATAAGTACGTCGCGCAGTATGGCGACGAACTCGGCAGCCACCGATATGATGCCTATTATATCTCCCAGAACTACAACAGCATCTATCAAGAGTGTGGGCATTATCTCAACATCATCGATCCTTGATTATCAACTTCATCCGAACACTTCCCACATTCATCCGCACATGTGCGGATGAATGTGGGAACCCGATACCCTGAGGGCCGGACCGGCCGGCCCCGGGAGATCGGAGGACGGCATGTCCGGAAAGAAGAATAGGGGCTCCGCGAGGGCGGTCCCGAGGGCCTACGGAAGGCTCACGAGGCACGAGCGGGACACGGTCCAGAGGATG
>NZ_JAHONA010000058.1 GCF_019131995.1 Collinsella aerofaciens | reverse complement strand
TCCCTGTACGCGCCGTCCGTCGGGCCCGGGGCCGCCGAGCCCTTCGCGAGGACGCGGACCTGGAGCGCCTCTACGCGGTAGCCGATGCCGGTCGTGCCGGCGCGGGCCCCGTCGCTGGCCCAGCCGAGCCAGCCGTAGTCCTGCACGTAGGCGCGGTACCACACGTCGTAGTACTCGGAGAGGTCGCCGGTCAGGCGCATCTTCACGCACTCGACCGCCCTGCCCTGGCCGGTGGTGCCCGCCACGGCGCCGCCCGAGACCTCGTCCTGCCAGCCGACGCCGGAGACGTGGGCGCTGTAGGACAGGCCGCCGGAGACCGGCGAGGAGACCTCGGCGGCGATCGCCTCGACGGCGCGGGACTGGCCGGTCGTGCCGGCGGTGCCGCCGTTGCCGACGGCGGGCTGCCAGCCGACGCCGGAGACGTGGGCCCTGAGGCTGAGCGAGGGGACGGAGAGCTCGGCGGGGTCGCCCGTCGAGGGGGCGTCGCCGCCCTTCTCGACGAGGACGGCCTGGAGGGCCTCTGCCTGGACGCCGAGCCCCTCGGTGCCCGCGGCCTCGCCGTCCTTGGCCCAGCCGAGCCAGCCGTAGCCGGCCGCGTGGACGCGGTACCACACGTCGTAGCGCTCGGAGACGGGGCCGGAGAGGGACACCCTCACGGCCTGGACGGCGCGGCCCTGCCCCACCGTGCCGGCGTAGGAGGGGGCGGAGGCGGCGTCCTGCCAGCCGATGCCGGCCACGTGGGCCGCGACGGAGACGGAGCTCCCCTCGCCCGCCCCCTCGAGGGAGGCGCGCACGGCCTGGAGCGCGAGGCCCCTGCCGGTCGTGCCGACGTCCTCGCCGCCGCCCACCGCGGGCAGCCAGCCGCGCTCGGCGACATGGCCCTGCAGGACGAGCGACGGGCCGGAGGCGGCGCCGGAGACGTAGGCCCCCTCGGCCGGGCCGGGGGCGCCGGAGCCCTTCGCGACGAGGGCGACCTGGACGGCGGTGAGGCCCGAGGCGCCGGACTCGACGCCGGAGGGCTCGCCGGCGCTCGCCCAGCCGAGCCAGCCGCGCGCGGAGTCACAGGAGCGGTACCAGACGTCGTAGCGCTCCGCGAGGCCGCCGGACAGCTCGAAGCGGACGGCCTTGAGCTGGAGCCCGCCGCCCGAGGCGCCGAGCTGCGCCCCGTCGGAGCTGGTCTCCCCCTGCCAGCCGGAGCCCAGCAGCAGGCCGCGGTAGCAGACCGACCCGTCGGACTCGAGGTTGTCGACGGTCGCGGCGACGGAGCCCAGCACGGGCCCCCTCTCGGAGCCGAGCGTCAGGACCCCGCCCGAGAACGACGAGCCCGCCGGCGAGCCGGCGACGGAGATGGACGACCCGGACAGGCGCTCGCCGGCGCCGCGGAAGGCCCCGCCGGCCGGCCCCGGCGCGGCGCCGCCCTTGGGGACGAGCACGACCTGGACGGCCTGGACGGCCTTCGACAGGCCAACCGTGCCCGCGGACGCGCCGTCCTTGGCCCAGCCGAGCCAGCCGTAGTCGGAGCAGCGCACGCGGTACCAGACGTCGTAGGACGAGGCGGCCTCGCCGGAGAGCCTGAACTGGAGCGCCTCGACCGCTAGGGAGCGCCCGGTGGTGCCGGCGGTCCCCGAGGTCCAGCCCTGCCAGCCGACGTTCGAGACGTGGGCCCTCACCTCGAGGGAGGAGGATCCGTGCCCGTACCAGGAGACGGAGCCCGAGAGGGCCTCGAGGGCGCGGCCCTGCCCGGTGGTGCCGGCGACGGCGCCGTCCGAGACGGAGCCCTGCCAGCCGATGCCGGCGACGTGGGCGCGGTAGGAGACGGAGGGGGGCTCGGAGGACCTGTCGACGAACGGGGTGGCGGTGTCGCCCGGGGCGGGGTCGCCCTTGGGCAGGACCGCGACCTGGACGGCC
>NZ_JAHONA010000057.1 GCF_019131995.1 Collinsella aerofaciens | reverse complement strand
TCTACGGGCAGCACCTGAAGAAGGTCGCCGCCGGCGAGATCGTCAACAGCCCGCGTGAGTACTAGCGCCAGCTTGTTTTCTTTTAGGGGTCACCGTTTATCTGGTGGCCCCTTTCGTTATGATTACGTTGACCATAAAGACAATATGATTGGGAGTGGATGTGTTAAGCGTCTACTTTGGCGATATGCCAGAAGCGATTTACAACACAGCGACATATTTCAAAAACTCTTACCGGTCTACTTGGATTACGGATCCCTATGCAGTCTCGATAATTAAAGATGTCGATCGATCGGATGTTGTCTCCGAAAACGTCATCGAAAGCCCCGTGCTTGGATCCATCTCCCCGCTCCAGCTTTCTGGTGGCGTGAAAACGCTGCTGCTTATGAGATTTGATCGTAAGCATATTTTTAACGCTTCTACCTGTGGTGACAACTGTGCCAAGTGGATTCTCGACATGGCGAAAGACCGCAAGCTCGTTGTGAATCTCTATCATGTGATGGACTTTGGCCGCGAGGATTTTAAAATCAAAGTCGTGAACAGCGGCCGAATCGTTCATAACATGGCCGAATTGATTCACGAGTCGATTCCGTATCTGTAGGTGCTGCTTATGAACGGTTCGCATCTTGTTAAGATTTCCCGCCGTAGGGGAACCAAGTACACATTTACCATCAAGCGGAACATCACTATTGTGCGTGGCGATAGCGGCACGGGTAAGACGACGCTGTTTGACATGGTCGCAGACTACATGCGAACGGGCGAGCAGTCGGGCGTTTCCTTGCAATGCGATTGTCCCTGTGTCGCCCTGACCGATTATGATTGGCGAAACCAGCTTTCGTCCGTTCATGACTCGATTGTATTTGTCGATGAGGGCTTAAAAGAGATCCATTCTGATGAGTTTGCCCATCATATGCTGTATTCCTCGAATTATTTCGTGCTGATCTCAAGGGCTGATTTCCCCAATCTTCCGTATAGCGTGGATGAGATTTACAAGATTAAGACGAGCGGAAAATACCATTCTTTCGTCCCAGTTTATCAAGATCGCGGGAATCATCGTTATGCTATTTCCCGGTCGGCGCCAAAACAGGACTTTTCTATCCTTCTATGCGAGGACAGTAAGTCTGGTTTCCAGTTCTTTGAACGGCATTTCGCTGATAGTGAGCTTACCTGTGCTTCGGCCATGACGAACAGCGCGATTTTGGGCTGGTTGGATCAGCATTTCGACGATCGCGTGTTTGTTGTCGCGGACGGAGCGGCATTTGGGTGCTATGCGGACCGCGTCCTTAAGCTGCAAGACATTCATCGCGATACTGTTACGGTTTGTCTTCCCGAGTCATTCGAGTGGCTTCTGCTGAGCTCTGGCGTAATTTCAGGGTTAGATGTTAAGGCGGTTTTGGAAACCCCAGAAGCCTTTGTAAACAGTGAGAAGTTTAAAAGCTGGGAAGACTTCTTCTATAAGTACTTACGCGATAAAACTGGGAATTCGGTCTTCCGGTACGACAAAGACTGCATTCCGGAGGCGTTTTGTAGGGGAAGTAATTCTGCGAAGGTCATGGCTCTTATCGCATGCCGAAATGTCCGATAGTTTTGTTGAATAGTGTCGCGGCGTCACTTCCTGCGGCATACTAAAGAAGCTGTACTTGCTTCAGATTGGATTTTCATGTCTGAGATTTTTGAACCTAAGAACATCATCGTCACGGGCGGTTGCGGCTTCATCGGCAGCAACTTCGTGCACTACGTCGTGAACAACCACCCCGGCGTCCACGTGACCGTCCTGGACAAGCTGACCTACGCCGGCAACCCCGAGAACATCGCGGGGCTGCCCGAGGACAGGGTCGAGCTCGTCGTGGGCGACATCTGCGACGCGGAGCTGCTGGACCGCATCGTCCCGGGCCACGACGCCATCGTGCACTACGCCGCCGAGAGCCACAACGACA
>NZ_JAHONA010000056.1 GCF_019131995.1 Collinsella aerofaciens | reverse complement strand
GGGTCAGCCCGTGGGAGGCCAGGGCGCCGCTGACCGGTGGACGGCACCGAGCCGTACGCTTGAATTGAGAAGGGGGAGGCCTCGCGGTCTCCCCTTTTTTGCGTTAAAGGCGGCATTCACTAAGCAATTAAATCAATCCAATCATCCACCGGTGAATATAAACGTTCACCGTTCTGTGGCCGGTTCTCTGTTCTCAATGGACTAATATTTGCTTTAGCGCGCTGATGCGCTTGTCCTGTTTTACACGGGTTGTTTTATTGATTGTGACGGAAGGACTCACATGGCAGATGTTCATGAGCTGCTTGATACTTGGATTGCCAATGTCAAGGACGAGGAGCTCCTCGCTGAGCTCAACACGATGAAGGAGCAGGGTGACGAAGACGCCATCACCGACGCTTTCTTCCAAGATCTCGCCTTCGGTACCGCCGGTCTACGTGGCACTATCGGTGCAGGCACTAACCGTATGAATATCTATACGGTTGGTCGCGCGACGCAGGGTTTTGCTGACTATCTTAATGCGACTTTCGAGCATCCGACGGTTGCCATCGCTCGCGATAGCCGCAATAAGGGTGAACTGTTCGTTAAGACGACGGCTGCCATTCTTGCCGCAAACGGCGTGACTGCTCTCGTGTATCCTAAGATTTCTCCCGTGCCGACGCTTTCCTGGGCCGTCCGTGACCTTAAGTGCTCCGGTGGCATTTGCATGACCGCTAGTCATAATCCAGCGCCTTATAACGGCTATAAGGCCTATGGCCCCGACGGCTGCCAGATCACCAGCGAGGCTGCCGATGCAATTTCTAAGGCTATCGCCGAGACCGATACGTTTACCGGCGTGAAGTCCATGGACTTCGATGAGGCTCTTGAACAGGGTCTGGTCAAATGGATCGATGAGTCGTGCCTCGAGCGTTATTATGACGCCGTTCTCGCCCGCGGCGTGACCAACCTTTCTGCCGAGGAGATCGCTGGCGCTCCGCTTAAGCTCGTCTACACTCCGCTCAACGGCACCGGCCTCATTCCCGTCACGACGGTGCTCGAGCGCGCTGGCATCACCGATGTCACGGTTGTTCCCGAGCAGAAGGAGCCTAACGGCGATTTCCCGACCTGCCCGTATCCTAACCCCGAGATTCGTCAGGCCATGCAGAAGGGCATTGACCTGTGCGAGCAGGTTCACCCTGATCTGCTGCTTGCAACCGATCCTGACGCCGATCGCGTTGGCGTTGCCGTTAAGAATGGCGATGACTATCTGCTGCTGACCGGCAATGAGATGGGCGTTCTGCTGCTCGACTATATCTGCAAGACCCGCGCTGCTCGCGGTGAGGACCTCACTAAGAAGGTTGCTGTCACTACTATCGTTTCTTCCGCCATGGTTGACGCTCTGGCCGACGAGTACGGTTTTGAGCTCCGCCGCTGCCTGACGGGCTTCAAGTACATCGGCGACATCATTACTTCTCTTTCCGATGCTGGCGAGGTCGACCGCTTTATCTTCGGTTTCGAGGAGAGCTACGGCTATCTGGCCGGCGACCACGTGCGCGATAAGGACGCGGTGAGCACTTCGCTTCTGATTTGCCAGATGGCGCAGTATTACAAGCTGCAGGGTAAGAACCTTGCCGACGCGATGCACGAGCTGTACGAGAAGTATGGCTACTATCACAATAAGACGATTTCGCTGAGCTATCCGGGTGCTGAGGGTGCGGCAAAGATGGCCGGCATCATGGCCGGTCTGCGCGAGAACCCGCCCGCGGAGCTCGCCGGTTCCAAGATTGAGGCCGTCGTTGATTACAACACCTGCGTGAACGGCCTGCCGAAGGCTAACGTCATTGAGTTCGATCTTGAGGGTGGCAATAAAGGTATCGTTCGTCCTTCCGGCACCGAGCCCAAGATCAAGCTGTACATCTTCGCTAAGGGCGCGGATGCCGCCGAGGCAGATGCAGCACTTGACGCGATCGAGGAGTCCGGTCGCAAGCTGCTGGCATAAGGTATTTAAGAGTCTATTGCTATAGATAGGCAAAAGAGGGGATCTCGGAAGCGAGGTCCCCTCTTGTTTTTAACCAGCCAGCCGAGAGTACTTATATGTGTAGGAAATGTGTACGCCCAGATTCCCGCCCGCGGGGGCCCTCCGGTCTGGCAATATATCTCCTTGCCGCGCGGCCCGGTCGGACCGGACCAG
>NZ_JAHONA010000055.1 GCF_019131995.1 Collinsella aerofaciens | reverse complement strand
ACGCCGGGCCGACTCGCTTCGGATCGGGCTCTACACCAACTTTCTCGACACTACCTCGGTCCTAGCTGTTACAGATCGAGACAAACGGAATAGGCCGAGCCAAAAATCTCGATCTGTAACATCTGACTCGCTTTTGGCCGCCTAGATATCACAGGTTGAGACAATTTGATAGTGGAGTCCTCATTTGCGCGTCATATCGCGTAGCGCTAACGCGCTGGTTTCCACAATGACAGGAGGTAAAAGTCCTCCTGCATCGCCCGTTGGCAATCCCGTAGCGCTAGCTAGCAAATGACCTGCGTGTGCTCCTCGATGGCAGTGCGGTCCTCGGCGGTAATACCCGGCTCGCACACCACGGCGTCCAAATTGTCCAGGCGGCAGAAGGTGTAGAAGTCGCGCTTGCCGATCTTGCTGGAATCGGCGATCAGATAGCGCGAGTCTGCCTTGCTAAAGGCGAGCTGCTGGATGCGGCCCTCTTCCATGTTGGACGTGGACACGTCGCCGTCCAGAATGCCGTTGGCGCCGATAAACGCCGCGTCGATGCCCAACGCACGCAGGGCATCCTCGGCCGTTGGTCCCACAAAAGCGGCGGTGCGGCGACGGTACATGCCGCCCACGAGGCACAGGTCGCAGTCTTCGCGCGCCTCGAGCAGATTAAACACCGAAAGCGAATTGGTCACAATGCGCAGGCGAAACGCCGGCAGCATCGAGGCCATCTGCTCAACCGTGGTGCCCGGGCCCAAAAAGATGGTCGAGCCTTCCTCGATAAGCTCCACAGCACGGCGCGCAATCTGCAGCTTTTCCTCGGCATGCTTGGTGCGCTTTTCGCTGTGCGAGTACTCATGGCGCAGCATAGCGTGGGGACGGCCCTGCGCACTACGGGCTCCGCCGTGCACGCGCTCGATCTCGCCTAGGCTCGCAAGCTCCTCAAGATCGCGGCGGATCGTCATATCCGAGACGCCCAACGCATCCGAAATCTCCTTGACCGAGACCGTGCCCTGCTCCTCGAGCAGCTGACGAACCTTATCCTGTCGCTCCGCTTTAATCACGATGAGTCCTCGCTGTTCCACGCTCACGTCAATTCAAACAATAACGAACAAATTGTATCAGACTCGCGCGCGTCAGAAATGAACGCCCGCACAGCTCCAATCATCACTTTTTTGAGAAAAATACCCCCTGCTTTAGTGGGGTGTAGTGATAATCTCGCCTGTTCGCGCTACAGTTTGTCCGAAATACCTCGATGTTAGGAACCAAATGATCACTTCCGAGCTTTTCGGCACCGCGCCGTGCGGTACCCCCGTTCATCGCTACACCCTCAACGGGCCCGAGATCTGCGTTCGCATTATGGACTATGGCGCCACCGTGCTGGGTATCGATGTGCCCGACATTCCCGGCAACGTGCGCGATGTGGTTCTGGGCTTCGATAAGCTCGAGGATTACTTTGACAACCCCGCCTGCTTTGGCGCGACCATCGGGCCTGTGGCCAACCGTACCGCGGGCGCCACGATCACCATCGCCGGCACGGACCGGCATATGCCGGCCAACGAAGACGTCAACAACCTGCACAGCGATCTTGAGCACGGCCTGCACAAGCGCGTGTGGGACGTTGAGCTCGACGAGGTCCACAATGCCGTGCGCATGACCACCTCGCTTGAGGATGGTGAGCTGGGCCTGCCCGGCAACCGCACCTTTACGGCCGTGTTTACCGTGACGCGCACCGGCGTCTTCCGCATCGAGTACGGCTGCGAGAGCGACCGCGCCACCTACGTGTCCATGACCAACCACACGTACTTTAACCTTGCCGGTCATAACGCCGGCATGGACTGTGAGCACTTCTTTGTTGCCAACGCTGCCCACTACCTGCCCATCAACGAGCAGAACATCCCCACCGGCGAGATTGCTCCGGTCGAGGGCACGCCGTTTGACTTCCGCGAGCTGCGCCCTGTCGCTCCTGGCATGGAAGCCGATGACCCGCAGATTAAGCAGGCCCGTGGCTACGATCACTGTCTGTGCATCGATGGCTATCAGTACGGCCGTAATCTGCGCCGCGCGATGCACGTCGAGGAGATGTGGACCGGTCGTGAGCTGGACTACTACACCACCGCCCCGGGCGTGCAGCTCTACACCGGCAACTGGCTGGGCGACGAGCACGCCAAGGACGATGCTAACTATGGTTGGGGCGCCGGCTTTGCCCTCGAGGCCGAGATGTACCCCGACACGCCGCACCAGCCGTTGTTCCCGCAAGGCCTTGTGGGCCCGGGTCACCCCTACAGTAATGTGATCGAGTACCACTTTATGAGGCACTAAGCCCATAACGCAATATATCGCACAGCAGCGCCCGCCGGCACCACCGCCGACGGGCGCTTTGCTACCTAGTCATTGGGGACGTTCTTAAATGACTAGTTGGATGGGGTCGGGATTGGAGCTGGGGAGATAGCGGATTTCTAGCTCTATGCCGAGCGCCTGCAGTTCTTTGAGGGCAGCAACGTCTGCGTCGCTCACGGCAACCGCGGGCGTTATGGGGCGCTTGCCCTCCCCTGCCTGCATATGGCCAATGTTGATTTTGGTGATCGGCACACCGCCCTTAACCAGCGTGAGCGCATCGACGGGTGAGTCTACCATGATCAGAATCCATTGGCGCGGCGTTGCGGTATGAATGATGTCGATGGTCCTTTGCACCGAGAAAAACCGCGTCCAAACGCCTTCTGGCGCCGCCGCCCTCATGGGTGCCCATTGGCGCGAATCCGCCGCGATCTCATCGTTGACGATTAAAACAAGGTTGGAACCCACGGCTTCGTTCCACAGCTCAACGTCTTGCCCGTAAATGAAACGGTCATCGATACGCGTGAGAAGAATCTTGGGTTGAGCCATGGCAGTCCCATTCTGTTTGAGACTCGTAAGAGCGAGACATCACGTCTCCAATATTAGTGCATTTAGGTTGATTTCCGATCTCAGCCGAACACATTAGGCGGACAGGCCGTTCCCGCAGCTAGCCGAACGCCCCCGAGGCCCCTCCTGGGGTCCGGGGGCGCCGTTTTCCCAGTTGATGGAACGGTGGAGATGTGTTTCGATGGGTCCGGTGGCCATGCTCCGCCCGCCGCCCGGCACCTCTTCCCAGACTCAGCCGGACGGCCGGTCCGTCTATTCCGTTT
>NZ_JAHONA010000054.1 GCF_019131995.1 Collinsella aerofaciens | reverse complement strand
TGACGCGCCCCCGCAGTGCCCGCTTCCCCCAAGGACAATTATCAGTGCAGGTAGATGCCTTGCACTTTTTAGCGAAAAGCCGGCGTGGTTGGAATTTCTCATTTCATCGTAGTAAACCGGCATAGTTTCGTATTTCCAGCAGTTCCAAATTCGTCAATACGTCGGCGTTTGCAAAAAGCCCGACCTCCGTGGGAGATCGGGCTTATAGGGCTCAGCAAAGCCGAACCTACACGGTCAAATGACCCGTAGCTTACATCTGCTCGGGCGCGGAAACGCCAACGAGGGTGAGCACCAGGGCGAGCGTCACACGGACGGCATCGCAAGCGGCCAGACGGGCACGCGAAAGCTCGGGGTCGACGGGACGGCCCTCGCTCGGCAGCACCTGACAGGCAGCGTAGAAGCTGTGGAAGTCGCCGGCGAGTTCCTCAGCAAAGTGCGTCAGACGGAACGGGGCGCGGTCGCGAGCGCAGCTGGCGATGAGGTCGGTGAGCTCGTTGAGCTTGCGCGAAAGGGCGAGCTCGGTCGGGTCGGTCAGCAGCGAGTAATCGACGTTCTCACCGATGGCCTTGGCGGCGACGGCCTTCATGCCCATCTCGTCAGCCTGCTCGGGCGTAACGTCAGCGGCACGGCGCAGGATGGAGCACACGCGGGCGTGAGCGTACTGCACGTAGTACACCGGGTTGGAGTTGTCGCGCTTCTTGACGGCCTCAATATCGAAGTCGACCATCTGGTTGGAGCTCTTGGAGATGAGGGTGTAACGGGCAGCGTCGGAGCCGACCTCGTCGACGAGCTCCTGCAGGGTCACCATGGTGCCCTTACGCTTGGACATACGGACGGGCTTGCCGTTGCGCAGCAGGTTGACGAGCTGGCCCAGCAGAACCTCAAACTTGCCGGGGTAACCCAAGGCATCGCAGACGCAGCGGACGCGCTCGATGTAGCCGTGGTGGTCGGCGCCCCAGATGTCGATGACGTGGTCGACGCGCTGGAACTTATCCCAGTGATAGGCAACGTCGGAGGCGAAGTAGGTGTACTCGCCGTCGGACTTGATCAGAACGCGGTCCTTGTCATCGCCCAGGTCGGTGGAGCGGAACCACAGGGCGCCGTCCTTGGTGTAGAGATAGCCCATCTTGTCGAGCTTCTCAAAAGCGCGGTCGACGGCGGAGGTGCCGGCGGTCTCGCCCTCGGTGTCCTTCACATACAGCGAGCGCTCGGAGAACCAACGATCGAAGTCGCAGTTAACGGCATGGCAAAGGTCGCGCATGTTGTCGACCATCTTTACATAGCCGCGCTCGCGGAAGCTCTCCATGCGCTCCTGCGGATCGGCGTTGACCCACTTATCGCCGTCGGTGCGCCAGAACTCGGCGGCCTCGTCGATGATGTAGTCGCCGCCGTAGGAGTCCTTGCCCAGGGTCTCGGCAAAGTTGTCCTGATACGGATGGGTCTCGGGATGCTCGTCGTTCTCGTCGGCAACAAAGGCGTCGCGGTCGGCGATCAGCAGCTTGTGAGCCTCGTCGATATCCACGCCCTGCTTGGCGATGATGTCGGCAAGCTGCATATAGCGCGTGCTGATGGAGTTGCCGAAGGTGTTCATCTGAGAGCCGTGGTCGTTGATGTAGAACTCACGCTGGATGTCGTAACCGGCGTGATCCATAACGCGGCAGAGCGAGTCGCCCAGCGCGGCCCAGCGGCCGTGGCCGATGTGCATGGGGCCGACGGGGTTGGCGGAAACGAACTCGACCTGGGTCTTCAGGCCACCACCGACGTTGGACTTAGCGAAGTCCATACCCTTCTCGCGAGCCTCGCCAAAGATGGCATTCTTGACGGCAACGGAGAGGTAGAAGTTGATGAAGCCGGGGCCTGCGATCTCGACCTTCTCGATCGCGGGGTCCTCGGGCATATGGGCAACGATGGCCTCGGCGATCTCGCGCGGGGCGCAGTGGGCCAGCTTGGCGGACTTCAGGGCCATGGTAGAGGTCCACTCGCCATGAGAAGTGTCAGCCGGTCGCTCGATAGCGCAATCGTCAAGTTCAAATGCGGAAAGGTCGCCGGCCTCCTGGGCCGCAGCAAGCGCAGCGCGTACCAGCTCTTCAATCTTCTCGGGCATAGATCCTCCTTGTGTTAAAGCCCCCGAGCTCTTGGTCACTCGTAGGGCAAAAGCCAGAGTTTGTAGCACTCTATCACAAGCGACGGGCACTGTCGCAGGGTAAAGCTAATAGATATTGCATATGCACAAAAATGACTACAGCTTGTATGGAGTCACTCAAAGATGCCGGTCTGCCTGCAGATTATGCAGGCGTTGAAAATGCATAAAGGTGTGAATGAGCTGCGTCTGTTATCGAATACTCTTACCTATCAGAGTTGTGTGCTTTTCCTGCATAAAGTACGGGTTTGCGCACGTCAGCGTGTTATTCTAGACATACGTAAATTCGTATAAGTTGGAGGTAGCATGTTCTCAATCGGTCAACACGTCATTCATCCGGGCCAGGGAGTCTGCACCGTCGTCGGTTTTAGGGACGACACACCGCAGCCCATGCTACTGCTCGAGACCAAGCAGGGACATGCGCAGACGATCCTCATGTACCCCGTGGCGCAGGCCGACCGTCTGCACGCCGCCATCTCTCAGCAAGATGCCGAGCACCTGCTGAGCCACTATGACGAGCTGGAGTGCGACACCTTTACCGAGCGCAACAGCTCGCTTGAGGAGACACACTTTAAGCAGCAGCTCAAGCTGGGCGCGCCCGAGACGGTCCGCGTGGCAAAGACCATGATGCACCGCATTCGCCAGGCCGAGGAAGCTGATAAAAAACCCAGCTCCTACTACATGCGCGTACTCAAGGAGGCCAAACGCCGCTCCATCGAGGAGTTCGCCGTGGCCCTTGGCGTCACCGAGGAGGCCGCCGAAGCCCGCCTAGCCCAAGCCGCCCTCAACTAACCCATCCGCGCCAAAAACCACCACAAAGGGAACAGGCACCTTTGTGGTGGTTTTCTTGTTCTAGTAGTATTCATTCTCATCGATACCCACGAGCACAAGGAGTCTCTTATGGCAGAGCCGCTTACCGCCGGAATCACCCGCGACCGCGCGTTCGAACTGCTCAATGAGCACAACAAGGACCCGTTCCATATCACCCATGGCGAGACGGTCGAGGGCACTATGCGCTACTTTGCGCGCGAGTTCGACCCCGAGAACGAGGAGTTTTGGGGCATCGTCGGTCTGCTGCACGACCTGGATTGGGAGGAGCATGAGGACGACCCCATGAACCACACCATCTATGCTGCCAAGATTCTTAAGGATGAAGGTGCGTCTCCCGAGCTCATTCGCGCCATCCAGACGCACACGTCGGACTTCAATACCTCGCTGCCCAAGCCCGAGCTGCAGATGGAAAAGATCCTGTTTGCCTGCGATGAGCTCACCGGCCTGATCGGCGCTGCAGTCATCATGCGCCCGAGCAAGAGCGTTATGGACTTTACGACCAAGTCGCTCAAGAAGAAGTTCAAGGACAAGCGCTTTGCCGCCGGCTGCTCGCGCGACGTGATTTCGCAGGGCGCCGAGATGCTGGGCTGGGAGCTTCCTGAGCTCTTCGACCGCACCATCGCAGCCATGCAGTCCTTCGCCCCCGACCACGATACCTTCCAGGCCTAACCGCCCGCGCCACTTAAAACCACCACAAAGGGGAAAGTGAACTGCCTCCCATTTCTTGGACATCGGGAAATGGGAGGTTTGGAGTGGGAAGGATAAACTGGACTTTCTTTTAAGGATCCTCAAGCGTATTGCCG
>NZ_JAHONA010000053.1 GCF_019131995.1 Collinsella aerofaciens | reverse complement strand
CGAGGCCGAGCGCAAAATGGATTCTAAAAAACACCTTGCCAAATAGGAGCGTCAGCAGTCGGGAACCATTCTATTCCGCCTCTACGATTTCGTCTGCATTGCCTTCGGTTTCGTTGTTCGGCTCATTTATCTTAGTGTTCTTGGCCACCGTCTCTGTGTCACCGTCTTCTGCAGGGAGGTAATACATTAAGCCAAATAGCTCATTTATCGCTCTGCGAGTATTTGCAGCTGAGACACCGATGCGCTTCAGCTGCATTGCATAGACAAGATAGCGTAGAAGCAGCAAATCAAGAATGGCAGCGCCTTTGAAATCCTTGTCAATGTTTCCATGGGCAAAGTCATTTCTTTGCTCAGCCAGCCTGCTTCCAATGACTTCGTAGGAAAATTCCTCATCATTCCTTTTGTATAGACCTTCCCCAAATACCCCAATCATTTCATGAAAATCTCGACCAGCCTGTACTATCTTCGATTCCAGATTGCTAAAGCCGATGCTCTTCTTTGCATATTTCAATATCTTTTTAGCTTTTCCGGAGCTTTGGTTAATGCATTCATCCATCTGAGCTGATGCTCGTTGCTCAGCAGCCACTCGAGCTTCTGATTTGACAACTCCGCTTGGATACGCTTGGTCAAATTCCCATTCAAATGCTGCGGAAGTCAGCACGAAGTCCGATGCATCGAGCGTATGTCCCTTTTCGTATGTTTCAGGAATATGCCTTAGGTAGATTTCTCCGTCTGCAATCGCTCCAAACATTTTAATCTCATACGGGTCCAGCAAAGACAGCTGAATATATCGACCTTTTTCAAGAGGCTTGGTATCAAATGGCTCTGAGGATCTCGCTAGCTTGAATTCAGCTGTGCTGGGGTAATGCGAGTCGTCGTACATAGCCTGCAGGCTGCAATCCTCAATTAGTGTGTTTTTGCTGAATGTCAGATATTTGAGGAAGTCTTCTGCTGCATGCCACAGGCGATAGAAAAACCAGTAATCGTCCGTTTCATCAAACTCGAAAATCATGCTGGAATTAAGGGTGATGGGTGGAGTACTAATTTTCATACTGCATGTCCACCCAACTGAGAAATACGCCGCGATATCTCTGCCCTCAAAGCGAAATGCTCTCTTCACGGTCGAAGTTCTGTCGAATCCATTTGTCCTGATTGAGATGATTCCCTTTTCTGTAAGGTCGTCAGAATCAAATACCTGCGAGAATGCCCTATTAACCGGATGAATGTAATTCAAGGCCCTGCCGGATAGAGTCATCCTGCAAAAACCATTGGTATTCGGGCTACATTCCAGATACCCAGCAACGTTGATATACAGAGTCGAATTTCGACTTCCGACAGTCGATTCCTCCCTGGTCAAAAAGATCAATCGCTTGCTTGTCTCGTTGCAGAAGCCGTCAAGATAAGGCACATCAACAGTCAAAGGGTCGCCGGATGTATACACACCGGGGCAAATTTCTTTTTTTAGCCAACCCCACATAATGTCATTCTTGCGTTCTTTGGGCGGGATGAGAACAAGCTCAGAGCCATCGAACACAAAGACAAAATCAACATCTTTGAATTTTAGAGTTCCCGAATACGTGTTGTCTGTCATCTTATTTACCCCTCATAATGACCTTTCCAGTCCTTGTTCGCAACCTTGTCGCCGATCCTCTCGAGATCGACGCAGGCGAAATGCCAGTCTCCTAACAGCTTGTCCAAGCTGGGCTTAACGGGTTCCACATCACCTGCGTGAACCCGAAGTCGGAGTGGGGGAAGCTGATAGTGAGGTACTTTCCCGAGCTCGCGCCGCTGCAGGCGATTCGGAACAACTATCCGAAGACCCCGCTCACGCTCGACCGCGTTGACGTGGGAGGTCGCGGCGGCATCAGGCAAGAGAACATCATCGACTGGATGCTGTCCGGGGCATGGCCAACAACATCTCTTATGCCGAGTTCACAATTTAGACAGGAGAACCTGTACCCGCGAGATTAATTGCGTCTCATCCATTTCCTCGGGGGCAATCATCGAACTTAAGGTGGCGCATCGGAGCCATGGAATTAAAGAACTTATCACCGAAATAGTCGAGCAGAAACTCTGGAAAAGCCGATAGCACAAACACCGAACCGTCCTCGATCCGCATCCTTTTCTCCTCGCGGAAGATCGCATCGACCGTAACCAGCTCTCGATACGTCTCAAATGAAACCTCATCGAGACCGAGCAGGCACTTGCATCTCAATACGAAGGCAGCGATTGCATCTTTCCATTGGGGAAGCTCCATGTGCTTCCCCACGTTAACGTTTCCCTCTCCCGACTTATTTTTATATTGAGCGATTTCCGAGTTGTCAACAAAACAGCCTGAATGCGCCTGGCACTGCCCTGCGCGATAATCGTACAGTGCCTCGACCATCGGGTAGCTTATATAGAGCTTTCCGCTCTCGTGCTCGTTATCGAATGCGAGGAGCATCGCCTCCACAAGGGCATCGGACTCGCATCCAGGCGCATTGTTCTGATGAGAGTCGTAGTCAAAGAAGAGAAAGACCTCATCAACAGAATCCCTCTCCACGCCCTCTAGACATTTTGCAGCAGAAGGCACCGTTTCTCTCAGTACCTCCACAACATCCAGATCGAAGTCCTCCTCTGCAAGCCGCTCGTAAAGCATGTAGATGTTCTGCGCCGCTGGCAGACAGATCACCCTCAGATCATCTCTCCCTTTCAGAAAAAGATCCTTCATCTTCTCCGCAAAGCGCAGGTCACGCGACTCTCCTTCAACGATGAAGAGCGTGACCGGGCTAGCCATCGAAAGCACCGGCCTTAAACATCTTCTGGAGGTTATGCGCCAATCTGAGCTCCTTGGGTGTTAGCTTTTCCAGCGAGCGAATCTCCCCCTCCTTGAGAATGAAATAGACATCGGGACGCATGAGGTCGTTCGTCAAAAGGTCCGTGTTGTGCGTCGTAATGAAAACCTGGACACCCTCAAGGTCCCGTAGCATCTCCACGATCGACCGGGACAATTCAAAGTGATAAAAGGCATCGAATTCATCGATAAAGACCAAGGAAGCCTTGCTCATCTTGATATACCAGTAGTAGTACAGAGCAAGTGACATGGTGCCTGTCGAGGCGACCGACGCAAACGGAACGGTACCGCCCTCGAACCTGCAATAAAGCTCGGGAACTCCATTCACGTCCACGGATACGAGGTTCAGGGAGATTCCCTGCTGGCGCAAGAATTCTTGGAAGTCCTCCATCTTTCCTTCGCGAATAATGCCCTGGGTAAAGATATCCGAGCCAACCGAAAGCCCCTGATATCCACGCTCATCGAGCGAGTAGAACATGAGCATGTTGTCGACAAAGGAGGTGAAGGCTCTAAACGCCCTGGCAGACGGCTCATCTCGCAGTATTGCATTGCTCTTGACATATTTGACACGCGACAGCCTGTCGGACTCAGTGGGGAGATCGGTAGAAAGCGAGAGGGACTCGGCGCCCGGCAGGTCAACATGGCCCGTTTGAGCGTCGAACCTGTAGCTCAAGACCTCCACGCCAGCAATGTACAGACTCTCGTATACAAGCGTCTGTGGGTCGGTTTTCCCGTAGCGGTATACGACCTCGATATTGTCGAAGACAAAATCGTATTGAAACTCTGTAATTGAACTCTTTGAATTAAGGCACCGGTATGGCGAGTATTTTTTGAGCAGCTTTTCCTTGTCGGTCAGATGCAGAACAATGTCGAATATCGCGAGGGCGAAATTGGACTTTCCACTGCCATTCGCACCATATATGATGCCCTTTGCCTTAATGCCATCCTGAATTACCTGTTGATTGAATGAATAGTTGGCGGGATCGGATAGATCAAATGTAATTCGCTTATTGAAGCACTTGAAATTTGAAACCGAAAACTTCTTGAGCATGGCACGGCTCCTCTGCTTTCTGAGTCTATTTGAAACACAGGATAAAGTAGCTTAGCAAATTGGTCACTTTGCCCGTATTTTTAATACGGATATTCCGAAGAAAAACTACGGAAGTACGCGATATACGCCGGGCCTGTCCAACCGATCATAGTCTTCGCAGGGCAAGACTTCTTCGCGCGCGAGGGAGAATGTGATCTCGATCGTTAGGCGCACGCTGATAAAACTAGGCGGTACCGTCTCAGCGACCCCGCCTTACAAATCCGAAGGTTTTTCATCTAAATCTATTATGAACCATCTTTTATGGACTATCGGAACCATTTATCAAACAACCCTTGATTATCAACTTCATCCGAACACCTCCCACATTCATCCGTACATGTGCGGA
>NZ_JAHONA010000052.1 GCF_019131995.1 Collinsella aerofaciens | reverse complement strand
GCGTCCTCGCGAAGGGCTCGGCGGCCCCGGGCCCGACGGACGGCGCGTACAGGGACCGCCCATTGCATCCGAATTCGGTTGTTCTCAACGTCCCTTGTACAATGCAGAACCCCGAGCTTCCGACTGGCTGCGAGTCCGTTGCATTGACCAATGCGCTTAACTATTACGGATTTGGTTTGGGTAAAACCGTCATTGCAGACGCGTATATGCCTAGGAGCAGTTGGGATTTTGTTACGGCGTTTTGGGGCAATCCTCATAGCGCTTCGAATGGAAACTGCATATCTGCTCCCGGACTGACCAACACCGCGAATTCTTTCTTGATTAGCAGTGGTAGTAGTTTGCGAGCCTACGATGTGACCGGTACTGGTTTCTATGACCTTTATTCGTACTTGGAAGCTGGACATCCCGTTATTATTTGGTCAACGATAGGTATGCAAAACCTGGGAAGTTGCTATGCGACTCAGGCTTACGGCGGAAGGGTTTATAGAACCTATACCAACTCTCACACCGTTGTCTTAAGAGGCTTTAATCGCTCCCTAGGTACCGTTTACATTGCTGATTCACTCGCTGGCTATGTCTCTAACTCAGCTCAGCGCATTGCTTCGCTATACTCGCAAAGAGGAGCTCAGGCGGTCGTCATTAAATAGGCGCCGTCGAAGTCGAAGGAAGGTGGAATCGTGAAGCGTCTCTTAGATGTGTCCGTTTCTATACTTGTGGTTATCGCGCTGTTCATGAGTCAATCATGGGCCGTGACTGCTGCATATGCCGATTATTCAATTGACGGATCTGATGATTCAAACAGCTTTCATCTTGAAGGCTCTACTTCCAATCAAGCTGAGCCTATCTCTGGGGGGCAAGAATCGGATGCTGGCTCCGTAGATAGCGAGCCTCAAGACGCGCAGCAGGTCTTATCGGGGGAGACTAACGAAGCCGCTGCCGCTGATTCTGCCTCCAACGATCAGCTCACCGTCAAAAACGTTAGTGTTTCTGCCCATGTGCAGAATATTGGCTGGATGGATCCGGTTAGTTCGGGTAAGGTTGCCGGAACCACGGGTAGGGGCTTGAATCTTGAGGCACTAAAAATCTCACTTGAAGTGGATGGAGCCACCTCTCAAGAACAGATTGCAAATGCCATATCCGTCGAGGCCCACGTCTCCAACGTCGGCTGGCAGGCCGCCGTCGGCAACGGCGGCACCGCCGGCACGACCGGCCAGTCCCGCGCCGTCGAGGCCCTGAGGGTCAGGCTGTCCGGGGAGCTGTCCGCCCGCTACACCGTCTGGTACCGCGTCCACTCCGCGGAGTTCGGCTGGCTGGGCTGGGCGTGCGACGGCGCCGACGCCGGCTCGGCGGGCTACGGCCGCGCCGTCCAGGCCGTCCAGGTCGCGGTCCTGCCCAAGGGCGACCCCGCCCCGGGCGACACCGCCTGTCCTTTTAAGAGCCGTAGCGATGAACCTGCCTCAATCACTGTTCGCTCACATACGTCGAATATTGGTTGGATGTCGCCCGTAGGCGGCGGATCTGTTGCCGGGACAACTGGTAGGGGCCTCCCCATGGAGGCGCTTGAGGCTCAGCTTGGCTGGTATGGTCACTCGGGCTCCATTGAGCTTCGTGGCCATGTTTCTAATGTCGGCTGGCAACAGTGGTCTGAGGGGCACTGTGGAACGACTGGTAAGTCTCAGCGTCTCGAAGCCGTTCAGATTCGTCTAACCGGTGAGGCAGCTGAAAAATATGACATTTGGTACTGTGCTCATGTCTCGGGTATAGGCTGGCTCGATTGGGCTTGTAATGGAGCTGCCGCTGGTTCTGCCGGTAAAGGCAAGGCTATCGAAGCGGTAAAGGTAATCCTTGTGGAGAAAGGCGGAGCAGCGCCTGGCTCTTCGAGCAAGGTCTTTATCGGCGATCTAGATGCTGTTGCGGTTTCCGGATCCGCCGTTTCTGGGGAGAGTCTTGGCTTATCTTCTGGTCAAAAGGCTACGATTGGAGGCAAGGGCGCCAAACTGCTGAACTCCATTGCCTTAAGCGTTGCAGGCCAAACTGATGACGGGTCAATTTCCTATGCCGTTATGGATGCATATTCAGGCTGGGGTGCTTCCGAATCGGATGGCGGCGCCGCCAAGGCGGTATCCGGCGCACCCATTAAAGCGATAAAAATGTCGCTGAGCGGCCAGTTTGCTGCCAATTATGACATTTGGTATCGAGTATACGATTCCGGTAATGGCTGGACGGGCTGGACGTCAAATGGTCAGGCATGTGGCGTTTCTGGTGGTTCTTCCGGTTTGTGCGGCATAGATGTTGCACTTGTTCGTAAGGGTCAACCTGCCCCTGGTTCTACCGGTAATGCATTTACCGAAACGTCGGGAATCGGTCTTGTATCCCAGGCGCACGTTGCTTCTGCGGGCTGGTTGGCTCCCGTTGGCAATGGCGAAACTGCCGGCCAGACGGGCATGTCTCGTTCTCTGCAGGCGTTGTATATTTCGACGCAGGGCATCGATGCCTCCGTTGAAGTGTCAGCACACGTTGCGAATATCGGTTGGCAGCCATACGTTTCGGGTGCTTCCTATGCTGGCACTGTTGGCAAGGGCCTCGCAATTCAGGCGGTTAAATTAAGGCTCACTGGCAACGACTCGTCAAAATACAATATTTACTACCGTATTCATGCGGCGGATTATGGTTGGCTTGGTTGGGCTAAAAATGACGCCGCAGCTGGCACCGTTGGGCTGTCTAAGCAGGCCGAGGCAATTCAAATTAAGTTGGTTGCCAAGGGTTCGTCCGACGCTCCCGTTCAAGATCATGCTGCGTTGATCCAGCTTCCTGGGCTATCCGCTAAGGCAAATTGCTCCGGTCTTGGCTGGCAAGCGTCTGTTGGCAATGGCGGTGTTGCCGGAACGGTTGGGCAGAACCGTGCCATGGAGGCAATGCAACTGTCCCTTTCCGATAGTTCCATGAACGGTGGCATTTCGTATTCCGCCCACGTATCCAATATCGGCTGGCAATCTGCTGTCTCAGATGGAGCCACAGCGGGAACCATTGGACAGGGACAACAAATCCAAGCTGTGAAGATTAATTTGACTGGTGACGTTTCGAATTACTTTGATGTCTGGTATCGCGTCCACGTGTCAAATTACGGATGGCTTGGCTGGACCAAAAATGGATCACCGGCGGGCACCACGAAGCTTGGCATTCCTGTTCAGGCATTACAGGTAAAGATTGTTCCCAAGGGCGCTTCCGCACCAGGCTCTACGTCTGATTCGTATTTTGAGACCTATCGTTATATGGGGTATCAGACCCCGGGATCTTATCCAAAGGTTAGTTGCAATAGCGTGCAGCTTCCTTCGTATTGCACCGGTTACTTTACGTATGTCACGCCTTCTCGAATTCCTTACAACGCTTCGCGACAGGATTGCATCAACGCATTCGTCCAGCGTGCTCGTGAATATATCGGGACGCGTTATATCGAGCCTTGGTCTTCTTGGCCGGGGGATGCGGTTGATTGTTCGGGCTTAGTGCTGCAATGTCTGTATGCGACTGGCATGGATATGGGTTGGTATAACCCGTATAACCATCGTTGGTTGCCCGAGCAAACCTACAACTCCATGAATTGGTATCGCAACAACACGTTTATGCTGGTTAGCACTTCTGCTATGCAGAGGGGAGATGTGGTCTACTACCAGGGCCATATTGGAATCTATATCGGAAACGGTCGAATCATTGATTCGTGGCCTGGGATCGGTGTGACCGAGCGCTCGGTCAATGCTCCAGGTCGTGTAATCGGTGCCGCTAGGCCTTTCGCATAGAGTCTGTTGAGGCGCTCCGTTGCAGGAGCGCCTCTTTTTGACTGTGTGGTTGATTTCCGATCTCAGCCGAACACATTAGGCGGACAGGCCGTTCCCGCAGCTAGCCGAACGCCCCCGAGGCCCCATCCGGGCCCCGGGGGCGCCGTTTTCCCAGTTGAAGGAACGGTGGAGATGTGTTTCGATGGGTCCGGTGGCCATGCTCCGCCCTCCGCCCGGCACCTCTTCCCAGACTCAGCCGGACGGTCGGTCAGTCTATTCCGTTTTGCCTTCAGGCTAGGCCAGCGGGGCATCGCCCCTCTCTGCGCGCGCCCTCTCGATGAGTCCCGGCGTCAGGTCGAGGTCGCCGAGCGGCACGTCCCCCACGCCGTAGGCGTCAAGCAGCGCCGCCGCATCGTCCCCGAGCATCGCCCTGAAGGCGCGCGCGGGCGTCGAGAAGCCGAGCGCGCCGCGGGGCTCGGAGTTCACGTGCGACATGGCGAGCGCCATGTCGGCCGGGGATAGCCGGTCGAACCTGAGCCCGGCGCCCTTGGGCAGCAGCTTCCTGATCTCGACGTGGTTGCGCTCGCAGGCGCCCTTCTGGTCGCTGCGGCGCGGGTCGCAGTAGAACAGCCTCGTCTCGCCCGGCCCCTCGCCGAGCAGCGCCGCGATCGCCGCCTCGTCGGAGAACTCGGCGCCGTTGTCGGTGAGCACGGCGCGGAAGACCCTGCCCATGCCGTCGGCGCCGAGGACCGCCCTGATATCGCCCAGGGCGTCCGCGACGCACCCGGCGGTCTTCTCCTCCAGCGGCAGCGCGAGCTGGAGCCTGCTGGGGCGGTGCAGCAGCGTGAGCAGGCAGGCGGAGTCCTCCCGCGCGCCCTCGACCGTGTCCATCTCCCAGGCCGCGGCGCACGCGTCCTCCCCGAGGGCGAGGAACGCGGCATGCGACCTGCGGGCGGAGTGGCGCGTGGCCGCCCGGCCGGCGGCGCTCTTCCTCGGCCTGTAGCCGACCTTGCGCCTGAGCTCCATGTTGGTCATGCCGTCGTAGCCCGCCG
>NZ_JAHONA010000051.1 GCF_019131995.1 Collinsella aerofaciens | reverse complement strand
GGCCGCGGCGGCCCGCGCTGCATGAGCATGCCCTTCTGGCGCGAGGACCTCTAAGTCTTTCCGTTTCCGGTGCGGTCCCCCTACAACCGCACCGGCTTCGCCCGTTAAACGGGCAACACTAATACTTACGTAATTCATTTCTTCGAAAGGAATCGAACCATGGGTGTTAACCTCTCCGGCCGTAGCTTCCTCAAGCTTCTCGACCTCACCACCGAGGAGATCGAGTACCTGCTCAAGCTTTCCAAGAACTTCAAGGATATGAAGCGCGCTGGCGTTCCGCACCGCTATCTCGAGGGCAAGAACATCGTTCTGCTCTTCCAGAAGACCTCCACTCGTACCCGCTGCGCCTTCGAGGTCGGCGGCATGGATCTGGGCATGGGCGTCACCTACCTCGATCCGGGTTCGTCGCAGATGGGCAAGAAGGAGTCCATCGAGGACACCGCCCGCGTTCTCGGCCGCATGTATGACGGCATCGAGTTCCGTGGCTTTGCCCAGGACGACGTCGAGGAGCTCGCTGCTAAGTCCGGCGTGCCTGTCTGGAACGGCCTGACCACCGAGTGGCATCCCACCCAGATGCTCGCCGACATCCTGACCGTCCAGGAGAACTTCAACTACGACATCAAGGGCAAGACTCTCGTCTTCATGGGCGACTGCAAGAACAACGTTGCTCGCTCCCTCATGGTCGTCTGCTCCAAGCTCGGTATGAACTTCGTGGCCTGCGGCCCCGAGGAGTGCATGCCCGCTGACGACGTCATCGAGGCCTGCAAGCCCATCGCCGAGGCCAACGGCTGCACCATCAAGCTGACCACCGACGTCAAGGACGGCGTCACCGGTGCCGACGTTATCTACACCGACGTGTGGGTCTCCATGGGCGAGCCCGACGAGGTCTGGGCCGAGCGCATCGCTCAGCTTACCCCGTATCGTGTTACCTCCGAGGTCATGGCTATGGCCAACCCGGGTGCCATCTTCCTGCACTGCCTGCCCAGCTTCCACGACACCAACACCACGATTGGCGCAGAGAAGTGCGATCAGTTCGGCATCACCGAGCAGGAGGTCACCGACGAGGTCTTCGAGAGCCCCGCTTCCAAGGTCTTCGACGAGGCCGAGAACCGCATGCACACCATCAAGGCTGTCATGTACGCCACGCTCAAGTAAGAGCATCTAGCATCTCGCTCGGGGTGTATTGCTGCACACCCCGAGCAGTTTTATCTGGTAATAATCTCGCATCAAGCGGCAGGCACGGCACGGAAGATCCGCTTAGCGCGAGAAAGTTAAATGATTTATGAAGGGGGGATGAGAACCATGACTGAGACCGCTAAGAAAAAGCGCGGTATGCCTTCATCGTTCACCATTCTTCTAGCTCTGCTGGCAATTGTTGCAGTGATTACCGTTATCGTCTCCGGCACGTCCGGCGGCGCGGTTACTGCAGCCCGCTTGAGCGATTTCTGCACCGCCCCGATCCTGGGCTTCGCTGACGCTCTGCCCGTCTGCCTCTTCGTTATGATCCTGGGCGGCTTCCTCGGTATGATGACCGAGACCGGCGCTCTGGACAACGGCATCGCCGTTCTGGTGCAGAAGCTTAAGGGCAACGAGATCATGCTCATTCCCGTGCTGATGCTCATCTTCTCCCTCGGTGGTACCACCTATGGTATGTGCGAGGAGACCGTTCCCTTCTACGCCCTGCTCGCCGCTACCATGATGGCCGCTGGCTTCGACCCCATGGTCGGCGCCGCTACCGTCCTGCTCGGCGCTGGCTGCGGCTGCCTGGGCTCCACGGTTAACCCGTTCGCCGTCGGCGCTGCCGTCGACGCTCTGACCGGCGTTGGCATTGAGGTCAACCAGTCCATCATCATCGGCCTCGGTGCCGTCCTGTGGATTGTCACTACCGCTATGTCCATCGTTTTCGTGATGAACTATGCCAAGAAGGTCAAGGCTGACAAGGGTTCCACCATCCTGTCGATGCAGGAGCTCAAGGACGCCGAAGAGGCTCACGGCAAGGCTGCTTCCGAGGTCCACAAGGAGGTCAAGCTCACCGGTCGTCAGAAGGGTGTTCTGATCGCCTTCGCCTTCACCTTCGTCGTCATGATCGTCGGTTTCATTCCGCTGGCCGATCTCAACGAGGGCGTCGCCAACTTCTTCGACGCTGGCGCTGTCTACGACGCCGATGGTAACGCCGTCGTCCAGGGCTGGTCTGCCCTGATCACCGGCCTGCCCATTGGCCAGTGGTACTTCGACGAGGCTTCCACCTGGTTCTTCCTCATGGCCGTCCTGATCGGTATCATCGGTGGCCTGTCCGAGAAGCAGATCGTCAACACCTTCATCACCGGCGCTGCCGACATGATGTCCGTTGTTCTCGTTATCGCCCTCGCCCGTGGTATCTCCGTCCTCATGGCTAACACCGGCCTCGACGTCTTCGTCCTCGACGCTGCCGCCAATGCCCTGGCTGGCCTGTCCGGCGTGATCTTCGCTCCCATGAGCTTCCTGGTCTACTTCGGCCTGTCCTTCCTGATCCCCTCGACCTCCGGTATGGCCACCGTCTCCATGCCCATCATGGGACCGCTGGCTGTTAAGCTTGGCTTCTCGCCCGAGGTCATGGTCATGATCTTCTCCGCCGCCATCGGTGTCGTGAACCTGTTCACCCCGACTTCCGGCGCCATCATGGGCGGTCTCGCCCTGGCCAAGATCGAGTGGACGACCTGGCTCAAGTTTGCCCTTAAGCTCATCGTCGCGCTCTCCGTCGTCTGCGCCGTCATCCTGACCGTCGCCTGCGTGCTGCTCTAAGTACCCAACGGGTACCCCACGGAAACCTTGACGATCCTGTAAAGGATCACCTGGTCATCGTCTGTCCGGTGGGGTAAACCCACCGGTAGACTCCTACCTTTAGCCCCCTTCCGTTCCGTGCGCGGGAGGGGGCGACTTTTTGTTCCGCGGTTTTACCAAACCGCGGAACCGGTCGACGCTACGCGCCGTCCAGAACGACAATTTGTCATTCAAAAGGCAAGGCATGACCAAAAGGTCTATGCCTCGCCTTTTTCATGCCAACTTGTACGTTCTGGACGGCGCTCGCTGTCCGTCCTCTGCCTGCGGCGCTTTCCATTGTTGGTGCAGAGGGCGCTTTGCCTACTCTGGCGGGCTTTCGCTGGATTATGCTCAACCTGCGACGTTTCCATTATTGATACAAAGGCCAGGTTTGTTTGAACCAAAAAGGGGAAGTTGCGGTGGAATAGTTCCTGTTTGGCCGTCTTGAGGGGTTAAACGGGAACTATTTCACCGCAACTTATCGATGGCGTGTTTGGTTGGTGCCTGTTGATGGTCTGGGTATCGGGGAGGGCGGGCTCCGTTATAATCGCCTAGAACATTAAATGGAAACGGGACGGGAGCCATATATGCGCCAGGGTTTCGACAACGCGAAGTATATCGAGTTGCAGGCTGCTCACATTAAGGAGCGCATCTCGCAGTTTGGTGGCAAGCTCTATTTGGAGTTTGGCGGTAAGCTGTTCGATGACTATCATGCGAGCCGCGTGCTGCCGGGTTTTGAACCGGACAGCAAGTTCCGCATGCTCAAGAGCATCGCCGACGATGTCGAGGTTATCATCGCGATCAACGCGAACCACATCGAGAAAAACAAGGCTCGTGGTGACCTTGGCATTACCTATGACGAGGATGTGCTGCGCCTGGTTGACCTGTTCCGCGGCAACGGCTTTGCCGTCGCGGCCGTGGTCATCACCCAGTACGCCGGCCAGCCCGCCGCCGATGTGTTCCGCAATCGCCTGAACGCGCTCGGCATTCCCGCCAAGCTGCACTATCCCATCGAGGGGTATCCGCACGATGTCGATCTGATCGTTTCTGACGAAGGCTACGGCAAGAACGAGTTTGTCGAGACCACGCGTCCACTCGTTGTCGTGACGGCACCCGGCCCCGGCTCGGGCAAGCTCGCCACTTGCCTCTCGCAGCTGTATCACGAGCATAAGCACGGTACCGCCGCCGGCTATGCCAAGTTCGAGACCTTCCCGGTCTGGAATCTTCCTCTGACGCATCCGGTCAATATTGCCTACGAGGCCGCCACGGCTGACCTCGACGACGCCAATATCATCGATTCGTTCCACCTTGAGGCCTACAACAAGACCACGGTCAACTACAACCGCGACGTCGAGGCCTTCCCGGTAGTCCGTGCCCTGATGGAAAAGATCTTGGGCAAGAGCCCCTACCAGAGCCCTACGGACATGGGCGTCAATATGGTCGGCTTTGCCATCACCGATGACGATGCCTGCCGCGACGCTTCCAAGATGGAGATCGTCCGCCGCTACTTTACCGCGGTCGAAAATGTGCGCCGTACCGGCGTGGGCGATGAGCAAGTCGACCGTCTCAAGATTATTATGAAGAAAGCCGGCATCGATAAGAACTACTCACCGGCGCGCTCGGCGGCCCTCACCAGGGAGCAGCTGACGGGTGGTCCCGTGGGTGCCATGGTCATGCCCGATGGCTCCGTGGTGACCGGTAAGACCTCCACGCGCCTGGGCGCCGCAAGTTCGCTCATTATGAACGCCCTCAAGCATGTCTCGGGCGTCGACCTTGAGCTCGAGGTCATTAGCGATGAGGCGATCGAGCCCATCAGCAAGCTCAAGACGCATTTCCTGGGAAGCAAAAACCCGCGCCTCCACACCGACGAGACGCTTATGGCGCTGTCGATCACCTCGGCCACGAGTGAGACGGCCGCTCGCGTCCTTTCGGGCCTGGAGCAGCTGCGCGGTTGCGATGCCTTCTTTAGCGTGATCATCTCGCCGACGGACGAGACGGTACTGCGCAAACTGGGTATCAACGTGTGCTGCGAGCCCAAGTTTGAGCGCCGCGGTTTCTTCCATCGCTAAGTTTGAAGCACCGCGGTAATTGCATTGCATTTTGGCCGTATCGGGTTAGCGCCCGGTACGGCTTTTTGATCAATAAAGCGCCTATTTCGACGAAAAATAGCTGTTTACCTGCCTAGAAACAATTTGAGCGGTATACAATAACCGTAACTGTTTCATCCTTAGCGGGATGCCGCATGATGGATATTACCTGCCATCGTGAGGTGTGTCGGTCGCGCACGGCGCGTTAGATGCTCGTGCTCGGTTTGAGGAGGCTGCTATGGCGGGCAAGGGTCGTGCGAGTGTCAACGATATGAAGCGTGTCGAGGTGCTGGTGTTGATGGAGATCGACCAGCAAACCGAAGACAATGGCGGGCCGTATGGTTTCTCGCGCAAAACGCTTGCCGAGCGCGTGGGGGTTTCGCCGTATCGTGTCCGCGCCGCAATCGATCGCTTGGATTCCGAAGGCATGATTGATGTCGTCTCGCGTTATAGCGACGACGGCGGTCAGCTTGCAAATGGCATTTGCCTCACCGAACGTGGCGAGTGGTATCTTGAGGGCGTCCGTACCGGCATGCTCGTTCAAGAAATGCTTGAGGACGAGGTTGCTGATCGATAGCAGCATGTAACCCTTGCCACAGCGACGCCGCTTGGGAAACCGGGCGGCGTTTTGTTTCAAGATTGAGAAATGGGTTGATTTCCGATCCCAGCCGAACACATTAGGCGGATAGCCCGTTCCCGCAGCT
>NZ_JAHONA010000050.1 GCF_019131995.1 Collinsella aerofaciens | reverse complement strand
AAACGGAATAGACGGACCGGCCGTCCGGCTGAGTCTGGGAAGAGGTGCCGGGCGGCGGGCGGAGCATGGCCACCGGACCCATCGAAACACATCTCCACCGTTCCATCAACTGGGAAAACGGCGCCCCCGGACCCCAGGAGGGGCCGCGGGGGCGTTCAGCTAACTGCGGGAATGGCCTATTTGCTCAATGTGTTCGGCTGAGATCGGAAATCAACCATGGGCATTTACGACAGAAACCCTCTGTCGGATGCTTTCCGTGTTATCCATAAACGCAATTTCGAACAATTTCGCAACGTCCGATTTTGCCTTTTGTGCCTCACTAATCCTGCCCTTCGCTTCAAAGAACTCATCAATCAGCTCGTTAAGAAGATAGGTATTGCAGAGATGACCTTTTCTATGAGCTGCAGCAACAGTAAGAATCTCGCGCTCGAAAGATATAAAAGCGTCCTTAAATCTCTGGTCATCAACAATGGCAGGAGGAATCTTCGAGCGAACCGCCTTTTCAACGTCGCCTAGAAGTTTTTCGTAACTCAAATTGGCGATTTTCTTATCAATTTTCAGCTTCTGACACTTAGCAATTTTTATATCAAGGGCATCGTTGCGATCAGTCGAAAATTTATCAACTAAACCAGAAATGTTCTCAAGTTGCCCAGCAGAACAATCAGGAATAGGCAAATTAAAATCCGCCATATTTTGTGTCTTGATAGCAGCTTCGTCTATTTCGCTTACGGCATCAAACCCAGTTTGAAAATAGTTTTTGAGGGTATTTTTATACGCCTCGCCCTCTTCCATAAACAGCTTTGCGACGTAGCTCTGATTAAAATAGTCATAGGCGAACGCGCCGGATTTAACAGCATCCCCGCGGGCATTCTTAATCGAAACTGCGTAGTTTTTAACAAATTCCCTGCGCCCAGGTTTAACCTTTTTGTTGGGGTCACCAAGTGCCAAAGCCATAGCGTCTAAAAGGAGAGATTTTCCGCTGCCTCTACCTCCAATAACTGCATTGAGCCGAGTGGACAGCTCGATCTTCTGCCCATTAAAGCACACCTCTCCGAGATAAGAGCCGAGCGATTCGTCGGGAATCTCTTCCCTGGTGCACGAAATACGATTGACTTCACTACCGACCATCTGAAGTCCCCTAAAGCTCGGCAAAGCATGGAAATACTGAGGCGGGTAGGAGAGGTATTTATCAAGCTTGTCGAAATCTTTGGAATCAGAGAAGGAGATTATTGAAACCCTCTCATCTGCATCTATTTCTCGTAGGAATTCGACAGCATGCGCAATGCTGCTCTTGCCACCTGTTTCCCATAAGCAGAAGAACTGGTCGATGTACTTTCTCGCTTCGTCCCCGGGATTCTCAAGACAATGCCAATCGAAGTCGATTCCGCGTTTATTTTGCTTCATGGCATGAGGGCTCAATGCAAAAGGAATGCCCAACTCAAGCAATTTGTTCAATAGAACATCGATATTGATTGGGCTCTTCGGACTCACTTCCCCCAGAACTTCGTTAACCCAGTCGGCAACCTTGACAATCTTTTCTTCGTCATCGACGGCATCGAAATAGACAATGATATGCTTGGATGCTTCGCCCTCTTCCAGAGAAGCATCCACTTCTACGCCGGGAAGAAGACGAATAGAGCTATCTCTCGAAAGAAACTCTTTGTAGACATCTAGAGCCATGGAATTATGATCGGTAATGGAGACCATATCCAAATCCTGATGCTTTTTAAATACATCAAAAAGTCCGTCGATATAGTCGTCAACACCAAGTTTTTTCATTTCAGGAAGGGCGGAAGAACACTGGTTGGAGTGAATATGCAAGTCCCAAACTCTTCCGCATTTTACAATCGGTGAATCCATCGTGTCTCCCGCCATAAGAGATGACTTATTATCCGGTGTTTAAGGTATTTCGGAAGTCGCTAAAATGCCCTACCCTTCAGAGCGTTCTCACGAATCTCTCAACGCATAATACTCTCAACAAGCAAGTATGCATCCGTCATGCCGGGTGCTGGCAGAGCAGTCTTGCAGCTCACGCGCTTTGCTTTCGCATTTTCGATGGCATCGCGCACCTGTTTGGCTGAGAACTGCGTCGCAGAAACGCGCTTCGCATAGCGAGGCAAATGTCTCTTCAAGGCAGAGTCCACTTTCTCCGGAGTCGTGCAGCCATTGGCCTTCTCGAAGTGCATCACGAGGAACAGTTCAAACTTTGGGTTGCTTACGGCCAAGTGATGACGACCATCTGCCACCTTCCAGGCCAATAGCTCACCAAACTCGTCTTCATCCCAATCGTCAACATCCACCACGAGCCACGCCTCGTCCCCGGCACGGAAGTCGTTCTCGCGTAACACTTTTTCGAACCGCTTTAGCACAGCAGCTGGATTGTGCCGATTTGGATGAGTGTTCTTTGGGAATTTCACCGACACTTGCGCATCCTTGAAAACGGCCATACCCAGGTAATCACGCTCAGTAGTTCCCTCGGCACTCACCCAGCACACGCAGCGATAGTCTCGAACGTTCGTCCTTCGCGGTGCAAGTCCACTTTTACGCCTAGCCAAGCGAACCCGCCTCCCCGAACATCGGAATGCCGCCAAAGCGGCCGTCAAGATAACTACGAACAAGATCCTTGTCGAAGCGGATGCCCTTAAACTCAGGAAGTCCCACAAGCTCCGAGCAGCCATCGGAGCCACGTTGGGCAACATACATCTCGTCACGACGCATCAAAGACTGATCCATAAGCAGGAGGTCGTGCGTAGTGAACATGAGTTGCTTGCGTGTGTCGGCTCCACACCCCGACAAGAAGTCGGAAACGAGACGCATCGTTAACATTGTGTGCATGCAGCGATCGAGCTCGTCCACCACGTAAACCTTAGAGCATGCAGTGCCACCCATACCCGACTGGTCGAACAGCATAGGCAGAAGCCCCATCAGACGCTGGGTGCCCGAAGATTCCATTCCCAGGGAGAAAATGTGTTCACTGCCGTCGGAACCAACGTGCACGGTGCGCAGGCGTTGCACTTCGGGATGCCCCGCAGCCGAACGTACGGTAAGCATCTCAAATCCGTAGTCCCCCGCCTCGACATCAAGCAGCACGGTAATGACCCCGTCGTCATCCAGCTCGGAAATACTGCGCTGCAAAGCGGCATCTTTAGGCAACGCCTCGGGACCAACCGGCTCGGCGACAAGTCTCGATATGCCAGTATCCAAACGCGAAAGCGCATCCCCTGCGAAATCGAGGAAGCCCTCCTGAGTGCCAGCAGCTTTAGCGAACGACCATGCCTGCGAGCCAACGCCCACCAGTTCCAGCGTGTGCGAAAACCAGCCGTGCGCCTCCCTGAGCTCTAAAACATTCTGCGCAACGCCGCTCTCCAAAAAAAGTCGGTTTGCACGCGTACTCTGCGCAGCGTAAGCGACATGCCCAGAATCGCCGAAAAAGCCCTCTTCAAAGGAGTAAGAGTCTGGCCCGTCCTCGACTGCCTCACGCTCGTACAAGACGATGCCCGCTTTCTCCCGCACTAGCTCGAGCGACTCATATACGACAGCGGTGGGAGTTGCCTCAACGTAGAGCCTGTACACGTTCGCACCAACAAGAAACGTGATGTCCAAGGATGCAGGCCCCTCATCGTCCCCAAGGCGAAAGGTATCGACGGGAAGAACCCCATCCACCCCCACATCAACGGTAGCCATTGTTTTCAATGCCGCAAGCGCCTTGAAAAGTGCCGTCTTGCCCGATGCATTGCCGCCGTATATGGCAGCGACCGGCAACACGTACTTGCTGCGCCATCCAGGCAGCTTGGCAAGTGTCTCCTTATGTTGGCGCTCGAGCGAGCCCAGCATGCTGAGCTGAGCATCGTTTCCGTACGACATCCAATTACCGACTGTAAGGTCAAGTAGCATACCATTCTCCCTTCATTTAACGTGATTTTATCACATTCGATGTTACAAATGAGACACGAGCAGGGGAACCAATACCCACATAGGTAGTACCTTGAATATCAACATTCCCCAGAAAGTTCGCTGATGTTGACTGATGTTCCCGTAAAATAAACCGCAACAAAATATGCGCGGAGTGCTGGCCTGGAGCTGCCTTCGGACCCTATTGGCTGCTCACCGAGAGGCTCCGCTATGAAACGACCCCTTTACTACCTGCTCTGCGCGATCGCATGCACGTCCATGGTCAGCTCGACGATGCCCATGGCAGCCATAGCGGAAGCGATTCAGCCTCAAGAAACAGCCGAGCAGCAGGCGCAAGCCGACGCCACGAGCAGCGACACAGGCAAGGCTGAAGACGGCGCCAACACAAATGCGACAGCAAATACCGTAGAGGACAGCACCGCAACATCCACCGGCGCCAGCGCAGCCAACACGGAAAGCGCCATCGCCACCAATGCCGCCACCACCGCCGCAACCGGCACCCCCGCCCCATCCCTCCGCACCCAAACCAACGGCGCTCCCGAGGCCATCTCCGCCACGGCACAAACCACCTACGCCCACTCAGCAACGGCAACCCAAAACGGCGTCACCTTCACCGTCTCGTGGAACGACGCCCCCGCGGGCACCGCGACGACCTTCCACGTGACCCAGACCAACGGCTCGTCCCAGGCCAAGGCGCGCATGGACGTGCCCACCTATTGGGACGGCGACAGCCATGAGAGCGTCTGCGACCCGTCGCGCGCGGCATGGGGCAGCTACTACAGCCTGGGCGCCGCGGGCCACGACTTTACCTTTGACTTCACGGCATCGGGCACGTACCGCATCTACTTCTACTTTATGGACAACGACAGAAACGACCCCCAAAACGACAAGGGGATCTACTACATGCGCACCACGGCGGAGGTGACCGTAAACGACGCCGCCCGCCCAAGCGTCACGCAGATCGTCAACAACGCCGTGGCCCAGTGCAGGCAACAGACAGACGGCTCGGATTACGACAGGGCGCTGTGGCTCCACGACTGGACGCACGACCAGCTGGAGTACGACCACAACCTCAACTGGTGCTCGGCCGAGAGCGGCCTCACGCGCCACCAGGGCACCTGCGAGAGCTACCAGCGCATCTACTCCAAGCTCCTTGACGCCGCGGGCATCGCCAACGGCCGCGTCACCGGCAACGGCCACACCTGGAACGCCGTAAAGATCGACGGCAAATGGTGCCAGATGGACCTAACCTGGGACGACACCAGCGACAACTGGTACGGAGACCTGGAGCAACGCTTTGCCGTTGCGCGTGCGGTCTACTCCGGCTCCCCCGTGCTTCTGCTCGATGAACGCACATCGGCCCTCGACCCCAAGACCGAGCGAGAAATGCTGGATCGTATGCGAAATCTCGGCCATACCGTCATCATCGTCACGCATCGATCTGCTGCGTTGGAGGTTTGTGATCGGGTTGTAAGCCTTTAACCTAAATGAAGAGTGGGCGCTGTAGTCGTTTTCAACAGCGCTCTCGCCATACTCATTGATTTGAGGGACACAAGGTGGCTCAATCCCGCACGATGGTATTTGGCAGATAGCCAAATATATGGGTTGTAAATCGAGCCCCGAAAGGAGGTAAAGATATGGACGAGGCGACTCAGCACTATTTGAACTCGCTGCGTGGTAGTGTCGAGAAAGTTGGTGTAGAGCCCGATCCGAAGCGAGTCGGCCCGGCGT